>CAZRBZ010000037.1:0-10599 GCA_964598515.1 Candidatus Woesearchaeota archaeon
GAAATTAGTCAGCACATCATGGAAACTCCACACTTTAGTGTGGAGAGGATGTCATTTCTTTGTTTAATTATTATTTTTTAATTTTTTACGACATTACCTTTAAATATTATATCTCCTTTTCTTCTCTATGAAAAAAGGTGATAAAAATTCAATTATTATTGAATTAAAAAATGTATGTAAGTATTACTACATGGGCGAAAACGTAGTAAAAGCAGTTGATGGAATTTCTTTGAAAGTAAATAAGGGAGAGTTTGTTGCAATTATGGGGCCTAGCGGATCTGGGAAATCTACTGCTATGAATCTTGTGGGAAGTTTAGATGTTCCAACCAAAGGGCATATTTTTTTGGATGGTGAGGATATTTCCACTTTGAATGAATCGGATTTAGCACAAATTCGGGGGAAAAAGATTGGTTTTATTTTTCAATCATTTAATTTAATTCCTAATTTAACTGCAAAGGAAAATGTTATGCTTCCCATGATGTTTCAGGGAATTGATATTTTTGAAAGAGATCAAGTTGCTCAAGAATTAATGAAATTAGTTGAACTTCACGATAGAATGGATCATTATCCTAATGAACTTTCTGGAGGCCAAAGACAAAGGGTTGCTATTGCTAGGGCTTTAGCTAATGATCCAGAAGTTGTTCTTGCTGATGAACCTACAGGTAATTTAGATACTAAAACAGGGAATATTGTTATGGAATTTTTAGAAAAATTGAATCAGAAAGGAAAAACAATTATTCTGGTTACTCATGAACCTGAATTAGCTCAAGCTCATGCAGATATTGTTTATTGGTTAAGAGATGGTAAACTGGAAAAAGTTACTAGAAAAAAGAATGGTTGGTCAAAAGCAGGAAAAGAAAAATTAAGACAAACAAAACATAAAGGAGATAAATAAAATGTTTTTTGTTATTCTTAACCGCCAACTACCAACTGTCAGCTGCCAATCATCAAACTGGAGAAAAAACAATGTTTTCTGATTATTTTATTTTAGCTTTCAAAAATTTAAAGCACAGAGGTGTTCGTTCTTGGTTAACTTTGATTGGAATTTTTATTGGAGTAACAGCAGTTGTATCATTAATTTCTTTAGGAAATGGTCTTGAAATTGCAGTATCAAGTCAATTCGGAATAACTCAGACAGAGCTAATAACAATTCAAGCAAGTGGAGCAACAGCAATGGGCCCACCAGGAGAGTCTGTGGTAAAACCATTAACAATAAAAGATTTAGAAGCTATTGAAAAAATAAGTAGTGTAAAAATAGCATCAAAAAGAATACTTCAAAATGGAAAATTAGAATATAATGATAGGTTAATTTTCGGATATATAGCAAGTGTTCCTTCTGGTAAGGAGAGGGATTTTATTTATGAACAATTAAATAGTGGTGCTATTGCTGGGAGACTACTAAAAGACTCAGATATTGGAAAAGTTTTTTTGGGTTATAATTTTTATATAGATAAGGCCGGATTAGAAAAAAAAATAATCCCTGGAAAAAAAGTTTTAATTCAAGATAAAGAATTTGAAGTAGTTGGAATTTTAGAAAAAGTTGGAAATTTTATGTTTGATAATGCAGTATATATGAATGAAAAAGATATGGAAGATTTATTTAATTTTGGTGAAGAATATGATGTAATTTTAGCAAAACCAGTAGATAAAAAAGAAATAGATAAAACAAAAGAAGATATTGAAAAAACATTGAGACGAACTCGTGATGTTAAAGAAGGGGAAGAAGATTTTGAAGTTTCAACACCAGAAGCTATGATAAAAACAGTTAATGAAGTTCTGGCTGCAATAAAAGCATTTATTGTAATAGTTGCATCAATTTCTATTTTTATTGGAGCAATAGGAATAATAAACACAATGACAACTTCAGTCTTAGAAAGAAAAAGAGATATTGGAATTATGAAATCAGTTGGTGCAAGAAATGAAGATATTTTTTTCCAATTTCTTATAGAATCTAGTTTATTGGGTTTGGTTGGAGGAGTTGTGGGAGCACTAATTGGAACATTAATAGGAGTTTTTGGAACAATAGGAATTGCAAATTGGCTAGCAGTAGATATTAAGCCAAGTGTAGACATAATGTTAATAGTATTCACCCTTTTAGGAAGTTTCATAATGGGGGGATTAGCGGGAATAGCACCAGCAATGTCAGCAGCAAAACAAAACCCAGTAGATGCGCTACGGACATAATAAACAAAAAATGAAAACAAAAAAAATAAACATACAGCAACTTTACTCAAACACACTCAATGCTGCAAAGCTGGAGGCGAAGTAATGATCGGAAAAGATTCAATCCTCTATTCTCTAAGAAACCTAGCCCATAAAAAAGGACGAAGTTTTTTAACAGTATTCTCAATTTTAGTGGGGATAGCAACAATATTCATCTTCATGAGTTATGGATATGGGCTTTATGATTATACAAATGAAATTGCTTCAAGTTCATCAGCAGATAAATTATTAATTATGGCAAAAGGAGGGAGTATCACTGGTTCAGGTGCACCTTTCAAATTAACAGATGATGATTTAAAAGTGATAAAAAGAGCTTCAGGAATATATGATTCAACAGGAATATATTTTTCTCCAGTAGAAGTTAAGAGGAGTGGTGAAAAAAAATATACAAATCTAATAGCTTATGATCCCTCAATACCATTAATAATGGAAATGTTTAATATAGGGATAGAAAAAGGACGAGAGTTGAAATCAAGTGATACAAAAAAAGTTTATGCAGGACATAATTATATGATAGATGGAAAGATTTTTAACAAGGGTTTAGAAATAAATGATATAATTGAAGTTAACGACCATAAACTAAAAATAATTGGATTTATGGAATCAGTAGGAAGTTCAACAGATGATGCACAACTTTACATTCCAAATAATTATTATGAAGATTTATTTCCAGAAGAAGATAGTTATTCTCAAATCATAGCAAGTGCAGACATGAATAACATAGAACAAGCAGTTGAAAATGTTGAAAGAGGATTAAGGAAACATAGAGATGTAGAAAAAGGAAAAGAAGATTTTTTTGTCCAAACATTTGAAAATATGATTGAATCATATACAGCAGCAATTAATATTATTATAGCATTTGTTATTTTAATTGCATTAATTTCAGTATTAGTATCAGCGGTAAATACAGCAAACACAATGATTACATCAGTATTAGAGAGATATAAAGAAATTGGAATATTAAAATCAATTGGTGCAAGAAATTCAGAAGTGTTTGAAATATTTTTATTTGAATCAGCATTTTTAGGATTTACAGCAGGAATATTAGGGGTTCTTTTGGGGTGGATAGCAACATTAGTTGCAAATATGACTTTAAATTCACTTGGTTGGGGATTTCTGCAACCAGCTTATTCAATTTTATTTCCAGGTGATTTATTCATTTATTGTATTTTATTCGCAGTAATAACAGGAGCAATATCGGGAGTAATTCCAGCATACAGAGCAAGTAGAATTAATACAGTTGATGCTTTGAGGTATGAATAGGATTTTGGTTTGATTAGAGTGTAAGAAAAAATTTGGGAAATTGTCGCAAGGAATTTCCTCATAACTGTTGTTGCTTGACCCGAACAAAGTGAGAGCTTGCAAGGCGTGGTAAGGAAGTGAAGCGACGCAGAGTTTTAATTTTTCTTTTCAGGTTGTGGGAGGACGGTGGGACGACCAATGTATTTGAGAGATAAGCCCGCTTTTTGTTTCTTTTTTCTGCTCGAAGAGTACCCCCTTGGGGCAAAAAGAAAATGGGGAGTTCCTTTTTGGTTGTTTTTGTGAAAGAAGAATTTAGGATTTAATTGTAGAAATATTCTTTTTTAATTTTTATTTTATCTTTACATGCTTTCCATAAATGGTTTGAAAGAGAAAGTCCAGACTTTCTTTTTTTATCTGTAAAATAAGCAAGAATTACATTTATTCCGTCTTCTGATAGGTCGTTAATTATTGGGACAAAATCTGTGTCTGAAGTGATGACAATTGCATCGGTGATTCCTTCTTTTTTTGGAATTCTTGATAAATCAATTGTTAATAGTGTGTCTACTCTTTTTTGCTGATAGATGTTATTTATTTTTTGACATCTTCCTTCTCTTATGTTTATTCCGACTTCTTTTAATTTTGAGATGAATTTGTCATAATTAGCTTTTCTTTTATTTTCTTCTTTTGTTGGTTTTGGATTTTGATATGGGGGTGCTGTGTAGAAGTATATTTTTTTACATTCTAAATTTTTTGATTTGGCAAGATTTTTTGCTAAAACCTCCATTTTATATCTTAAGGGTTTCCCGTTACCAAAAAACTTGGAGATAAAAGATAAATAGCCTGCGCCAATAAATACTATTGTAGATTCCATTTTAAAAAATTCATCAGGCAACCCGTGAGGATCACCTGGGATTATGTTAATATTATTAGATATTTTTGGTATAAATAGCTTTTGGTTGGTGATTTTTCAGGTTGGGGGAGGACGGTGGGACGACCAATGTATTTGAGAGATAAGCCCGCTTTTTGTTTCTTTTTTTAAAAGAAGTTTTTATAAATAAATTTATATAAAATTAAATAAATTAAATATTATGGAAGAAAAAAGTTTATACAAACCAAGTGCTAAGTATTATGATTTATTGGTTGACAAAAAAGAAATAGAAAAAGAAGCTAATTTTATTTCTAAAATTTTGAAAAAATATCAAGTGAAATCCATTCTTGATATTGGTTGCGGAACAGGATTATATTTGCTTCCCTTAAAGAAAAAGAGATTTTTAGTTGAAGGTTTAGATTTAAGTAAAGAGATGCTTAGAGAAGCAAAAAAAAGATAAGGCTATCAAGTTGCATAATCAAGACATGTCCAATTTTAGATTAGGCAAAGAATTTGACTCCATTATTTGTTTGAGTTCTTCACTATTAGCTCTTCCCAATTTTAAGTTGATTGAAAAATCACTCAAAAAAATGTATAAACATTTAAATCAAGGAGGAATTTTATTTTTAGATATGTCAAACCATGCTAAAGAAATAAAAGAATGTAATAATATCGAAGAAAAAGAATCTAAAAAATTTCTAGGAGGAGTTTTGAATTCAACTTTCTTATCTTATAAAAAAGGGAAAAAATGGAGAGAAGAATGGTATGGGGAAGTTAAGAAAGGAAAGAAAATTTTTAAATTCAAAGATTTGTGGGAAGAACTTATTTACTCTCATGAAAGATTAGAATTAGTTTTAAATAAAATTGGATTTGAAACTATAGAAAAGTATAGTTCTATGAAAGGAGATAAATTCTACAAGAGAAACTCTTGGAGGAGAATTTATGTTTGCCAAAAAGTGAAAAAGTAATCCTCGGTGTAAGCCGACAATCTATCCGTAGGATTAGGAACTCCCTATTAAATGAAAAATTTGCGTGAAACGAAGTAAAACCTTTTATCCTTGGTTATGCGAAATTTTAATTTCGTAGTTTGGTTTTGTGGTCGGATAGGTGGCGGATTAAAAATCCTTATGTTTTTCTCGACATTCGAAAATAAGAAGTTTTTCTATTTTGTCGAAGACAAAAGCTATTTACCCGAAGGACGCGGGATTATCTCTCTTATCGTTAGGGTGGGAAGAAAAGAAAAATTCAAATTTGAAAACAACTCAAATTTATACAAAAGTTGCTAATACAGAATTATTGAAAATTAAATTTCCATTAGATAACTTGCACCTTTCCACAACCATTCAGAGCAAACTTTAAAAACAATCTTCAATTATCTAAAACATGAAAAAGGGTGTATTAATTGGATTATTCTTAATCTTATCTCTGTTTAACTTTTCAGGAGTTTTAGCAGAAGGTTGTGATTTAGATATTTCTTTGATTAATCAGGATCCTTATCCGGCAATCCAAGGTGAAGAAGTTAAACTTGTTTTTCAAATTGATGGTCTTGAAAATACTGAATGTGAACAAGTTGAATTCAGATTAATTGAAAATTATCCTATTAGTTTAATGCCAGATCAACAAGAAAAATATACTATTGAATCTGGAATTTTTAAAAAAGATTATCGATCTTTTTTTCTTGCTACATATAAAGTAAAAGTTTCTGAAGATGCTTTAGATGGGGATAATCCTATTGAAGTTGAATATAGATTTGGAAATAATGTTGGATATGAAACAATACAATTTGATTTGAATGTCAAAGATACTCGGGCTGATTTTGAAATTTATGTGAAAGATTATGATGTTTCTACTAGCATACTTACTTTGGAAATTTTAAATATTGCTAAATCTGATATTGAAGCTTTGACTTTGGAAATTTCAAATCAAGAGAATATTCAAATTAAAGGTTCTAAAATAAATATTGTTGGAGATTTAGATTCTAATGATTATACTACTGCAGATTTTGAAGCTATTCCTAGTGCTGGAGAATTTAAAATAAAAATTTCTTATACTGATTCTATTGGTGAAAGAAGAGTTTTAGAAAAAAATATTATTTATGAATCAGAATATTTTGGAGATAGAGTTGGTGACCAAAAGGAAAAATCTCCTTGGACACATATTATTTTGGGGGCAGTTATTTTAGTTATTGTTTATTATTTCTGGAGAAGAGATAAGAAGAAAAAAGCTTTGAAAGAGAAGTTGAGTCGGAAGTGAATAATCAATAAAATAAAAATCATCGTTCACTCAATTAAATTGTTTTTATTAATTTGTTATGTTTATCACACTCCCAAAATTTTAACTGCTGAACGCAAATAAAAATTTCTTCGTTAAAACCTTTAATCAATCACGCAATTCTTTTCTAATAATTGATTGTAAATCTAAACTTAATTAGGTTCTCCAACGGCCTGCGAAAACAGATAATAAAATTTTATTTGTTATGAATGAAATGAGTTAAATATCTACAATGCGAATATATTTGTGTTATATATTAATAAAAGAATTTCATATATTTATTTATGAAAAATGAGGGATTGTTTGATAGAATATTAAGATTTATTTTTAGTATGGGAAGTTTTGTAATAGGATATATATTTTGATAGTGGTTGGGAATATCTTTTTTATTTTATAGGATTTATATTATTAATGACTGCTATTACTGGTTATTGTGGATTATATAAATTATTGAAGATTTCTACTGTAAAGAAGAAAAAAATAGGGAAGAAATTTATTAGGGGTAAAGAAGAAACTGGAATGTGATTATTTTGTAGAATCCATTGTCCCAACATTTATCTACTGAAAACAAGATTGGAACACAAAAAAAATAATCAAAATAAAGATTATTTACATTCCCCATTCAGGTTGTGTTTTTCTTTTTAGTTCAGCTATTTCTTTCAATACTTGCATATCTGAACCTGTTAGTAAATCTTTATTTTTTTTGAAATCTCTGAATTGTGATTCGCCTAGGTTTGTATAAAGAAATTTTTTATCTTTTAGTTGACGATCGTAAGTTACGTTTGATATAGATATAGCAACTTCCATTCCTTCGTTTGCTTCTTTTACTGATTTTTGTTCTGATTGTATATTTCTTACATTTCCTACTTTTTCATCATTTTCGTTAATCATTGAAAGATTTGAAATTAATTTTCCTCCAATAACTTTTACTCCAAAAATTGCTGGTTTTGCATTTCTAAAAACGTATTGAGGTAATAATTCCAATTTACAAATTGTTGATAATCCCATTAATCTTTTCTTTTCAATTTGTTTTTGTTTTTCTTGTCTCCATACCATTAAATCTTCAATTAATTTATAGACAATTTCATTTGTAATTATTTTTATTTTTGAGGATACTTCCTTAATACCTTCTTCTGCTTCTACATTAAATCCAACTATTACAGAATCTAATTCATTAATCTCTAAATTTGCTTTTGCATTAATGGCATCTGTTTTATTTATTTTTCCAATTCCTGCTTTTACTACGGAAATATTATTTTGTTTTAATAAAACTAAAAGTGCTTCCAAACTACCTAATGAATCTGCTTTTACAATTATTCCTTGTTTTTCTGTTTTAATTGATTCTCCTAATTCTTTTTTGAATTGTTTTTTTATTTCTTCATAGTTATTTTTAAATTTTACAAAAGGCATTCCTGGAAGAATTTCTGCTTTCACTCCAGAGGAGACCCCTTTAGTTTTGGGGCCTACTAATTGCATTCTAATTCCTGTTGATGCAGTTACTTTTTCTTTTGCTTTAAATTTTGAACTGAGGGGTTCTATTTCTTCTAAAATTCTTATTTTTGTTATAATTGGTTCTCCATCAAAAGAGGCTACTGCAATTTCATCTGTTCTATTTAATTCTCCATCATAAAGTATTGATTCTATATATTGTGTTGATTTGTCTTTTTTTATTTCGAGCATTACTCCTTTCGGATCTTTTCCAAGAGTTAATCTTTTTGTTAAGAATTTTTGTGAAAGTCCACAAAGCATCATAATTAATTCTGGAATTCCTTCTTTTGTATTAGCAGATGTTGGAACCATTGCAATTTTTTTTGTGTAATCTGTTATATTGTAAAATAAATCTGCATCTAATCCGTGGGATTGTAATGCACCAATTAAGGTATAATATCTTTCCATGAAAACTTGTTTTACTTGTTCTCTTTGATTTTCTACTGATTCTTTTAAAGAATTTACATTCTGTCCATGACCTCTGCTCTGCAGAGCTCTCCACCCAGTGATTCTATCTATTTTATTTAATGCAATTATAAAAGGGGTTTTATTTAATTTAAGAATTTGTATTACTTCTGCTGTTTGAGGTTTTATTCCTTCGGAAATATCAATAACTAAAACTGCTAAATCTGCTAAGGAACCTCCTCTTTTTCTTAAATTTGTAAATGCTGCATGTCCCGGAGTATCAATAAGTAAAAAACCAGGCATATTTAATTTAATTCCTGATTTTTCTATTAATGGACAAGCTGCTTTTAATTGATTCATTGGATATGAAGTGAATGAAATTTTTTGAGTTATTCCTCCTGCTTCTGCTTCTTGAACACATGAACTTCTAAGACAATCTAAAATTGAAGTTTTTCCGTGATCTACATGTCCGCAGACTGTTACTATTGGTTGACGTATTTTATTTTCCATGTTTAGGAGTAGTAAATTTATTTTTTAAAGGTAATGATATGTTAACTTTTTTTATTTCAAGAATATATTCGTGTGGGTGATTAAATAGTTTTTTAATAGTTATATTTATGAAACGAGGTACAAAAAGATTTAAAATCTCATTTTTATTGTAGATTAAATGGTGATGAAAAGGATTTTTTTTAATGGGAATGTTTTTATTTTTTAGTTTATCAATTTTATCAGCTCAAGAAATTGTTTCATCTAATAAAAAATTATTTCTAGTTCTTTTACTTAAAAAAATCATGGCCCATATACTAGGCCATTGAATGTAACACTTAGTATGAACTTTTTAGAAATATAAATCTTGCGGAGCAGCGTGTACGCTCATGCGCGGAGAAAAAATGGAACAACTTACAATTAGCGAGAGCTATAAAAAACAAAATAAATATTCTCGGAATGAGAGAAGTGTTGGAATTTCAAGGTTTCACATTGAATGGTGCAGCAAATATCGAGATGAGATGTTTGTGAAATTAAAATATAAAAATTTGATTGTTGCGTGTATTAGACGAGCAGAATGTCATATTCAAATTATAGAAAATTGTTTTTTAAAATAATTTAAAATTTTTTGAAAAAATTGAATTATTTTTTGGAAAAAGTTTAATTTGGGTGTTTCTTCTATTGGGGTTGGAGAAGATATTGTTTCATTTGTGAAAATTTGTTTCATTGAAATTGTTTCATTTATTTCCATTATGAATATATTTGCTTCTTGATTTTCAATCGATAAAAGAAGTAATTCTAGGTCGTAAAATTTATCATTATCTAAATTTATTTTTCTTGGTTGATTTTGATAGATTGTTAAATTTGTTGGATTACTTTGGATTGTTATCTTTGCTTTGTCTGTGTTGAGTGAGTTTAAAGTTAATTCATGTTTTTGATTTTTTATTGTGAATTCTATTTTTGATTTTTCTTTTATTTGTTGAATTGTTCCTTGTTTAATTTCTTCTTCAGTTATTTCTGTTGTGGGGGGAGTAGATGAACTTGGTGAATGGGAGGAACTACTTCTTCTACTGGGTGGAGTTGGAGTAGAGATTTCTAAATTATATGTGGTTGAGTTGTTTGTGTTGTTTGCTAAATCTGTGCAGGTAATTGACCAGGTATGGGGGCCAGAAATTAAAGAACGAGATGTTGGAGGAATTGGATGAGTAGTTGAATCTATTGTTAAATTACAAAAATCTTTGTTCGTTTCTGTTTCATTATATTGGAATGTTACAGGAGAGATTATTCTTGCGTTGTTTGCTGGAGAAGTTAAAGTTATTTGAGGTGCTGTGTTGTCGTAGGTAATTGTATAATTTTTTGTTTGTGAAGTTTGAGATTGATTGTTTGTTACTGAACAAAAATAAGTATAGTTAGTTTCGTTTAGAAAAGTATAATTGAATAAAGAATAGTTTGATGTTCCCGTTATGTTTTTGGTTGTGGTGTTTATGTGATTGGTTGAATTATAGATTGAAAATGTTATGTTAGATAATTTTTCTGAGGATTGTGCTGAGCAGTTGAATGTTGTTTCATTTTGATTTGTATATTCGGCTAGGGATTGAATTTGGACAAATAAATTA
>CAZRBZ010000038.1:0-10119 GCA_964598515.1 Candidatus Woesearchaeota archaeon
AATCCACGCAGTGATTTTGGTCTAAGTCGTGGTTTCAAAAACAGCCTATGAAAAAAATTAAATTTACTTTTTGATAAATTTTATTCTCCAAAAACATTTATAATACCTATTCACATTTTCTAAATATGAAAGAAGCTGATAACATTTTAAGAATTCTAAAAAAAACTTTGGAGGCAATAAAACAAGATAATTCTGCTCCATTAAAAGAATTAAGTGACCAAACATTACATGCAGCTTCAACGGGAGATGCAGATAATATTGCTGTTGCAGTTATAATTTATTCATTAGGAAAAATATTATCAAGACAAGATTATAGAACACTAAAGGGGTGGCCAATATTTCAAAAAACAATAATTTCTTCTTTAAAATGTTCCATTAATGATTTGGAACAAGGCAATGAAGAAAAATTTAGAAAAGATTTTATATTTATAAGAAAAGCAATAAATAAAGTTTCTGGAAAATTAAAAATTTATATCAATGATGTTTTCGAAAAAGCAGAAATTGCAAAAGCATCAAGAATTTATGAGCATGGTATTTCTCTTGGAAAAACTGCAAAAATGTTGGGAGTTTCAATGTATGATTTACAAAATTATACAGGACAAACAGGCATTTCAGAAGTTTCACTAAATAAAACAATAAATGCAAAAACTAGAATAAAAATGTTAGAGGAATTATTTTCAAAATGACAGAAAAAATATTAATCTTCGACGCTAGTTCATTAATTAGCTTTGCTATGAATGGATTACTTTATGAACTAAGAGAATTAAAAAAAATATTTCCAGGAAAATTTATTATTCCAAAAGAAGTCAAACAAGAAATAATTGATAAACCGCTAACAATAAAAAGATTTGAACTTGAAGCATTAAACTTAAATCAACTTTTAAAAGAAAAAATATTGGAACTTCCAACTGCAATTGGAATAGACGAAGAAAAAATTTCAAGAGAAACAAATGATTTACTTAATTTAGCAAACACCTCTTTCTTAGAAAGAGACAAAAAAGAAGTGCATTTAATTGATTTAGGGGAAACAGCTTGTTTAGTTTTATCAAAAATATTAAATAAAAAAAACATACCAAATGTAATAGTTATCGATGAAAGAACAACAAGAATGCTCTCAGAAAAACCAGAAAATCTAAAAAAACTTTTGCAAAAAAAATTACATATAAGAATAGATATTAAAAAAGAAAATTTAAAACACTTCAAAGGATTAAAAATGGTACGTTCATGTGAATTAATTTATATTGCATATAAAAAAGAATTAGTAAGAATAAAAGATAAAAAAATTCTAGACGCACTTCTTTACGCATTAAAATATAAAGGTTGCGCAATTTCAACAGATGAAATTGAAACAATTAAAAAATTGGGTTAATTAATTATAAATTTAATTCCGTTACCAACTTCAAATCATTCTCTACTTCTTTTTCATTCATCCCAACTTCCAAAGTAATTTCAGCATCTTTAGAAATTAATTCAAAAACTTTTTTCAAATTTAAATCAGAATCACAAAAACTTATATGTGATTTTCCTTCAGAAATTTTCTCTCCTCCAAGATGATAATGAATCGGATTTAATTTTTCAAATTCTTGAATAATTTTCCAATAATTCAAACCATCTTTCAAAGAATATTCAATAGCATGATTAATATCAAAACAAAAACCAAGATTAGTTCTTTCCAAAATTAATTTCATTTCTTCAACACTAGAACCAATTCTCAAACTTTTATCCTTTCCACCAAAAAAAGGCATATTTTCAATAACAAATCTTTCATCACAATATTTATTCAAAAAATTAAGCGTATTATCAACAGAACAAGATTCATTTTCAAAATGACCTGGATGAATTACAATTCTTTTAGCATTAACTTTATTTGCTAAATGTTTAGCAAATTCAATCGCTTCAATACAATCATCCAAATTAGAAATATCTGCAATATTAATTCCAAAACCCTGATGTTCACAATGAATAACAATCTCCTTATTATATTTTTCTAAAAAAGAATAATCATTTTTTCTAATAGCTTGAACTTCAAAAAAATCACATTTATCAACAAATTTATCTAAAAATTTTTCACTATTATAAGTTTTAATTCCAAATTTCATTTTCAAAAACTAATAACTATTATCTACCACTTTAACAACATCAGTAACTTTATCTCCGTCCTGCAACTTAACAATTCTAACTCCTTGAGAAGCACGACCCATAACCCTAATATCTTTCAAACTAGTTCTAATTACAAGTCCTTTAGCAGTGGTAATAATAATTGAATCTTCGTCCTTAACAGCAACTGTATTTACAACTTTACCAGTTTTATCAGTAACCTTCAAATTAATAACACCTTTCCCAGCACGAGAAGTTTTTCTATAATCTTCAACTGCTGTTCTTTTACCATAGCCTTTTTCAGTTATTGTAAAAATAGCTTCTTTACCTAAAACTTCCAATGAAACAACTACATCTTTTTCTGAAAGTTTAATTCCTGTAACACCATAACTAGTACGACCCATAGAACGCACAGCTTTAACATCAAATCTAATAGATTTTCCATTTTTAGTAGCTAAACTCACTTCTTGATTTTCTTTAACAATTTCAACACCAATTAAATCATCAGAATTATCTAAAGGCAAATTAATTGCTTTAACTCCAGATATTCGAGGTTTAGAAAAATGCGAAAGAGCAATTCTCTTAATCATACCTTTTTTAGTTGCCATAATTAAATAATCATCAAAATTCTTAACAGAAATTACACTTGTGACTTTTTCTTCTTTAAGTCCAAGCAAATTAATAATAGCTTTACCCTTACCATATCTTTCAGCTTCAGGTAAATCATAAGCTTTCAACCAAAGCACCCTTCCTCTCGTTGTGAAAAACATTAAATAATCATGAGTGGAACAAGTTAACAATTGTTTTGTAAAATCTCCAGTAGCAAGACCACTTCCAATAACTCCTTTACCACCTCTCTTTTGTTCCTTATAAGTTTTAATATCCATTCTCTTAACATAACCTTTATCAGTAATAGAAACAATAACTTCTTTTTCTTGAATCAAATCTTTTTCAGAAATTTCAGTAAAACTTCTCTTAAATACTTGCGTTCTACGAGAATCACCATAATTTTCTTTAAGTTCTATAACTTCTTTCTTAATTATTTTTAATACTTCTTTAATATTTCCTAAAATCTTTTTATATTCCTCAATCTTCTTTTCTAATTCTTTATATTCTCCTTTTAATTTATCATGTTCCAAAGCAGTTAACTGTCTTAATTTAGTTTCTAAAATAGCTTTAACTTGATTCTCTGTAAAACCAAATTTAGATTTCAATTCTTTACTAGGATTCTTACCAAACCTAACAACTTTAATCACTTCCTCAATTCTATCAAGAGATTTCAACAAACCATCAACAATTTCTTGTCTTAATTGAGCTTTATTTAATTCATGTTGGGTTCTCTTAGTGATGATAGATTTTCTATGTCGAACATAATTTTTTAAAACATCTCTTAATCCAAGAACTTGAGGTTTACCCTCAACTAAAGCCAAAAAATTAACATTAAAAGAATCTTGTAATCTTGTATATTTATACAAAGCATTAATAACAAACTGGGAATCAACTCCTCTCTTTAATTCGATAACAATTCTAATTTTACCCTTGCTAGATTCATCTCTTAAATCACTAATATCTTTCAACTTTTTATCCCTAACCAAATTAGCAATCTGTGTAACTAAAGTAGCCTTATTTACCATATAAGGGATTTCAGTAATAATAATGGAATTCTTTTTTGGACCCTCTTCAACATTTGTTTTACCTCTCATCATCATTTTTCCACGACCAGTTTTATATAATTCAATCATATCACCTTGAACCATCCCTCCAGTTGGAAAATCCGGACCCTGAACAGTTTCTTTCACTAATTCTTCAACAGTAATTTCTGGATTATCAAGATATAATATAATCGCATCAGCAACTTCCCTTAAATTATGGGGAGGTATATTTGTTGCCATACCTACAGCAATACCCGTCGCACCATTAAGCATTAATGTTGGTAACTTACCCGGTAATAAAGTAGGTTCCTTAACGCTACCATCATAATTATCAACAAAAGGGACAGTTTCTTTATCAATATCAACCAATAATTCTGCAGAAAGTTTTTGTAATTTAGCTTCCGTATATCTCATTGCCGCTGCACTATCTCCATCCAAAGAACCAAAATTACCTTGACCAAAAACTAAAGGATATCTTAACGAAAAATCTTGAGCCATTCTAACCATTGCTTCATAAATTGATGAATCCCCATGGGGATGATATTTACCCATTACTTCACCAACAACTCTTGCTGATTTTTTAGTGGAAGTATTAGGTTTCAAACCCATTTGTTGCATTGCATAAAGAATCCTTCTTTGAACAGGTTTCATACCATCTTCTATCGAGGGAATAGCTCTAGAAACAATAACACTCATAGCATAATCCAAATAAGATTTTTTCATCTCATTAGTAACTTCAATATTAATAACTCCTTTTTCTTCAGGAAATTTAGCACCAAAACTTTCCTCAACCTGTGCTTCATCAATTTTTTCAACTTGAATCATCTCATCACCTGATTTTACTGAACTTTCATCTAATTCCATACCTTCAATATTTTTCTCTATTCTTTTTTCTTCATCTGCCATTTTCTGTATTTGCCATTATTTAATTTTAATAAATTAACTAATTTAAATTTAAGCTACCTCTTCTCCTTTCTCATCAAGGTATTTCATAAATTCTTCTTCGGTTAATTCATCTTCTTTTACATCTGTTCCTTTCCAAGAACATTTACGACATTTCCAAACACCAATCTCACCTATGACAACTTCAATTTCCTCAGAGTTACACTCGGGACATCTTCGAACTTTGAAAGTCTTACCCTTCTTCTTTTCTTTTGGAGCATCTTCTCCTTTCAAAATCCAATCTGGTGTTGCCAATTTACTTTTTTTCTTTACCATTTTAATTTATTTTTTTACTTAATTCTTCTCTTCTTCAATTTATTTTTTAATTTCTAGCTTAAACATCCAATTCAGCTTTATTAGCATTTTCTGCAATAAAAGCTTTTCTTCCTTGAACATCATCTCCCATTAACATGGTAAAAACTTGATCTGCTTCTATAGCATCTTCAATATAAATCCTTTTAACTTTCCTCGTCATTGGACTCATTGTTGTATCCCATAACTGAGTAGGACTCATTTCACCCAAACCTTTAAATCGAGTAACATTAGGTTTATCAATTCCCACAATTAATTTTTTTAAAGCCTCTTCAGAATAAACATAATGATCTTTCTTTTTTCTAATTCGAAACAAAGGAGGCATAGCAGCATAAATATATCCCTTTTTAATTAATTCAGGCATAAATCTAAAGAAAAAGGTTAATAATAAAGTTTTTATATGATCTCCATCCACATCAGCATCAGTCATTATTATAATTTTATTATATCTTAATTTATCAATATTAAAATGTTCACCAATACCTGTTCCAATTGCAGTAATCATATTTGTTATTTCCTCAGAAGATAACGCTCTTGAAGGTGAAGCTTTTTCCACATTCAAAATTTTACCCCTCAACGGCAAAATTGCTTGAATATTTCTATTTCTTGCCATTTTAGCTGAACCTCCAGCAGAATCACCTTCCACCAAATATAATTCAGATTCTTCTGCCTTTTTACTTGAACAATCTGCTAATTTTCCTGGAAGTCCACCTATACTAAATTCATTTTTTCTTCTAACTAAATCTTTAGCTTTTTTAGCAGCAAGCCTTGCTCTAGCAGAATCTAAACCTTTCTGAGCAATCTTTTTGGCAATTGGAGGATTCTCTTCAAAAAATTCAGTTAAAGCTAAACTTACAGCAGAATCAACTATCCCTTTAACCTCCGAATTTCCCAACTTACTTTTTGTTTGACCTTCAAATTGAGGTTCAGGAATTTTTACACTAACAATCGCCCCCAAACCTTCACGAACATCATCTCCCATTAAAGTATCCCCATTTTTCAACATTCCTTTCTTTTTAGCATAATCATTAACTACTCGGGTTAATGCTGTTTTCAAACCAGAAACATGTGTTCCACCCTCAATAGTATTAATTGTATTAACAAAACCAAAAATATTCTCTTGATATCCAGAATTATATTGAATAGCAATTTCTATTACAACATCATTGATTTCTTTTTTAAAATAAATTGGTTTAACATGTAAAACTTCTTTAGATTTATTTATCCATTTAACAAATTCCATAACTCCTCCAGCAGCATAAAATTCCTGCTTTTTACCTTTTCTCTCATCTTCAAGATGAATTCTTAAACCAGCATTCAAAAAAGTAACCTCCCTGAATCTTGTCTCTAAAATTTTATAATCAAATTCTAAAACAGAAAAAATTTCTTCATCAGGCCAAAATTGAATAAATGTTCCAGTTTCATTTGATTTACATTTTCCAATAAGCTTTAATTTGCTCAAAGCTTTTCCTCGAGAATATTCTTGTTCATAAACTTTACCATCTCTTTTAATTCTAACAAATAATTTTTTAGCTAAAGCATTAACACAACTCATTCCCACACCATGTAATCCTCCTGAAACTTTATATGAATCTTTATCAAATTTTCCTCCCGCATGCAATTTAGTTAATGCGACTTGAATTGCTGGCATTTTATATGTTGGATGCATATCAACAGGAATTCCACGACCATCATCTTCAACAGAACAAGAACCATCATTATTAATCAAAACTTTAATCTCATTACAATATCCAGCTAAAGCTTCATCAACGGAATTATCTAAAAGTTCATAAACTAAATGATGTAAACCTTGCTTATCAGTTCCACCTATATACATCGCAGGCCTTTTTCTTACTCCTTCAAGTCCTTCCAAAACTTTAATATTTGATGCCCCATAATCTTTTTTTGTCATAGTATTTTATACATTATTTACTCTCAAAAAAACCAAAAAGAGTTTATAAAGTTTTGTGTAAAAAAATGACTTCACCGTCGAGAATACTAAAAAGTAGCAACCAAAAATATAAAAACTTAAAAAACATGGGAACCTAATCATTCTATGAAAAGAACACAATTAATTGAGAAAATATTGTTATCCATTTTAATAATTTTAATCATAATTTCAATACCTCAATTTATCCTCACAGGTAAAACAATAAAACAAGTTCCAAACCAATATTCATATACAAAAGCCATCTGCGATAAATCAAATTATTGTAAAGATTATATTATAGAATGTAAAGGAAATAATTTAATAAAACTTAATCCAACAGGATTTGTAATCCAACAAAGCCAAGATTGGGTTGATGGAAGAGAAAATAGAGAATTATGTGATTAAAAACTTCTATCAAAAAAAACAGTTAATTTATATTTTTCTTTATTATTCAAATCATAAATTTTTGTTAGGGGAGAAACTAGCATTTTATATTCTTTTATGTCAGGAGTTTTATTAATTTTCTTCCTTTCTTCAGACACATACTTAATATCAGAATCAATGAATTCTATAGAATTTAAATCAAAACAAAAAGCCTCATTAAAAAAATCAATAACTTTTGTCACTAAATCTTTTTTTTTACCATAAACCACATACATAAAACAACTTTAAAAAAATTATTACTAGAAAACAACTATCGTTTCTTCTTTTTAACTTTAACCTTATTTTTAGGATTAAACTTAACTACCTTAGGTAACCATCTAACTTTTCTTCTACCCATCAACATATTTTTTCTACACTTAGAAGAACATAAATGATTAACATCCCCATTAGTCATAACCAAAGTTAATCCTCTCGGAAATTCATAAGTTTTTTGACAATAAGAACATTTAGGCATTTTTATTCTCCACAATAACTTTCTTTTTATCATACACAAAAGTTAGGATATATTTGTTTTCATCACTGATAAAAGTAGGGCCCAAAATATGATATTTTTCACTATAAAAAGATTTAACTCCATTAATTTCATTTTGAAATTCAGAAAAATAATTTACAACCTTTCCATTTTCTAAACTATCAAAATTTTTTTCTAATTCCCTTAATTTTTTAATAAGCATCGGCATTTTAACTATAACTTCCTTTTGTTACATTAGATTTAATTCTTCTAGCTTCAATTTCAGTTTCTCTTAGCATTAAAACATCTCCAATCCTAACAGCTCCTCGAACATTTCTTCTCATAGAACGACCAGTATCTTTACCTTCTTGAACTAAACATTTAACTTGTGTAATTTCTCCTCTAAAACCAGTTCTTCCTAAAAGTTCTTTAACAGTTGCAGGAACAGCCACACCTACAATCTTGTCGCTACCTTTAGACGCTTGCCCTTTAACTTCTTTTTTCTTTTGATCTTTTGCCATTTTGAATAACTATTAATATAATCCCTTGAAACATTCAAACTTAATACTGTTTACTTAAGCGAAGCAATATCTTGTTCAGCTTCTCCTACTTCAATTACAGCAATAGAAGATGCTTTAACAGGCAAACCAACAGCAATTCCTAATTTCTGCTTATTGTCTGCTTCCATGCAAGGGATTCCTTTTTCCTTACATAAAATAGGGATATGGGCTACAATTTCTTTCGGTTCAACATCCGTCGCATAAGCAACAAATTTAGCTGTACCTCGTTCAATAGCTTTAGTCACTTCATTAGTTCCTTTCTCTATCTTACCTGTTCTCTTTGCTTTTTCAACAATTTGATATACATCCATTTTTTTTCGTTTGGTATTTAATTTACTGAGAATCATTCGTCATTTGAACAAATATTCATCAGATAAGAATAATGGTTAATTTTGATTTATAAACTTGTCGGTAAAAATAAGTTATTTATCCAATTATTTAATAAAAATTATTTAATGTTAAAATTAATTATATTTCATGAAATTTAAAATCATTCTCAAAAAATTAGAAAAAAAGAAAATTATTACAAAATGGCGTCCCCCAATAATCCTATTTATTTTATTATTTATTTGTCTTCTTTTGGTAGCAATTGTATATTATTTAGAATTTTCCTGTTTCTATAAACAAAGTTCAATTGCATTAAGTATATTTACTTCAATTTATGCAATATTACATTCAATTGTCAGAAAAATTTTAATAAATTGATTTAAAATTATTTCGGCGCTTGTTCCCTAAATAACTTTGATTTATTTTTGATGTAAAATATAGTTACAAAAATTTTACAGTGTACGAGTGTACATCAAAAATTTTTTAACAAGTATTGCACAAAAAGAAACAAAATTATCTCCAAACAACATCAACTTGATCAGTCCTCTCACGAGGTTTAATATCAATATTTTTCAATACCTCACCTTCAATCTTAACTCCAGCATTAAACATAATTTCACCAAGATAAGCAATCATCGCACCATTATCAACTAATAAAGATCTTTCAGGAACAAAAAACTTAGCCCCTCTTTCCTTACACATAATTTTAGTCATTTCTTGTAATCGAGAATTGCAAGCAACTCCTCCACCCAATAATAATTCATTCTTCCCAACATGAGCCAAAGCTCTTTCAGCAGTTTCAATAAGCATAGCAAAAACAGTTTCCTGCATAGAATAAGCCAAATCTTTCAATTCAAATCCTCGCTCTAATTTCTGACGAAGATTAGTCAAAATTCCAGACAAAGCAATATCCATCCCCTTAACTCTATACGGCAGTTCAATATATTTTCCTCCAATTGCCTCTTTTTCAATCTTGGGTCCACCAGGAAAACCAAGTCCAGCATAACGAGCAAAATTATCAATAAAATTACCAACCCCAATATCTAAAGTTTCACCAAAAACCCGATACTTACTTGCAGCATAAGCAATAACTTGAGTATTAGCACCAGAACAATAAAGTAAAACAGGATCTTCAGCACCAGTAATTCTTCCAACTTCTAAATGAGCAACACAATGATTAACTGGAACTAACGGCTTCCTCAACATAATAGCCAAATCACGAGCAAAATCCCTACCAACAAGTAAACAAGGGGGCAAACCAGGACCCTGACTAAAAGAAACAACATTAATCTCATCCTCAGAAATTCCAGCTTTCTTCAAAGCTCGAGAATAAATTTCAGGAGCTAACTTCCGATGATGCTCCGCAGAATCAACAGGAATAATTCCTCCCTCTTCTGTCGTATA
>CAZRBZ010000039.1:0-9620 GCA_964598515.1 Candidatus Woesearchaeota archaeon
TGTTGATTCAATTCCAATAACAATTACCATAAAATCAAAAATAAAAACAATTATTTAAAACTATTTCTTCTCCCAACGATCCCTATCTCTTCCATAACATTTATTCATTACTCGCTTAAAAGACTCATCCAAATTTAAATTTAAAGAATTAGCAAGACAAACAACAGTAAAAATTATATCACTCAATTCATCATTTAAGTCCTTTGTATTTTCACAATCTTTTTTTTTCTTAGGACCATAAAGATGATTAATCTCCCTTGCAGTTTCTCCAACTTCTTCAGTAAGTCTTGCCAAAATTTCATGAGGCTTAAAATAACCAATCCTATATTGATTAATCCAATCATCAACTTCTTTTTGAATATCTTTTAATGACATAAATCTAAGTTGTAAAAATATTATTTAAATATTTCCTCTCAAATCCCCAAGCTAAATTAAAATAACATTCCTACCAATACAATAATTAAAAATATTAATTTTGAATTTGTTCAGTAATTTATTTTAAAAACTAAACAATAATTAAACTATATAAAATTAATCAACACAATAACCTCTAACTCATCACACTCTCAACCCAGAACAAAAAATATTAAAAAAAATAAAAATAAAAAATCCCTATATTAAAGAAACACTTAATTTACAAACCCCCTACGTTCATCTAATAAGATTATCTCTTTTTCTTTTTTACTACTTTTTTCTTAATAGGCTTTTTCTTAACTACTTTCTTCTTAACAACCTTTTTCTTAACAGCAGGTTTCTTTTTAACAACCTTCTTTTTTACAGGTTTCTTTTTAGCAGCTTTCTTTTTCTTTTTACCACCTCTAGCCATTTTAGCTTCACATACGTTTCCTTGACCATCAACGTAGTAAAGATGTCCTGGTTTTCTTACAATAGCCTTTTTAACAATTATTTTTCCCATTGTACACCTCCTTTTTCGTAACTTATATAAGTTCCCCGAAGAGGGAATACTTATGATACAATAAATAATAAAAACTCCTATTTAAATCTTTCTCCACCGACGAGGGGATTGATTATATCGTCGTGTTTCTAATTTTTAAAATTTCTATTCAAAATTTAAATTTTATCGTCGATAAAATTTATTTTATATCAAAAATAATTTTCTTTTTAGTCTTCTTCAAAATAAAATCAATAAGAGCTTTATAATTTTTAGTCATTGGAATTTCAATTAATTTTCTAAACTTTTTATTTGGATAAATTCCCCTCTCTCCCAGTTTAACAACTTTAGACTCAATAAAATTATTTTTTTTATCCAACCAAACAGCAAGAAACTCAAAAGGAATGCACAAAGAAAAAATACTCATCCTTGTTGAAATATTATAACTAAATAACAAAGGTCTTGCTTTTTTCTTAGATTTAAACATTAATCCAAAACCCTCATACCAAAAAGGTACACCTCTAACAGTAAAAATTTTTTTCCTTTTACCAACAGAAACGACCACTTTTTTATTCTTCCAAATTAAACCACCCATAAAAACAAAAATACAAATCTATTTATATCTTTAACTAAAATTATTTTCTCTTAATTTTCTTCTGCATTCCAAACCAATCAATAAATTCTCCTCGTTCTTTTAATTTCAAATAAGAATCATAAACCAAATTAACATGTCTATCAGTAACCACATCATGATGTTTAAATCCTCCGCCAAAGCTTTCAGGAATATGCATAAGTTCATGAATAACAACTTTCACTTGCTCCTTATAACTCAACTTTTCAAATTTCTCAGTAATAAATTCCAACGCATAAAAAGCATCAACACCCATTCCAAGCTGCATTAACTTTCCCAATGCATGACAACGAGCAATAGTTCGACGAGTAGAACTACCATAACTTCTAAAACATTTTATTCTAGAAATTTTGACATGAGGAAACATTCTTTTAGAAATATCCTCAGCAAGCCTCTGCAAATCAAAAGCATATTCATATCTCATATCGACAGAAAAAGAAATAGGTTTAAATTAGTTTTGTACCACTTGAATAGATGATAATCCAAATATCTCCAGAAATCAAAGCTATGCATTTCCAAAACTTCGGATCAATAGTTTATCTATTACAATTCCCTTCACAAAACATCTTAATAGACACATCATCAAAAGAAAATGAAAAAGAACTAATTTCTTCTCTATACACATTAAATCTCTCACCAAAAAATATCAACACAATAATTCTAACTCACGCACATTACGATCACACAGAAAATATAAACCTCTTTTCAAATGCAAAAATCTACGGAAATTTTACAAAACAAATAAACACAGACCACACACAAACAGAAATAAAAAACATTTTACCCATTTCCTCCTTTGAATCATTAAATCCTAATTTCAAAATTCATAAAACACCCGGACACACACAAGGAGATATAATAATTCAATACAAAAATATACTTTTCTCAGGAGATATAATCTTTCATGATGGATACATAGGGAGAACAGATTTCCCAGAATCAAATCAACAAAAAATGAATCAATCATTAGAATTCATAAAAACACTAAAGTTCGACATTCTCTGTCCAGGACATTAAAATTAAAAAAGTCACTTACAATTTAACTCACTCTGTTAGTAAATTAATTAATCACAAATTCATTAAAATCTGCTACCCCACAACTTAAGTTGTGGGCTTGACCGCAGATTTTCGAGACGAGAATTTTTACATTCACCTTGAACAATGTGACGCTCACCTTTTCCACAAGGGATGCCCAAAGAGCATAACCAAAGGTCACAAGAACCTTTCTTTGAAAGGCAAGAACCTGTGACAAGTCAGGTGACTTCATTTTACAATGAGCCTCAGAAATATCATCTCGTTATACTCCCAGCACAATCTTTTTTTAAAAAGTATTCCCGACTTGAAATTTGTGGTTTCAAAAACAGCCCATAATATCTATACCACAGGCGATAAGTTTATGTCAATCCTAGATCTTATACAAATAAATTTATCCCTTGTGGGAATTTTAGTTCAGCAATTTGAAAAAAGTTTGTATCCCATAAATTAAAGAGAATCACAATTACTCACAACAAGTACAATGCTTTCCACAAGCATCACAATCCTCTTCTTCATCAGCCTCATTTATAGAATGTAAACCTTTCTTGAAAACCTTTTCAATATATTCATCAACATCTTCTATTTTTTCAAACCTATAAAGTTCATTATAATCATTATGAAAAGGGCATTGATCAACAGAAAAATCCTTACAAATTTTTGGTCTTTTAATCTTAGAATCAACAAAATCCTCATGAATACTACATTTATTATCTTTCCTCAGATAAGAACAAGGTGTAGAAAATTCAACATTCCAAGCCCCATCATCCTCAATATAAACAATTACATTCTCATGAGCAACATACCAACGAATATTCTCAAAATCATCTAAATCCTCAGGAATATCAATCTCTATTGCAACATATTTACAACAAGCAGCATTACAATTTTTACAATCCTTCATTTCCATCCCGACAAAAAAGAAAACTAATTTTTAAACTTAACGGGACAATTATTAAAATTTTCCAAAGAATCAATTATAATTTCAGAATTATCAACGATATTTTCAATATTTTTCATTGTCTTTTTATTCCTTTTATGAATACGAACACCAGATGAAATAATTAACACACTTCCCAACACAATTCCCTATCTTTTCAATAACTAAAAATAATATTTTTTATCGACTTTATCCATAAAATCCTAAACTATTCAAAATCCTTCAATAAATTAAAAAACCTTTCTTCTCCTGTTTTTTTAAAAACTTTTCTAACTAAACCTAAAACTTCTTGATTTGGTTTAATTCTAGAATCAGAATGAATATTTCTAAAAATTTTAGTATCATAATTTTCAATAGAAATTTCATACCCAAATTGAATTAAATCTTCTCCATTAGGTAAACCTGCATTATAATTAAAAACGACATTCTCAACAAAATTTTTATTTTTTTTAATAATTTCCATAAAAATCTAATTGATAAACTCCTTTATAAAAATTTCTACTTAGTAATTATTTCCAAACAATCCCTCGGTTGTAATTTATAATCTTTGCCAAGAATCATTTTTGTTTTGGCATTGATTGCTTTAATAAAATTATTACCAAAATCCGTATGTAAAAAGAAAGCAAAGTCCAATGCAGTAGAACCAGGAGGAAGCAAAAAACAATCAGGTAAAATATTTCCTTTACTATCCCCTAATTTTGAAGCAGAACCCGGAAAAATAGGCAAATAACCTAACATATCAAAAACACTTTTATTCAAAACTTCCTGAACTCCCGTCCCTGTTTTATATTTATTCAAAACATCGTCTTTAATCTTATTTAATGCTTTAATTTGTTTTTCACTCAAATCTTTGCCCCCAATAGAGATTTCTTTAGAAATCTCTCGAGGTACACCTGTGGATGTCAAAATCTTGAAATCTCTTTCCCCAGGAATATATTCAATCAAACCAGCTTTAGCAGCTTGTCTCAAAGCCAATTCAGAATCAGCAGAACAAGGAATCATAATCAAATCGGGAAATTCTTCAATTAATTTTTTATAATTTTCATCGCCAGAAGCCATATCAATTTTATTTAAAGCAACAATCATAGGTTTAGAAACATGTCTTAACTCATGAACAAATTTCATTAATTCTTTATCACTCCATTGACTACATTTTTCAGGCAAATTAATCTTCAATAAAACTTCTCTAACATGATTTTCATGGACTTTCAATCCAGACAATTGACGAGCAATAGCTTCGCTAAGTTTCTGACCCTCCATATCAATTTTACGAGAAAAACTAGCCCAAACCTTCATCAAAATATGATAATACCATTTATCCAACTCCTCTTCTAAAAACCTAATATCTTCTGCAGGATTATGTCTTTTTGTAGGTTTACCTTCAATATCAGTTTCTCCAGAAACATCAACAATATGAATAAAAACATCTGCATCACGCAAATCATTCAAAAATTTATTTCCTAATCCCTTGCCCTCAGAAGCCCCGGGAACCAATCCAGCAACATCCATCAAATCAATAGGAACAAAACGATTTCCATTAATACAAAAACCATGATTAGGATTACATTTAACACCAAAATCCTTCTCAATACAATCAACCTTAACATAAGCCACACCATGATTAGCTTTAATCGTAGTAAAGGGATAATTAGCAATTTCAACCTCTGCCAAAGTTGCAGCTTTAAAAAAAGTTGATTTTCCAACAGATGGTTTTCCCACAAGTCCTAATAACATAACAATCTAGAGAAAAAATAGTTTATATTGTTTTTCATCAAATATAGCTATTAATAAATAGTTCAAAAAAAATTAATAACTCACAAATTATTTTCTTTTTCTAACCAAAAACCAAACAACCAATCCAATAATCAAAATCAAAATTCCAACCAAAACTTGATAAAATAAACTTTCAACATTCTTTTCAATTTTATTATTAGAAATAATAATCTTTTCTTCAGAAAAATTAATCTCACCTATTTTAGCTTCTTCCTTAATAACCCCAAATTGTTCTTTCAAATTAACATCTTTATATCCTTCTTTAGAAGCAGTAATCTCCAATTCATATGTTCCAACTTGAGATGCTTTAATTGAAATTGGCAAATCAATTTTCTTCTGCTTTCCAGAAGGATATTTTAAAACAGCATCAATTTCAATATCCTCTATTGAAGATTTATAATCTAAATAAATATCTTCATTTTTGAGGAAAACTTTTTTAGAGAAGATTAAGTTGAAAAAAAATTCAGATAAAGAACTAACTTCAAAAGATTTTGTAATCTCCAAATAATAAGGTTCTAGAATAGAAATAGAAGCCACACACATCCCGCTTTCAATATTTTCATTAACAATCCCATAATTATATTTTTCCAAAAATAATTCTCTAGAAATTAAATAAATTTCTTGCATTTGCAATAAAGGTTCAGCAGAATTTGGACAATTTATATTTGCCACATAAGTTATGGATTCATCCTGTTGAGATATAAAACTATAATTAAAACTTATCATTTCATTTTCATAAAAAATAGGTTTTACTTCAATTTCCATAATTGGTACAGCACCGACTAAACTAAAAAATAAAACTATAAAACAAATAAATACGCATTTCTTTAATATTTTCATCTTAATACCATCCAATTCTAGTCAATTCCTCCTCTAAAATATATTTTTGATTTATATCTAACGTGGGATCACCAATTAAAGTTATCATCTGACTGCCACCAGTTATATAAGCTTTACTAGAAGCTTCCCCTAAAGTTAAACCATTTTTATAAAGATATTCTATTAATTTCTCATTGTTTTTACTACTTGAAAAAGCAATACCTATAGCTCCAGAATATCCTATCCCTCCTTTTCTAATGACATTATTACAAAATGAATTTCCAGAATAAGTCAAACAAGTTGAACAGGATTGTGCACTAATAATACTTGCAGATAATTCTGGAATCTCATTATAAAGTATCCCTGCCCCATGATCTGATCCATGATGTCCTAAATAAATAGATTCTTTATCAGCCATTGAATCTATCCATTCATTTTTTTTATCAGAATATTCTATACATTCTCCACTTGAAGAATTTCCTATAATACAATCAATATCATATCCTGCATTTCTAAAAATTTTAGTCCAATTAGGAGCAGTCTCATAAAAAAAATCAAAAGCACCATTATGATCATCCTCTTTAGAATTACCAATTAGAATAGAAACTTCATTTTGCCCATCAATAATCATATCATAAAATAAATCCCTAGCAACATAACTTGAAACATCGGCAATAGTAATTCCCTGTATTCTTCCAACAGAAAAAATTGAATTATTTTCCCCAGAATACCCTCGCCCATATTGGTAATTATCTAAAGCATTATATAATACATATGTGCCTGAATAAAAAATATTTTTAAAAGGAATTGCATTTGGTGCTGCAAATACTGTAAAAAATCCATTAAGAAAATAATTGGGAAAAGATCGAGAAATAAAATAAAAATTATCATTTACCACTAAAAAATTTTTCACAATTTTTCCTTCAGAAATAATTTCTTTTTGTTTAATATCTATATTATATTTGATTACTGTGGTACCAATGCATTTATTTGAGTGGCATCTGTTACTGTTTCCTATGCAATCTGAATGATGAACACAAACACCCCCCAAATCACAAAAGTTGGGACAATCATCTGAAACACCAAGAGAACAAGAAGACTTTAGACCAGAAGAACATTTACCTTCAGCCAAATTCATTCCATCAACCCAAACAATATTATTTTTGAAAATAGAGGGAACAATTCCAGAGGAGATAAATACTGGACTATCCTCAATTTCTATTTTTTCTTTTGTAATCAAATCATATAAAACTAAATTATCCTCAGCATAAATTATCTTATTTTCATAATTTGATAAACTCCTTGCTCTAGTTGAAATAATTTCCTTTTGTTTAGTATCTATATTATATAAAAATAATTTATTGTCCTCTCTCCAGAGAACATTCCTTCCTTCAATAATCAAATCCTTCAAATTAGCTGCAACATGAATCAATTTATAATTAAGGCTACCTGTTTCCCCAATATAAAGTTCATTCTTCTTATATTGTTCTTTTTTGATTAATCCATATTGATTTTTATCAATTGACGCCATTGAACGAGAACACTCTCCAGAAGTCAGATTAAATGAAATAATTTCATTTTTTTTTCTAGAATTTAAATCTTTTAAATAAAAATAACATCTGCCATCACTATAATTAAAATTAGAATAAAATATTTTATTATTTGAAATATCAAAATTTGCAGAATAACCAAGATTTTTATAATTTTCATTAATAGATTTATTAAAAATATCATACCCATATAAAGAATTTCCACTAAAAAAGAAAAATTTATTTTCTAAAAAGTCAATCCTTGAGCTGGGAATTATCCTAATTTGTATTTTATTATTCAAATCCTTTTTATAAAATTCCTCATTTGAATGACCAGAATAAATCATCAACCCCTTTGGAGCCCCAATAAATTCAGGAATCAATCTATTAGATTCTTTTTTAATAAAACTATCAATTTCTAAATAATTAGTTTTATTTGTATCAATAATAACCTCATGCTTAGCACTAGCCAAAATAGACGACGACAAAGAAGTCTTTGTGTATAAATTATAAATTGGATTGCTAGATTTTTCTGGAAAAAATTTTTCATCAAGTTTAATCTTCCAATCATCTGAATTAATCAATATTATTTTATCCGTCTTTGTTATTTCAACATATTTCTCTTGTAATTCATTCAAATCATATTGTTCTCCACATTCCCGTTCAACATCACCAATACAAATAACATTTTTATTTTCAAAATTTTTATCCTCATCCAATTCAGTTCCTTCTATAACCAAAGGAGAATTAATTAACGAAGCATAAGTAGAAGCCATCAATGCCAATTTATAATTATCCTCAACATAAACAATCTCCTTAAAATGTCTCCAATAAGAAAAATAATTATCCTTATTAAAATATTTTATCTTATCTGAATTTATTTCTGCTCCAACTGGTTTTTCAGCAATCAATAAATTATTTAATTCTATTGGGCTCCCAAAATATTCCAAAACAACATGAGCATTTTTAGAATCACCAATATTTATAGCAAGACGTCTTCCAGAAACAATAGTATAATTATTATTTTCTGAATCATATGAATCACAAGAAGAGTCAAAAGTTTTACCAACACAAGTTCCATCTGGAAATAAAACAGATGCACCTGAAAGTTCTTTAATATATATCTCATCAACAAAACCAGGGATATCCCAAGTGGTAAGACCTTTTTCTGAAGTAGAAAAAGTGGATTTTTCTTTAAAAATTTTCACCTTCTTTGTATCATATTGTTGCATAAAATGAATTGTTGAATCAGCATCAAAACCATCATACCAAAAGGTATTTGTTCCATAAACACTTATTTCAGAAAAAGCTTTCCAATTAGGATAAATCCTCTGATCTGGATTATCTCTAAATTTAAATTTAAGATATCTTGTAATAGTTCCAAAATTATATATATTTGTATCTTTTTTATCAATGATATAATTTTCAAGAAACAAATCAAAAGAGTTTCCATCATCAGAAATATAAACATCCACAAAATAAGGTTCAGCACTACCCCTAATTCTTATTCTATTAAAATGTTTTCTTTCTCCTAAATCTAAAATCACTTCTCCAGGATTATTGCTTCCACTATTCCATCGACTCATCAAATTTTCATCAATAAGATTATTTGCAACATCAGCACTGGTACTAGATGAAACAGTAACCGTTGCATCAACCGCTAAATTAGAAAATTTCTCTTCAGACTCAGCATGATAAATCAAAGTCGGATAAACACAAACATTTTCTGCAGTACCATAACCTCTTTGACATCCCTCAATCTTATCCTGTTGTGTCCAAGTAGTCAAAGGAACCAAAGGCAAAACATTTCTCCAATTCTGATCTGAAATTAAAAAAACTTCTTTTTTAGAATATTTTGTTAAATCTTTTCTATTAATTGATTTACAAATACCATCCTCGCAACCACGAGTACAAAAAATATTAGAAGAAATTGCTAAATTAGAATCAGAACATTCCCATTCAATTACTGTATTTTTATTATAACACGAATCGACAAATTCATTG
>CAZRBZ010000040.1:0-9524 GCA_964598515.1 Candidatus Woesearchaeota archaeon
GGTGTGGCTTTAGCTTTTTCTAGTACAATTATTATTATGAAATTATTATCTGATAAGAAACAATTAGATTCTTTATTTGGTAAAATATCTATTGGTGTTTTAATTATTCAAGATTTAGTTGCAGTTGGTGTGTTAATGTTTATTTCTTCTATTGCTGGAAAAACTAATGGTTTTGAATTTGGATTTGAAGGATTAATAACTGGGGGAATATTAATTGGGGGATTATTTTTTATTGGATATTTTATACTTCCCAGAATAATGAAGAGTATTGCTAAATCTCAAGAATTATTATTTTTATTTTCAATTTGTTGGTGTTTTGTATTAGCTGCTTTATTTGATTATATTGGTTTTAGTATGGAAATTGGTTCTTTAATTGCAGGAATTATTTTATCTTCTAGCCCCTATGCTACTGAAATTTCTTCTAAAATTAGGCCCTTAAGAGATTTCTTTTTGATAATTTTCTTTATTATTTTAGGTCTTAAAATACAAATTTCTAATTTGCCTTCGATAATGTTTAATGCAATTATTTTATCTTTGGTTGCTTTAATTTTGAAACCAATAATTTTAATGGGTCTTATGAAACAATTTAGATTTACTAAAAGGACTAATTTTTTGGTTGGAACGACACTGGGTCAAATTTCTGAATTTTCTTTAATTGTATTGGTTTTAGGAGTTTCTATGAATCATATTTTACCTGAAGCTATGAATACAATAGTTTTAACTTTGGTATTAACTATTTTATTATCTAGTTATATGATTACTTATTCAAGTAAATTTTATAAAAAAATGTCTCCATTCTTAAAAATTTTCGAAAAAAAGAAAATAAGAAGAGAAATAAAATTAAAGGAAAAATATGATACAATTTTATTTGGATATAATAGAATTGGATATAGTATTTTAAATTCATTAAAGAAGATGAAAAAGAAATATTTAGTTGTTGATTTTAATCCTGATACTATTAATGATTTAAATAAATTTGGCGTGCCTGCTCTTTATGGAGATGTTTATGATAGGGAACTTTTGGATGATTTGCCTTTGAATAAATTGGATTTAGCAGTTTCAACAATTCCTGAGCTTGAAACTAATGAATTATTAATTGAAGCTATTCGGGAAAAAAATAAAAAAACAATTATTATTTTAAGAGCACATAGTATTGGAGATGCTTTAAAACTTTATGAAGCTGGAGCTAATTATGTTTTGACACCTCATTTTTTAGGTGGAGAATATGTTGCTAAAATGATTAAGCATTCTAAATCTGGAGATGAAGATTATGCAGATGAAAGAGAAAAACATATTGATATGCTTAAGAAAATTCTTGCCAAAGGTGATGATCATCCACAGGTGGAAAAGAACTAATTTATTTTTATAAAAAGAAAATTTTTGTTGGAGGAATTATTAAAATATTGAAATTAGATTTTTGGAAGTAACAAAATAAGTTTTTAATAAAAGGAAAATTGTTATTCTGTTTTTACTTTTTCTTCTTCTTTTTCTTCGTATATTCCGGAAGCTATGAATATGAATTCAATTGCCCTTAATATGAATTCTATTATCATGATAAATAATAGATACACTATAATGTGGTTGAAAAATTCAGGTATTGTAAATATTTGTGAAATTATTTTTGTAAAACTGAATGTTCCTGTTTGAGTTATTGATACACCTAAAAGAGTGAAGGGTAAAAGTTTTGCTAAATCTTTTGAGAGATCTTCTCTGTAGTATGCAGTCATTCTTATTGCAACAATTATTGTTGCAGATATTACTAAAAGTGTTTGTAAGGGTATGTCTGTTAAGAGCATTAGAAAAAATGTGAACATGAAAAACCAAACAAATACCACTAAAGGTAAAATTACTAAATATTCAATAAAATAAAATAGTCCTGCTAAAAATTTTATAAAAAAAGGATGTTGTGTTTTATTATATTTTTTTAAATTTAATTTTAAAATGTCTTTTTTTGCAACCCACCTATAAAAGTTCCAAATAAAAATTGCATAAATTACTATTACAATTGAAATGAAAAACAAGTTAATGAAATTTTGGGCCCAGAATGGAAGAGAACTTAGAAATTCTTGGTAGATTAAAATTAATGATGAGCTAAAACTCGTTAACATCTCTGACATAATTATTGTAGGATATTTATATTTTTAAAGATTGGGTTTGGGAAAATAGAAAACAAAAGAAAAAAATAAATTAGAATTGATAGAATAAAATTTACGCATATGGTGTTGAAAATTTTAAATTTATAATTAATGTGAAAAAAATGTTTTTAAAGATGATATAAAAATGAAAAATGACTAAACTCAATTTATGTTTGACTATTGAACAATAATTTAATTTATTTGTCAAAACTTGACTTTCCTAAAATTTAAATACTTGCAAAAGTTTATTGTGTTATGATAGATATTAATTTAATTCGTGAGAAACCTGATTTGGTTAGAGAGAATATTAAAAAAAAGTTTCAGAAAGATAAATTAATTTTAGTAGATAAGGTTATTGAACTTGATGATAAATGGAGAAAGTTGAAGTATGATGAAGATGTTTTAAGGGGTGATCGAAATAAAATTTCTAAGGAAGTTGGAAAATTTATGAAAAAGGGTGAAAAAAATATGGCTGAAAAGTTGAAGATTGAAGCTAAAAAGATTCCTGGTAAGATTGAAAAAATTCAGGAGAAAAGACAGGAATTGGAAAAAGAAATTAAAAGTTTAATGATGAAAATTCCTCAAATTATTGATGATTCTGTTCCTCTTGGAAAAGATGATAGTGAAAATGTTGAATTGGAAAAAATTGGTAAGCCTAGAAAAGTTAATTATGAAATTATGAATCATGCTGAATTGGCTGAAAAGTTGGGTGGTGTTGATTTTGATAATTCTAGGAAAACTTCTGGTAATGGTTTTTATTATTTGAAAGGAGATTTGGCATTGTTGCATTCTGCTCTTTTGAGTTATGCTAGGGATTTTATGGTGAAGAAGGGTTATGAGTATAATATTCCGCCTTTTATGATTAGAAGTGATGTTGTTAAGGGAGTTATGAGTTTTGAAGAAATGAATGATATGATGTATAAGATTGAGGGAGAAGATTTGTATTTGATTGGAACTTCTGAACATTCTATGATTGGTATGTTTATTGATGTTACTTTAAATGGAAAAGATTTGCCATATAAATTGACTAGTTATTCTCCTTGTTTTAGAAAAGAAGTTGGTGCTCATGGAATTGAGGAGAAAGGATTGTATAGGGTTCATCAGTTTGAGAAACAGGAGATGGTTGTTGTTTGTGAACCAGAGGATTCTATGAATTTTTATGAAGAAATGTTGGCGATTAATGTTGAATTTTTTAAGAGCTTGGGCCTCCCTATTCGTAAATTAGAATGTTGTAGTGGGGATTTGGCTGATTTAAAAGTTAAGAGTTGTGATATTGAGGCTTGGAGTCCTAGACGTAAAGAATATTTTGAGGTTGGCTCTTGTTCTAATTTGGGTGATGCTCAGGCTAGAAGACTTGGAATTGTTGTTGAACATAAAGGTAAAAGATATCATCCACATACTTTGAATAATACTGTTGTTGCTTCGCCTCGTGCTTTAATTGCTTTAATGGAGAATTATCAGGAGAAAGATGGGTCCATTATTATTCCCGAAGTTTTACAATCTTATATGCTTGGAAAGAGCACCATAGATGTACCCCGAAAATCTTCAGAAAAGATTTTACTAGGGGCAAAAAAAATTGAGGTGAAAAAGTGAGAAGAAAAATATCTTTTGTAGCCGCTGGAATATTTGCTTTGTTAGGAATTTTTCTTTTGGTTGGACAAGTTGTTGGAATGACTGGTAAAGTTATCGGAGGTGTAACTGAGCTTAATTATGGTATATTGATTGCTGAAGGTTTGTTTGTTGTCTCGCTTTTGTTATTTCAAATTAATAAAAAAAGATAATTGGACGAAGGAAAATGTGGTTGTAAAATAAAAGAGGCAACTTGAATTATTACCTCGGGTGAGATTATAAAAGGTTGGAAGATTTTTGGAAGTTTAAAATATATTGGGAATTTATGGAAAATTAATAGGGGTAATTATTTATATGGGTTTTTTCATTTATTGTTATGAAAAAAAAGAGAATTAATTTTGATAAGATTTTTAGTTTGAATTTGAAGAGAATTGGATTAATTATGTTGATTTGGATTGTTGCGGTTTTTTTACATAATACTATTTATGGATTATTTGGTTGGGAAGAACCAGTGTTTTTTGTTATTGCTGTATTTATTATCCCTATTTATTTCTTTTTTAGTGTGTTTTATAGTTTGGCTAAGTGGATAAAGGCTGGTAGTTGGAAGAAATAAATTTTATTAAAAAATCAAGAAGGGATTTTTTAAATCCCCTAATAAAAAATTAATCTTGTTCTTTTGATTTTTTTTCAAGATTTGAATCTTTTTCCATATTTTGATTAAAACCTCTATTTTGCCTTCTACGATGTCCACAACCACAAGGTATTCCTCCTCTGCCTAAGCCATAAATAATTTCTTGATCTGGTTTTTGATAGGGAATATCTGTTTCTTCTTTTGTGCAATATCCTCTTCTTTGTCCAGTTGCTGGGCCTTCATTATTTGGGCCATTTCTATTAAATCCTGGCATTTTATCACCTCCTTTTAACTATTATATTCAAAACAAAGAAATTTAAAAAGTTTATTGAAGAAAAAGGTAAATATAAAAAAGTTTGTTCCCCAAACCTTAAATACTCACCATTTCTAATTTGGTCATGGCAAAGAGAAGATTGAAAAGACATAAGAGGCAGGGAATGAGTAGGCGTCTTAAGGGACAAAGGAAACCTATGACTGAAGAACAAAAGGCTATTCGAAAGAAAGCTCGAGAGGAACAAAGTGTGGCTGATAAAGTTAGGGTTGCTAAAACTGCTAAGGTTACTAAGGCTAAATAATTGTATTTATTATTAATTATTGTGGAATTATTGTTTGTTAAATTTTATTAATTGAAATGAAATAATTAATTTGTTAAACAAATTTAAGATTTATATAAAAAATTATTATTGATTCCGCTGGATGCATAAAAGATTTGAGCATTTTTGGAAATATTTAATTTATAGAAATATTAAAACAAATTCATCAATTATCATTAAACCAGTTCAATTTATTTTTTCTGGGTAATTGTTTTATTTGATATTCAAATTTATGGGCTTGTGATTTATCTTTACATGGTTTTGCTCTTAATAATTTTTTAAAACCTTTTCTGTAAACATATTTACTGCCTTTGCCTTCTGCATGAGCTATCATTCGTTTATCGATATCAATTGTGACGCCTGTGTAATATGATCCATCAGAACATTCTAGAATATATACGAACCATCTTTTTTCTTTTTTCATATGATAATAAAAATTAAAGAGTTATTTAATTTTAACTTAAATTTGAAATAGATATTAAGATTAAGTCAAACTTGAATTGGTTATACTGCCTCGTTACATTATTAACATACCAAAATGGCATAAGAACTTCTGCAGGACAAGAACCTGTTAAGCAGGTCGGCGAGGACATAAATTGAGTTAGCAATATTTAAATCTAAAAACATCTCTTGTATCTTGAGCCTGTGTAAATAGGTATTTGCATCCTAGGGGGGCGAATGAATAATTACTTGGAAATCTCAAACGAATTGAATGATTTATTCTGAAAATAAAAAAATAATGATAATAATAAAAATTGATTACTTAAAATATTGTACTAACTTACGCTTTCTTTACTTTAACTGCTTTGGGACCTTTATCTCCTTGCTCTACTTCAAATTCAACTGAATCTCCTTCTGTTACGCTAATTCCTTCTAATGCAGAACTATGTACAAAAACATCTTTTCCGTCCTCACCAGTGATGAATCCAAATCCTTTTTCATCGTTGAAAAATTTTACTTCTCCTTTCATTTTTTTCCTCCTTTGTGTATTTTCATGTAATTTGTTGTTTTTTTGGGTTTATAATGCCTTGTAATGAGATTTTTGTAAGAAGAAAAGGATTAAAATTTATTTAAAAAATCTAGCCCAATAAATTTATCATTTTCTTGAAATCTATTTACATTAAAATAGTGTATTTCATTTTCAAGTATTTTTTTAAAAAAGGAATCAAGTTCAGGGTATCTTTTTTGTTGTTTGAACTCTTCTAAACTCATCCATTTATTTTCGCCTTCACGATTAGAATCTATAAGTTTGCCGCTGCAATTTGTTGCAAGATAAGTAAATGCTATTACGTGGTGCATTAATTCCTCATTATTGTAAGTATTATAATTAGATATTGCTGCAAGTTTAAAATCTGCATTAAGTCCTGTTTCTTCTAAAAATTCTTCTTTTGCTGATTTTATTGAACTTGAACCCATTTCAATTTTTCCTCCGGGAATCCCAGCATAATCATAAAATGGAACTTTTTTTCTTATATTAACTAAAATCTTTTTTGTTTTTTTACCAAAACCCAAAATAAATACGCAAGCCACTGGTCGCTTTTTTTTCTTTGCTGTTTGTCCATCGATTGCACTAACATAAGTTAAACCTTCATTTGTTAAAAAATATAATTTTTTTTCTTTTTTACAAGGCCTCCTTCAATTAGAGATTTCAAATGATAATTGAATTTATTGCTCTCTCCGTCTTTTGCCCAAAGATCATTATATTTTATTCCATTATTATGAATTAATTTCACTAATATATTCTTTTGAGCATCTTGTGTTATTTCCATAAAAATTATTATTTATGAGATTATATAAATTAATATCTCAAAAAAAATTGAGAAAAATTTCAATTATAAATTTTCAATTTTTTTTAATAAGATTTTTTTAATTAATCGCTTTGTCATAAGCAGCCTTAATTTTTTTTGATAAACTATTCCACCATTCTTCCCATCCCAATTCTCCAACTAAAATATCTTTTGCAACGCAAATCCTTGGACGGTTTTCAGTCCCAATATCACTTAGAACAAACAAATCTTTTTCTTTCTTTAAATTTGATTCAACTTCTTTGTATAAACTTTCTTTATCTTTGGGTAGTCTAAAAATAACAAAAGCAACTCTCTCTTTGCTTTTACCTTCATCAGTTGACTTTATTTCAACAGGTAATGAATTTAATTCTTCCAACCATTTATCTTTAAGATTGACATCAACATCAATTCCTTTCCATATTTTCTTAGGAGAGTTTGTTCTGCCCATTAAAGGAGTATCGGGATATTTACCATAAACGGCTTTATATGCCATAGTCGGAGCATTAATCTTTCCTTGAGGATTTCTTCCTAAACCAATTATTCTTTCCATGAAAATATATAATCTGTTAATATTAAAAAGTTTTTGATTGATTTGATGAAAGAGTTAAAAAGTTGTAGGATCATTCTGCTTGTGCTTATGGTAGGTTAATTATGGCTAAGTATAGGAAGGCTTGAATTGTTGAAAAATATTGGGGTTCTATTTAGTTAATAAAATTATTATTCAAAGAAATGTGTCAAAAAACTTTTTATTATGATATATTCTTTTTTCTAATTTCTCTTTATTTTTATTTCTTTTTTTCGCAGTGAGGGTATCATATATGGCAATTCTTAGCGTATCTGCAATAATTAAATCGATTAATTCATTATTCGTAACATTAAAATTAGTTGGTAAGTTTTTCAAATAATTTTTAACTATGTTTTTAGAACTGCTTAATGCATAAAAAATTGAAGTGGAAATATCAAAGGTTGGATAATTTAAACTCATATTTTCAAAATCTAATATGAATGGATTATTTTCTTTTGTTAAAAAAATATTTTTATTATGAACATCTCCATGACTAATTATTTTTGGGAGTTTCTCATAAGATTTTTCATTTACTTTGTTTAAAATAGCAGAAAGTCCTTTTGTTTTAAATCCTAAAAAATGTTTTTTATTTCTACCATAAAATTCATTTATTTTATTTCTTGAAAACCCACTTGGAATCAATAAATACTCTAGTGATTCTAAATATTTTTTTTGATATGAAATTACAATAGGTATTAAATTTTGGGGAGCTATTTTTTGTAAATCTTCTTCAAATTTTGTAACAAGATAATCCGGACCTTCATAAATTATTTTTGGTGTCTCAATTTCAAGAACATCTTTAAAGTATTTTATCCCAAATTTTTCTTTATTAACTTTTCTTTGTTTTGAAAATTTAAAAAAATATTTATTATCAACATTTTCAACAACATAACTAAAACTTTCTAAATTTTCTAGTTTAGAAATTTTATTTGGCACCTTTCCTAATATTTCAGAGATTCTTTCTTCAAATTGCATTGTAAAAATCTTTATTCTACATCCATGTTGTAACTTGGAGCATCATAACTCGGTATACTGTAACTGGGCATATCCCAACTAATTGATCCTCTTGGAGTTATATATTTTTTATCAGGTGTGTCAACTGATAAGATACATGAAAAAGTTAATTTAGTTTCTTTTTCACCTTCTTTTAAAGATTTTTTAAACTCAGAAAAAAGAAATTCTTTCTTAATCTTATGATTTAAAGTTTTCATAAAACTTGTTTGTTTTTGGCAGTTATATATTTTATTATAATAGACCACCACAAACAAATAAAAAGATATAAATTTTAGTTCACATATGATTCCAAAAATAGGATATAGTATTTTAGATCTGAAAAAATTTTCAAAAGAAAAACTCCCCTTTGAAACTTATGAACTAAGAGCATCTTCAATAAAACCGAATATAAAAATAATAGCTGATTTAAAAGAAAAATTTGATGGAGAAGATTTATCTTTACACAGTGGTTTAAGTAGAATTTTTAGTTGCCGAAAAAAAGGCTATCCAGAATTTTCTGATTCGGAAATGAATATATTAAAATATGAAATAATAATTTCAAAAATAATTGGAATTAAACGAATTAATTTTCATATGACAAATTATGAATTGGAGAAGGAAGATATTCTTAAATTTAAAAAAATTATTGAATTTGCAAAAAACGAAGGGATTGAATTAATTTATGAGAATCATGTTTGTAGTTCAAGAGCAATTTTTTATATTGCAGAAAAATTTCCAGAATTAAAAATGTGTTTAGATTTAGGACATTTAAATATAGCAATTTCTCAAAATGCATTTGGTATGGATTTGGATGAATTTTTAGAAAAAATAAAAGATAAAATTATTCACATTCATGCACATAATAATGATGGTAAAATGGATTTACATCAAGGAATAGATAAAGGGAGATTTGATTGGAAAAATGTGATTAAAAAACTGCCAAATGTAGAAAAGATTATTGTTGAAGTTAGAGATATTGAAGATGCTATTGAAACTAAAAAAATCTTGGAAAATTTTTTAATTTGATTTTTATGATGAATTAAAATTAATGAAAAGAATGGATGTTTATTCTGGGTAGGAATGTTGGGGGAATATTTGGTTTATTTTATTGATTATTGTTTATTGATGAAATAAAATGCTTTGAATTTATGGGTTTTGTCGAGATGGAGTTTATTTAAAAATAGGTGACTACACTTTTTTCTTTTTGTGGTCACCTAAAACTTTCTTTAATTTTTTATATTCTTTTACTAA
>CAZRBZ010000041.1:0-5859 GCA_964598515.1 Candidatus Woesearchaeota archaeon
ATTATTTCTTAATTCTAACATCCATTTGTGGAAAAGGAATCTCAATTCCTGCTTTGTTTAAAGCATTATAGATTTTTGTGTTTGCTTCATCTAAAGCCCCCAATCTCACATCAAATGTTTCTACAAAGAAATATGCTTTGAAACTTAATGAAGAATCTGCCATTTTTAAAAATTTTACGTATGGTTCTGGATCTTTCACTATGTATTTTACTTTTTTTATTTCTCTTAATACAATTTTTTTTACTTTATTTACATTTGATCCATAAGCTACACCGAAAGGAACCACTACTCGCACTATTGGATTTGGTTGTGCAATATTGTGAATATTTCCATCTGCTAATTTTGAATTTGGAACAATAATCATCTCATTATCGAATGTTTTTATTCTTGTGCTTCTTAAATTTATCTTTATTATTTTTCCAGAGGTTCCATCTTCTAAGCTTACTAAATCCCCAACATTAATTGATTTGTCTAAAATTATTGAAATTCCTCCAAACATATTTGCTAAGGAAGATTGTAAAGCAAAAGCTATTGCAATTCCACCAATTCCTAATCCCGCTAAGAGTTGACCTATTGCAATTCCCCAATAACTTAATAGGGATAAGAAAGCTGCAATAATTAAAACAATTTTTAAAGTCAATTCAAATAAATGAAAAATCGCTTCATTGCTTTTTTTGGAATATTTTTTCCATCCGCGGTTAATTGTTAGAACAATTATTGAATATACTATGTAAAATCCCGTGATCAGAATTAATGAATAAATTGATTTGTTTATTATTTCAAATAATTCTGTTGTTAACATTAATTCCATTATAGCAATTTTTAATCCAATTAATAAAACTAAAAAGGTTAGAGGTTTGGATGTTTTTTCCAAAATTAAATCATCTAAATTTGTTTTTGTTTTGATTGTGAATTTTAAAATTATTTTTTCTATTATCCAAATTGAAAGTCTTAAAGTTATAAAACTTAAAATTAATAGGGCTGCAAATCTCAAATAATTGTTTTCAATATATTGTTCTAACATTTACATTTCCTCCAGTGTTTCTATGCCCAATAAATATAAGGCATTCTTTAAAATTTGTTTAAAAATTTGAACAAGATGTAATCTAAATGATTCGTTTTCAGAACCCATAACTGGACATGAATGATAAAATTCATTAAATATTTGTGCAAGTTTATAAGAATAATTTGCAATAATTGCAGGATTCATCTGTCTGTATGATTCTTTTACAATTTCTTTAAAATCACCTAATTGTGTTATTAATTCTTTTTCTTTTTCTTCTAAATTTTGAGGCATCAACAATTGTGGCCTTTTGTTTATTTTTCTTAAAATTGAAGCAGCTCTTGCATAGGCATATTGTATATATGGTCCTGTATCTCCCTCGAAAGAGATTGATTCTTTTGGATTAAAAACCATATTTTTCTTGATGTCTACTTTTAATAAGAAATATTTTATTGCAGCTAAAGCAATTTTTAAACTTCTACTTTCTAATTCTTTTTTTGATAATTTATGTCTTTTTGTTAATTCTTTTTTTACCAATTTCTGTAAATCTTCAATTAAATCATCTGCGTCTACCACTGTTCCTTCTCTTGATTTCATTCTCCCTTCGGGAAGATTAACCATGCCATATGAAAGATGTTTTAATTTTTCTTTATCTGCAATTTTTAATTTATCTAATATTGAAAATAAAACATTAAAATGATATTCTTGTTCATTTCCCGTTACATAAATTGATTTATTTATTTTGTAATCGTCAAACTTTTTCTGTGCAAGATAAATATCTTGGGTTATATATATCGATGTTCCATCTGCTCTAAGTAAAATTTTTTCTCCTAATTTTTCTTTTTTCAAATCTATTTTTATTTCTCCCGCTTTTCCTTTTTTGAAAATTTTATCTTTTAAACCCTGCATAATTATTTCTTTTCCTTTTTTGTAAATCTGACTTTCAAAATATTCTTTATCAAATTTTATTCCAAATTTTCCATAAGTTTCTTTGAATCCATCTAATGCCCATTTATTCATTGTTTTCCATAATTGAACTGTTTCTTTATCTCCCTCTTCATATTTTTGTAAAAGTCTATGTGAAAGAATTTCTAATTCTTCATCTTTTTTTGATTTTTTATTGAATTTTACATAAAAATCTCCAACTAGATGGTCTCCTTTTTTTTCTTTTGTGGGTTTATCTCCTGTTGCATATTTAATATATGCTGCCATAGATTTACAAATATGTATTCCCCTATCATTGTTTAAATTTACTCTTATTACTTTGAATCCGTTTGTTTCGGCAATTCTCGAAACTGATTCTCCGATAGCCATATTTCTTAAATGACCTAAATGTAATGGTTTATTTGTATTTGGAGATGGAAATTCTATCATTATTTTTTGATTGTTTTTTTCTGGTTTTCCAAAATTATCTTTTTCTCTTCTTACTTCATTAATTAATGAAATGAATTCTAGTTTTTTATTTAGATAAAAATTTACATATGGTCCAATTGATTGTATATCTTCAATTTCTTCTGGAGGAGTTCCTATTGCTGAAACAACATCCATTGCAACTTCATGGGGATTTTCTCTAATTATTTTTGAAAGAATAAAACAAGGAAATGTATAATCTCCGTTTGATAAATCTTTAGGAATTTCAATTAATGCAAGAATTTCTTCATCTTTTAATTTTACTTTTAATTCGGAAAAAGCAGTTTTCAAAAGCGAAAGGATTAATTGTTTCATGGTTGGAGAAAGATAATTGGTTTAATAAAAGTTTAGTTCAAATTTAAAACCTTCAAAACTTCTAAGCGTATTTCTTGAACTGTTGGTTCTGCGTCAATTGTATAAAATTCAAAGTTTTCTTTAAGATAATCTAAAATTGGTTTTGTTTTTTCTTTGTATTCTTCAAATCTATGTTCTATTGCTTTTGGTGTGTCATCTGTTCTCCCTTCATGCCTATCTAAAAGTCTTTTTATTGCAGTTTCTTTTGAGATTTCAAAGAAAATTACTTTGTCAACCATTTGATGATATTTTGCATATTTTGCTTGAGCTAATGTTCTTACTGCGCCATCTAAAATGTATCCTTTTGTATCTTTAGGAAGATTTGAAATTTCTTTTCTAATTATTTCAAAAATTAATTTATCAGATAATAATTCTCCTTTTGAATAATCTTCATCTCGATATTTTATTATTTTTGGATTAATTGAAGTTCTAATAACATCTCCTGTTGAAATATGAGCTAATTCAAATTCTTTTAAAAATTTGGCTTGTGTTCCTTTTCCTGCACCAGGATAGCCTACCACTAGAATTTTATTCATATGAAAGAAAAGAAGAAAGAGATTATAAATTTTAGTACTGTAAAATATTTACAGTTTCCCACAATTCTAAATAAATTTTATAAAGAGTTTTTTCTTAAGGTGTATATGAAAACTTATGATTTAGTGATAATTGGTTTAGGACCTGCGGGATATTCTGCAGCAATTTATGCTGGAAGATATAAAATAGATGTTTTACTTGTTGGACAAATTCCAGGAGGTATTGCTGGAACTGCACATGATGTTAGAAATTATGCTGGTTTTGAAAAAATTTCTGGAATGGAGTTGATGATGAAAATGCATAAACAAATAGAAGCACTTGAAATTCCAATAAAACAAGATTTAGTTGAGAATATTAAAAAAACAAATGAAGGCTTTTTAATTAAAATAAATAAAGAAGAAATTTTGGCTAAAAAATTAATTATTTCTACTGGAACTCAAAGAAGAGAATTGGGAATTCTTCGAGAAAAGGAGTTAGTTGGAAAAGGAATTAGTTATTGTGCTACTTGTGATGCTGGTTTTTATAAAGATAAAATTGCTGCCGTTGTTGGAGGGGGAGATGCTGCTTTAACTGCTGCTTTATTACTCGCTAAATTTGCAAAAAAAGTTTATATTATTTATAGAAAACCTGAATTTACTAAAGCTGAAATTGCTTGGGTTGATGAAGTTCAGAACACGGAAAATATTGAAGTTATATTTAATACTGAAGTTAAGGAATTGCTTGGGGAAGAAAAATTAGAGAAAATTAAGTTGAATCAGGGAGAAGATTTGGAGCTTGACGGGTTATTTATTGAAATTGGTGGAACTTCAAATACAAAATTAGCTGAAGAATTGAATTTGGAATTGGAAAATGGAGAAATTGTTGTTGATAAGAATCAAGAAACAAATGTTTCTGGAGTTTTTGCTGCGGGAGATGTTGCAAATAAACCTTTCAAACAAATGATTACTGCTGCTGGAGATGGAGCTACTGCTTGTTATTCTGCATATAAACAATTGCAGAAAGAAAAAGCTAGTTTTAGAAGGATTACTGAACAAGTTCAGAATTAATAAAATAAATTATCGCATCGGCGAGGACATTGGTTGTTTTTAGGATTTTTATAAGTCAAATTTTAGAAAAAAACCCTATTCTAAATAAAATATAAACTTAAAAAAGATTGAAGTTTTTGGATTCTATGATGAAAGAATTTATAATTATGGGAATCATGGGTCTTGGACAAAATCCAATTTATCCTGTTTATTCTAAAGATGGTGTTAAAACAATTGTTCCTAAAATTGATGTATTAAAAATAGAATATGAAATTGGAGTTGAAGTTCTTCTAAATAGATTAACTGTAAAAAAGTTAGAAGAATTGGAACAAGGAAGGAAAAGAATTAAAGATATTCGTTTAGAAGTTTTAATATTAGAAAGAATTGGTTTTGCTTCTGAAATTTTTGAAAAAAATATTAGAAATAATTATTTTAAAAAATCTAGTTTTTATCAAAATCCCTTTTTTAATCAAAATAAATTTTATTATAATAAAGGAATTCCTAGGAGTGGAAAAAAGACAAGAGGAAAATATATTTCTATGCAGGTGAAAGCTAGAAGTAGAAGAAAGAAAATTAGAAAAATATTGGAGAAAATCTAAAAGAAAATGAAAAAAATTTATGGATATTTATTGGGAATAAATTTTATTTTTGAAAATTTATCAAGGGAAGTTTTCCAAAAATCACTCGAAAAATATTCTTCATCAATACCTGAATTTACAGCAAAACAAAAATTGAAACATACTAAAACTTTTTATCAAAATCCCTTTTTTAATCAAAATAAATTTTATTATAATAAAGGAATTCCTAGGAGTGGAAAAAAGACAAGAGGAAAATATATTTCTATGCAGGTGAAAGCTAGAAGTAGAAGAAAGAAAATTAGAAAAACCTTGGAAGGAAAAATATAAATCTTTATAACTCAAGTATTTTTCTAAAATTCATAGAAAGAATAAGGAGGATAAAATGGATTTAAATAAAGATAATTTAGAAAACGCTTTGGGAGGGAAAGCAAATCAACCTGCCACACAATCTGAAGCTCCAAAAATGCCTAAAGAAATGGAAATTGGTTTTCATCAAGGTGCTTTGAATACTTTGGCTGCTGAAAGAGCAGAATTAATTACTATGATTCAAAAAGTTGAAAAAATAATGGGAATGCATATTCAAGGACTTGAAGCTTTAGGAATTAAAGTTCAAACAAAACAAGCTGAGGAACAATAAGTTTCAAAAGTTTATTTTTAATTTTTTATTTTAGTTATATTTTTTAGAAAGTACGAGGGACACCAATGGTGCGAGAACCTGTAATAAAATTATGATTAATGTTGCAGGCAGGATTCGAATCGAAATCAAAGATTTCTCCTGAAATCAAAATCTGTGGATTTTGACTTAAACCAGCGTAATCGCTTAGAGCGATAAATCTATTTGAATTTGGAAACTTAGAATTTTATCAATCAAATTTCCTATTGCAAAGCAATAGGAATATGCGAGGGACACCAATGGTGCGAGAACCTGTAATAAAATTATGATTAATGTTGCAGG
>CAZRBZ010000041.1:5959-8970 GCA_964598515.1 Candidatus Woesearchaeota archaeon
AGAATTTTATCAATCAAATTTCCTATTGCAAAGCAATAGGAATATGCGAGGGACAGGATTCGAACCTGCGTAAGCATAAGCTACAGGATCTTAAGTCCTGCCTGTTTGACCACTCCAGCACCCCCGCATAGGATACATAGATAATTTTCAAAGAATGATTTGACTTATAAAACTTATTGTTTTAAAATTTAAATATTCTTATTTTGGATAAATTAATTGAATTAATATTATAATTATTTCTTTTAATTTTTTGAAATGAAAAACGAAAAAGTTCTTTTAATTTTATTAATGATTTTGGTTTTTACAATTAATTATAAGTTTATTGATAGTTTTTTGATTAAAACATTTCAGGATTATGAAGTTGGGATTGTTGAAAGAATTATTGATGGAGACACTGTAATTGTTAATGGTACCTCGGTTAGATTATTAGGGATTAATTCACCAGAAAGAGGAGAAATTGGATATATTGAAGCTAAAGATTTTTTGGAAAAAGAAATTTTAAATAAAAAGATAAAAATTTATTTTGGAAAAGATAAGTTTGATAGGTATCGGAGAAAATTAGGATATATTTTTTTAGATTCTGAAAATATTAATTTGAAAAGTGTTCGTGAAGGATATTCTAATTTTTATTTTCCATCTGGAAAAGATAAATATTACAATCAGTTTGTTAATGCTTGGGGAGAATGTTTGGAAGAAGGATTGAATTTATGTGAGAAAAGTTTAGAGCATTGTATTATCTTAAAAGAATGGAATATTAATGAACAAATTGTTATTTTAGAAAATATTTGTAATCGAGAAATTGATTTGGTTGGTTGGTCTGTTAAGGATGAAGGAAGGAAAAAATATGTTTTTGAAGAAGAGACTTTGAAAAAATTTGAAGAAGTTGTTTTGGGAGTGGAAAAATGGGGAAAAGATTATGTTTGGACTAAATCTGGGGACAGTATTTTTGTAAGAGATTCAGAAAATAAATTGGTGATTTTTGATAGTTATTGAATTGTAATAATAGTTATAAATATTGATTTATTTAAAATTTTTATTTTGATATAACTTCTAAATGACATAAATATTAATAAATAAGAATTTACTTTGTTTTGTATGAAATTTCCTCAGAATGATAAAGAATTTAAAGAGTATCTTAAAAATCAAATTGTTACAATTGAAAATATGAAATTATCCCAAGATAAAAAGGATAATTTATATGAATTAGTTCATGAGACTTCTAAAAGATATTATGAATTGAAAGGTTTGAATGCCTCGGAAAATTTAAAAAAATTAGGGGAGAATTTAGAAAATTTAGTTGGACAAGGAAAAATTATTAATAAGCAAATGAAAATAATTTCTAAAGGTGTTGAATATTTGTATAAAATTCATAAAAAATCTAAAAATGATTTAATTAAAGATAATCTTGGTAAAAATTAAAATGAATAAAAATTATAAAAAGTTTGCAAACAAATTTTCTTCTGAAGGTCAAGAAAAATTTTATTCTAAAATTAAAAAGATGAAAAAGGATTTGGAATTTATTTCGAATCCAAATACAAAAGAAAGAATAGAAACAAATATTTTTACCATGATAAAAAGTTATGAAAATATGAAAAAATATTATTTTGAATGTGTTAAATATGAAAAAGGCATAAAAGAAAAAAATAATTTAAATCAAAAATTAACAAATGAATTGCTTAGCAAAAAAATAAAATATGTGCAAAAAACTGGATTCATGCATCGGGATGATTTTGATAGGAAATTACCTTTCCCAAAGAATTAATTCAATAAAAAACATATTGTTTATTTTGGATAATTTAAATTTATTTTTATTCTAAATTAATTGATAGAAATTTTAAACAAAATGATCATTTATAAGATTGGCTAGCTCCGAGGGGATTTTCCCCTCGGACATATAGCTAAAAGGAGGTTAATGATATGAAAAATAAAATAATGAGTTTGCTTATTTTGGGTGTTTTTGTTTTTGGTATTGGTGCTGTTAGTGCTGAATCAAGTGAATCTACAATTCTTACTGTAAATGTAGAACCAGCAGAAATTAGTTTTTCTGTTCCAAGTGAAATGAATTTTGGAGAACTTACTCAAGGATATAAATCTGAAGAAATTGGATTTTTTGTTAATAATACCGGAGAAACAGACATTAGGGTTGAAGTTGAATTAAATGAAGATTATCTTGGAGATATTTTTCAAAATTTAAAATTTAGAAAAAATGGTACTGTTACTTCAAGAACTTTAACTAGTTTTTATTTAACGATAGATAAACCAGATAATCTTGGTGAATCTGTTTCTCAATATGCTTATACTTGGCTTGATTTGACTAGATATACAGAAGAAATTGCAGAAACCATCCAAGATGAAACTAATTTAATTTTTACAGCTATGCCAGATTAAATTAAAATGAAATCTAAAATTTATATATTATTTTTTTTATTTGTTTTTTTTATTGGTTTTTGTTCTGCTACAACATTGACTGTTTCTCCAACTCAAATTGATTTTATTGGAAAAACTAATGAAATAATTTGTAATAAGGTAAAAATTTCAGTTGAAGATACACAAATATTGGAAGGTAAAACTAAATGGGCTGAACAGGGACAGGATGAAAGAATATTATCTATGCATAAATTAAATGCAAATGAACTTGATTTAGATGTAACATTGCCAAAAATTATTGAAATTTATGAAAGTTCTGAAATTGAAGTTTGTATTAAAGGTTCAAAAAAAGGAAATTATCATGGTGCATTATTATATAAAATTGAAGATAAACCTGTTCAAGTTGGGATTTGGATGAATGTTAGTTTGGAAGAAAATAGTTTAATGAAAATAACTGGAAATTTTATTAAAACAGAGGACAAAAGAGGAAACATGGGAGTTTATTTTGCAGTGATGTTATTTTTGATTTTGGGTGGTTTGGTGGTTTGGAGTAAAAGAAGGAATAGATAAAAAATTTAACAAATTAATATTGAATTATGATTAAGTTGGAGAGTTTTTAGAGAATACTGGAAATTCAATTAAAG
>CAZRBZ010000042.1:0-8570 GCA_964598515.1 Candidatus Woesearchaeota archaeon
AAAGGCATCCATGATTTGAGGAAAATTTTAAAAAATTTGAAACACAAAATCCACGTAGTGATTTTGGTCTAAGTCGTGGTTTCAAAAACAGCCTATGAAAGTTGAGTTTAAGGGTGTTCGGATTGGAAAGGTTAAAGGAGAAGGATTGGAAGAGTTTGGAGATGTTAAAAATGAGCGAAACAAAGAATAAAAGGGGAATTGAAGGAAATGAAAATATAAATCTTTTACTTTCAGATGAAGATAAGTTAAATGTTTTTTATAATTTAATCAAAGAAAATTTAGGAGGATTTGCCTTTAAGAGATCTAGCCCCATTGTTCGAAGTTCTTTGTATAGTGGATTTAAAAAATATTTAGGAATTGATCCTTTAGATAATGGAATAATTAAAGTCCAAAGTATAATATTAAATAATTATGGTTTATTTGGAAATTTCTTACAAAAAGCTGTTGAATCATACAAAAAAGAAAAAGAAAAAGAAATTAAGAAAAGATCAGAGGAAGCATCTTTTGATATTTTAAATTGGGAAATTGAAACAACAAGAAATTTTAATCCTAATACTTACAAAGAATTTAATTTTGAATTGTCTCTTTATAGGCCAAGTTATCTTAATTTGGATAGTAATATTGAAAAAGACTTTTTGAAATTTTTAGAAAAAAATAAAACTAAAGTTTTATGGTGGTGGCAAAATGGGAATGAGCACATGCAATCTAATTTTGGAATAAGATATGAAAAATATGGTGAAATTAAAACCTTTCAACCTGATTTTTTAATTATGTTCAAAGATGGAAGATTGGGTATATTTGATACTAAAGCTGGAGGATATATGGAAGAAGATAATAAGTTGAAAGCAGAAGCATTACAAGAATATGTAATTGAAGAAAATAAAAAAGGTAAAAAATTAATTGGAGGAATTATAGTTTTAGAGAAAGGTAAGTTTAGATTAAATATGAAAAAGAATTACTTATCTGTTAAAGAAAATTCTTCTGATTGGAATTTCTTTGATGATTTGTTTGATAAAAAATTTATTACAGTTGATAAAAAAAATAATTATGGAAAATGATCCTTCTTCCATCCCCCTCTCCTCTTTTCTCCCCTCTCCCAAAAACCCTTCATGTCCTTGCCGATAGCGATAATTTAATCTTCACTCCCCAAAACCCTTAAAACCCCTTTCTATTTCTTCGATTTTGTCCCACCCTCCCCCAATAACCCTCTTCTCCCACAAAACAAATCTAAACTCCTTTTATGACCTCGCCGATAGTGATAATTCAATTCCCCTTCTCCCTTTCCAATTCAACTTGCCTTCCTAAATAAATATCAATCAAAAATCTCTCCAATCAATTCTTAAATCCATAAAATCAATTTCTGCAAAACGATTATAATTATGTGTTCCTTTTCCAATTATGTGTTTGAAAATTTCCATTAATTGCATGTTTGCAACAGCTCCTGCAACAGCCCCCAAATTTCCTGGATTTTTAATGTCTTTAATAATTTTTAGATTCTTTAGAGGATCTTCTTTTTTTTGAGATTCTAAAAAATCATTAAAAGATTTGGTTTTTCCAGGAACAATAATTGGACCAATCATTCCAAGATGCATGTTATATCCTCCTGCAACACAATAGGGAATTTTTTTTGGTCGGGCATAAGAATCAATTATTTCAGTAGTTTCAGAAACAGAAGGAGAATCTGCACAATTAATTAAAAAATCTGAATTAGAAATTAATTCTTCTAAAGATTCGTCTTTCGAAACTTTCTTTTTGTAAGGAATAATATTTGCATCTGGTAATTTGTTTTTTATTACATCCACTTTATATTTTCCAATATCTCCAGAATCAAAAAAAAGTTGTCTATTTAAATTACTTTCAGAGATAACATCTGGATCTGTAATTTTTATTTCATTTACTCCCATCTGATAAACACCATTTGTCATCCATGTTCCAATTCCTCCAATTCCAAAAATTGAAATTTTAGAATTTTTTAATTTATTATGTAACTTTAGTGTTTCTTCCCATGATTCCGATAATTCATCTATAAAAGCTATTTGTTTTGAATATCTATTATCAATATTTTGATTGTCATATTTTCTAAGAAGTCCAATTTTTTCTAAAGAATTTATGCACAAAGTTATATCTTTTTCTGAAAAATCTTTTAATTTATCGTAAAGAATATTTTCTTCTAATGGTTCATGCAAAGAAATTAAAATTTTTTTGACTAATGCATCTGCTTTAAAAGTTTTAATTCTTCTTATTCCAGTAAATATAGCAGAATAAATATCATCTGATTTTTTTACCAAATAAAGTGAATCTTTAATTTTTATTTTATTCATAAATTTTTTCTATAAATTTAATTTCACCTTCTTTTGGTTCAAATATTAAATTGCCTTTTTTATCTACAGGAAAAATAATTTTTGAATTTGAAATTTCTTTTAATAGGGGGGATTCTTTTCTAAGATGCCAAGAACCTAAAAAAACTAAAATTGATTTTTTGGATTTATTTTGAAATTCTTTAATTTTTTTTATTTGATAAAATTCTCGTTTTAAAACAATATTTTCAATTTCTTTTTCTTCTAATTTTGAAAGAGGCAAATTATTATTAATTTTATTTGTAATTTTTTCAGAAAATCCAAAATTTTTCAAATCAAATCCTATTAATTTTATCTTATTCTTTTTACATAAATTAACTAAATTTTCAACATCTTTAAAAGAAGTCATTAAAGAATGTTTTTTATTTTTTAAAAATGATTCATAATCTAAAATATTTTTTAATTCTATATTTTCCATTTCTTCAGATAAAACTATTTCTGGATTTATCTCTTTGATAAGTTTATATTGCTTATCAAAGTCATCGATAAATCCATGTGTTAATCCTAAAAAAATAAAAGAAAAATTATTTTCCATTTTACATCCAATACATTATACTTGTTTTTCCCATATAAGATTTATCTTCAAGTATATCTAAACCTTGATATATTCTAGAAGAAGCATAAACTTCGCTACCTACAATAGAATTATCTTTTTTTCTTTCAGAAAATTTTTCTTTTTTTGCAATTTCTTCTAAAGGTTCCATAATATTCCCTCCATTTAATTATTTCTTGTAAGTATACTAAATATATAAAATTTTAGGTGATTAGTTTTTGTTAAAATTTTCTACTCATATCTCTTTCTAATAAAAAATTTAAAAGTTTTCTACTTCAAGGTCCCTAATTCTTAATCTCCTCTCAAAACCCCCTCCCCCAACTCTTCTCTTTTCTTTACCCTGTCTTCCCAAAACCCCCACACTCATTTTATTCTATGGAAAATAAACAATCATTTGCGGAGTTGGGCCTTTCAGACAACCTTATAGCTGTGTTTGAAAAAAACAAAATCACTCAACCTCACAGAAATTCAAAAGAAAAGTATTCCTTTAGTTCTTCCAGTCATTCCAGCAACTTTCCTTGTTGCTGTGCTTCCCACCGTATTAATGTTTTCCATGTGCTCTAACTCCATTGAGTCTAAATCTTGTGTCATCTGTAAAAACTCCACTATCTCCATCATCCCATTTTTTTACTTTTTTGCTTTTGAATACCATACGAATATATTAGCATCTATACTATTTAAGTTTTATAGTCTATACTAATATATGATTATCGTCACAAACTTTTATAAACTAATTTATTTTAGTATAATTATGGGGAGACAATATGGTTGAAAATAGAAAATCAGCCGAAACGATTAAACAAGATATTTTAAAATTCCTTTTAGCTGGATCTTTTTCTGTAAAAAAAATAAGTGAAGATATTAAATCTAATTGGGGAACTGTAAATAAACATATAGAAAAATTAAAAGAAGAAGGAAAAGTTAATTTCTTTTTTAATGGAAATACAAAAATATGCCATAGAACAGATTACCCTGTTTTTTTTAATCTTTCATTAAATAAAAAACAACTTAGTGATTCTTGTTTCTTGATAAAAAGAATATATGATCTTTGGAAGGAAAATAAAAAAGAAATTCCCTCAAAGACAACTGTTCAAAAGGTTGCAATTGATGTAATTAAATCTTGTAATTTGGAAGTGCCCACAACGAGGTATAATTTTGGCAAAGTTGTTCCAATTGCTATAAAAGATGAATTGGTCAATCTGGATATATACATAACAAAGGCTCCAAAAAATGCTAAAGAAATTGAGAAAGAAATCATAAATCAATTTAAAACACATACAAATATTGCATGGAAAGAAAGAAAAACTCAATATGAAAATGATGATAATCTGCCTGAATATCTAGAAAAAGAAAAACTAACTCATGCTTTTATTACAAAGGAAATAACTTCTCTTGACAGGAATTTAACAAATTTATTTTTGAAACTTCCAAACACAGGTGAACAAGAAAATATATTTGAATTATTTCATGAATATATAGAAATTGTTCCACGAATTAGCAAAATGAAAGATTTTAAAAAACAATATTTTTTTGATACAAAAGAGACATTTTCCTCTCTTTGGGATCTTCTAACAACATCTTTTTTCTTTGAAGATTATTCTAAAATAAATGATAATGAAATACTTCACATGCAAAAAAAATTACAAATTCACGTCAAAACAATTAGAGCAAATGAACAAATAGAAAATCTAAAAGAATACCTAAAAGAATTATCGCTAAAAGATATTTTAGACAAAGACAAGGAAACAATGCAAATAATGAATATTCTTTCTGAAGGACTTGATGAAAAATGAGATTTTTTTTAGATATGTGTATAATTTTATATTATATTGGAGAAGGTGATTCTACAAATTTAATAAATAAAAGTAAAAGTTTTGTAAAAAATAAAAAAAGTAACAAATTTATTATCTGTAAATATATTTTAGAAATAGATATTCCCAAATGGATTAAAAGGCAAAAAATTATTTTTAGAGAACTTATCAGATATGTAAATTCAAAGGGATATATATTATATACTTCTGATGAATCAAAAGAATTAACCAAAAGGGATAAAACAAAAATTCAAAAATTAATTTATCTTTATAAAAATTCTAAAGATAAAAAAGAGTTTATCAATAAAATGAATAAGATTCAATTATATTATAGATTGGCAATAGATGATTTTATATTAAAACAAATAGATGAAATGATTATTTCGCCAAAGGATATAGATTCTGAATTAAAAAGTCATTTGAGAAGCTTTATCAATATTGGCCAATCAAATAAAAATGAATCAGACACCAACATTATTGCTTCTGCTATTCAAGGGCATAATGAAAAACCTTTAATTATTTTTACTGCAGATAAAAAAGATATAAATGATGAATTAATAGAAGAAGTCCATTATCATACAACTTTACCCAAAAAATATCCAAAATTACCTTCAGTTCAATATCTTCAAAATTATACTTGTTAATTTTCTCCCAAAACCCCCTCCCCCAACTCTTCTCTTTTCTTTACCCTGTCTTCCCAAAACCCCCACACTCATTTTATTCTATGGAAAATAAACAAAGTTTCAAATATGATTTAAGAAAAATCTAATAGTTTTCCAGTAACTTCAACAGATAATTATAACTTTTTTCAGTTTGTTCCAACATGAATTGATAATATTTCTTTTTATTGCCTTCTCTTGCCTTCTTTATGGCGTTGAAATACCCTTTCCTATTCATTTCCCAAATAATAATGGGGGGATATCCATTTTGTATTAAAATTTTATTCATAATCAATCTTCCTGTTCGACCATTTCCATTTCTAAATGGATGAATTATTTCATATTGCAAATGAAAATCATATGCTAAAATTAGAGGGGGTATTTTCCTTTTATTTTTTTTATATTCTTGAATTAAATCGCTTAATTCTTTTTCAATATCTTTGAAATCAATAGTGGGAGAATTTCCCACGACTAAATTTATTTTTCTAAATCCTTTGGGATAAAGTTCCCCATTTTCCATCAAGAGTTTATTTGTTAAAAGATAATATAATCTTTTTATTGATTCAAAATTAAAATTAAAATCTTTCAAATATTCAAATGCATTAATTGAATTCAATGCTTCACGTGCTTCATTCTTGTTTTTATGGTCTAATTTCCCTGTTTCAATAATTTTTTTAACGATTTCTTCAGGTATTTTTGATCCTTCAATATTATTGGAATTAAAAATAAATTTAATTGCAAAATCTGTTTCAATTGAACCAGGATATTTTTTAATTTCTTTTAAATTGTTAATTCTAATGGCTTTTTCTTCTAGTTTTTCAGGTAGTTTTTCATTATAAGATAATTCTTTATGAATTGATTTTAAAAAATTTAATTTAAATTTTAATTCTTTTTTTGTAATTTTATCCAAATTTTTCAAAAGATGCTCTTCTTTTGTCATAGCCAAAGTTCCTTTTCCTAAATGCTCTTTATATACAAATTTTTTACCCATAAAAGTTGTTTTTTTTACAAATTTAAAATAAGTCTTTTTTCCAATTTTTAGTTTATCTATTGAACTCATGTAAGTAGTAATATAATTGCATTTATATATCTTTTCTACCTTTTGGTCCCTAATTTTTAACAATTTTTTGACTTATTAGTCCTAATATAATTTTATTTAATCGAATTTTTATCAATAGTTTTCTACCTTTTGGTCCCTAATAATTATTCTTTAAACTCCTCGTATTAGTTTATCTTTTCTACCTTTTGGTCCCTAATTTTTAACAATTTTTTAACTTATTAGTCCTAATATAATTTTATTTAATCGAATTTTTATCAATAGTTTTCTACCTTTTGGTCCCTAATTTTTAATCTTTTCTGAAAACCTCTAAAACCCAACTCTTCTCTTTTTTTGGCTTTGTTCTATCCATAACCCTTAAAACCTCAAAATTCCCTTTTATTCTATGGAAAATAAACAAACTTTCAAAGAATTAGGATTATCAGACAATTTGATAGCTGTGCTTGAGAAAAACAAAATCACTCGACCTACGGAAATTCAAAAGAAAGCAATTCCTTTTGTTTTAGAAGGTAAAGATATTATTGGTGTTTCTGCTACTGGTTCTGGTAAAACTTTGGCATTTTCTGTTGGAATATTACAGAATATTGAACCGAGTGGAGTTCCGCAGGCTCTTATTTTGACACCCACAAGAGAACTTGCTGAACAAGTTGCTTCTGCTATACGGCAATTTGCTTTAAAGAAAATACGAGTATTTGCTGCGTATGGGGGAGTAAATATTGAGGAACATATGAAAAAGATTAGATATGCTGATGTTATTGTTGCAACTCCAGGTCGATTATGGGATTTGTTGGAAAGGGGAACTTTTAGTGTTAAAGGAATTAAAACCTTAGTTTTGGATGAGTTTGATAGAATGCTTGATATGGGTTTTCATAAGGATATTAATCCGATTATTGGTAAATGTCCTAAGGACAGACAAACTATGTTATTTTCTGCTACGAAGTCTAGGAAAGTTGAGGAGTTGATTGGGAAGTATACTCATGATTCTATTGAAATTAGTGTTAAGGCTTTTGTTGATCATACTAAACTTGAGCAAAGATATTATAATGTTAAAGAGAAAGATAAGTTTTCTTTGCTTGTTCATTTGTTGAATATGGATAAGTCTGAGTCTTTGATTATTTTTTGTTCTAAAAGGGTTCATTGTGATTTTGTTTCTGAGAATTTGAATGATATGGGTTTTGATACTTTGATTATTCATGGGGGTATTGATCAAAAGAATCGAACTAAGAGACTTCGAAAGTTTCATAATGAGGGTGGAATTTTAGTTTGTACTGATGTTGCTGCTCGTGGTCTTGATATTAAAAATGTGAATAAAATATTCAATTATGGTATGCCCCGTTTTCCTGAGGATTATATTCATAGGGTTGGTAGAACAGCAAGGGCAGGTAAATCTGGCCGTGCTATAACTCTTGTTTCTGAAAAGGATGAAGAAATGTTTGAGGAGATTATGGATATTGAAGGTGTTAATATTACTGAGATGGAAACTCCGAAAGTTAAGAGGATTTTGACTAAGGAAATTAAGATTGAAAAGATTAAAGGTAGAATTATTAGAAAGAAACATACTAGTAAGGGTTGGGTTTCTATTGCTGATCCTGGTCTTAGTAAAAGATTTACGAAAAGAACTGTTACAAAATATTGGACTAAAGATGATGATCTTGAAGAGGAATATATTCCTAGAAATAAATCTCGGACCAATGGTTCTAGAAGAAATAAAAGGAAGAGAGGAGATGGGCCTGTTAAAAGTAAAGTTTCTAAGCATAGACCTGCTAAAGGAACTAAAACAAAGAGAGGAAGGGCAGGGACAAGGAAGTCTGGTAAAAAGATTAATAGGAGACCAAAAGGTCAGGCTAATAGGCGGAGTAAGCGGTAAAGCAGGGGTAAAAATCTCGGATTAAAACAAGAAATATAAATCTCTGGAACGTGATTTCCCAAAGGATAACCTTACAAGTAAGGCCCCGAGATTTAAAACAAATTTAATTATGTGAAAAGGATTTAAGATTGGGTGTTGGAGGATTTTGATGAAAAGATAATAATATTTTTGGAAGTTGGTGAGATTATAAAATTATGATTTTATCATGGGTGCGATAATTATGTTATTAATTACGAACGAAATGAATTAAAATGTTTGAGGATTTT
>CAZRBZ010000043.1:0-8306 GCA_964598515.1 Candidatus Woesearchaeota archaeon
ATGAGCCTCAGGGATACCGTCTCGCCAAAGCTCCTGACACAATCTTTTTTGAAAAAGCATCTACAACTTGAGGAAAATTTTGAAAAAATTTGAAACATAAAATCCACACAGTGATTTTGGCCTAAGTCGTGGTTTCAAAAACAGCCTATAAGTTTATTGATGATTGTAAATTGTATCAAACAAAGCAGGATGATAAAATAAAGTATTCTAAATCAATTAATAATTATTAAAAAGGTTATGACGATACTAAAGGGCAAAATTAAGTTAACTGTATTTATTATTTAGTAGTTACAAACAGGAAGATTTAAATATTATTTTTGATTTTAATTTTTATGAAGAATATAGATAATTTTATTGAAAGTACAATGTGGGAACCAATGAAAAAAGCAAATGCGGGAATTAATCAATGTGCTCTTGAATTGACCCCTTGCTTAGGAATAGGTTTTCATAATTTAGATACAGATGAAAGTTATATGTTACATTATCTTGATTTAAAAAACATGAATCCCAATTATGAAAAAGAGATTGAACAAATTAAAGAAGATTTTTTGGATTCAAATGTCACTATTTATTGTGCAGGGGGTGCTTTGTATAATTATACTACTTCAATTAATGAATCACTTTTAAAAGATAGGAGTATAATTGAAAAGCTTTTGCAAAAACATTTTCCAAAAGGAAACATTCTTATTAATTGGAATGATGAAGGTGATTCAGTTAATTTAATTTTAGATAAAAAAGAAAAAGAATTTTATATAGAAAAAGATTAAAATGAAGAATATAGATAATTTTATGGAAGTTACGATGGGGCAATCAATGAAAAAGGCAGATGCTGGAGTAAGTCAATATACAACTTATTTGAAACCTTGTTTGGGAGTTGGAATTTATAATTTGAAGACAGATGAAAGTTATGTTGGGCATTATACTGATTTGATGTTTTTTAATTTTGATAAGGATATGGAGGTAGTTAAAAAAGATTTTTCTGCTTCTAATCTTTTAATTTTTACTGCGGGTGGATCTTTTGAAAAAGCAGATAAAATTTATAATGAAAGTGTTCTTAAAGATAGAAAATATGTTGAGAAAGTTTTAAAAGAAAATTTTTCCGATGCTAAAATAAATTTTAGGTGGAGTGGAGTTGGAGAAATTGTTGATTTATATTTAGATAAGGGAAAAAAAGAATTTGTTGTTGAACGGAATAGGAAATAATTAATCTTCTTTTGAGGTTACAATTACTTGATCTTTTTCTATTAGAAAAGTATTTTCTTTTTGAGAAACTACTTTTCCTTTTTCTTCTACTAAAATTGCATATTGGTGAACTATTCCTTCATTTTCTAATTGTCTTAATCCCAGCAGTGCTTTCGTTCCTAATTCTTTTACAATCCATCTTGATGCGAAGGGTAAATTTCCAAAGTTATCTTTTATGAATTCTAGTGTTTCTCTCGCGATTGGGCTTCTTACATTTCTATCTTCTGTCCAAAGGTAAATATTTCCTTTTGCCCCATCATGAACTTTACCATTTCCATTTGTTGCAAATGGTTCTATTGCATAAAGCCCTTCCCCCATTTCATAATTTGAATCATTATTTATATTGGGAACTGAAACTCCTGCATGCAAATCAAATTGTTCCATTGAATGTCCTGAAAGATTTGTAACTGGATGAAAACCATAAGAAGTAATTGTTTTTTCAATTATTTTTCCCATATCCCCTAGTGTTATTTTTGAAGAAATATTTTGTTCTGCATTTTCTAATGCATGTTTTGATGATTGTATTAATTTTTTATTTAATTCTGAATTTTCTAAATCCAAACTAAATGCATTATCTGCTATCCATCCATCAACATGAACTCCAAAATCTACTTTTAGTAATCCTTCTGCAATTTTTTCATCATTATAAGTTGGAGTATAATGTGCTGCTTGTTCGTTGATTGAAAGATTTACTGGAAAAGCGAGAAATCCTCCAAGTTCTTCTATTTTATTTTCAATTTTTTCTGCAATTTCTAATAGAGGTGTTCCTTTTTTTATTTGAGGTTTAATCCAAAGTTTAATTTCTGCAGCGATATTTCCTGCTTTAATTATTGAACGTCTATCCATGGGAGAGAAAAGAGGAAGGGCGTTATAAAGTTGGTGATTTAGAGAAAAATTGCTTCGTTTCCCCTATGTTTAATGGACTAAAATTTCTGAACTGAGTTCTGAAAATTTTAAAATTGAAATTAATGTGGAAAAATTTTGATATAAGTTTTAAAGAAATTACTGAATTCAAGATTCAGAATAAATATGTTAAATTATCACTCGTGACACAAACATTGTTTGAGTTTAGATTTTTTGAAATTTCCTAATATTTTATATATGCAGTGCCTACAAAGTAGGTTCTTGTACTGAGAGTAGTGAGGCAATATGGCGAATAATTAGTTCGTTAATGAAATCACAAGCAGAGTAAATTAAATGAATGATGGGTTATGAATAAAATGAATTTAATTTCACATATTTAATTTATCCTGTTTTGTTGATAAGCAATATTATTTACATTATTATGTTATAATTATGGTTAAATTTGGAATGTTTAAATGTAAGGATTGTGGGGATTGGGTTCATTGTAGAGAGGATGAATTTGAAAGAAGGGGGGATTGTTGTGAAGCTTGTTTCTTTGTTAAAACGATTAATTTATCCAAGTCAAAATATAAATATTAATATACTTGTTTATCCTTATTTTTATATGTTAGAATTCATGAGATTTAGATGTAAGGGTTGTGGTTATTATATTGATTGTACTCAGGAGGAGTTTGAAGAAAGAGGAGAGTATTGTGAAGATTGTTTTGAAAACAAAACCGAATAATTCTTTTTGATTATTTCAATTTGTAGAAATTTTGGATAATCAGAAGATTAATCCAAAACTCCTAAATTTAAACTAATCCAAAAATAATTTATTCTTTGGTTATTTTCGTTTTTTGAGAAGAAGATAGATTAAGCTTCAATTGTCTTATCTTTCAATCTTCTACTTTTAGGAATAAAGTTTGTTATTTTTTCTTGTGATGCTTTTCCTGTTCCAAGCATGTCGTCTTTATATTTTATTATCACAAATCCTGTGAAGTTGTTTTTTCTTATTACTTCGTGTCCCATCATCCAAGTTTGCATTTCTTCTTTTGTTAGTTCAATTATGTTTTTTGTTATTCGATCTTTTAGAATTTGTGAACCTTCAATTGATAATCTTATTCCTCTTTCTTCTTCTTTTGCTAGGTATACTCCAACTCTTTCTATGAATGTAGCTTTGCTTAATTTGTCAATTTCTTTTTTTCCCATATTTCCTTCAAATAAAAATATTCTTTCTTTTCCTCTTTTTAGGAGCGTTCCTTTTATGTCTTGAATTCCAAATTGTTCGTTTAGTTTATCAATTATTCTCATTCTTTCTTTCCCTACTAATAATTTTATTGATTCTATTGGTTTCATTTTTTATGATTTGAATTTTCTACTTCTTATTAAATAGTGAATTCTTTTGTTTTTGTAATTTTCCATTCCCCTCTCCGACCTCCATTTGCGAGATGGTGTTTCCCCCTTGGTCAATTATTGAAAATCAATAATTGTTTTGGATGAAAATTACTTTTTGAATTCAACTATTTTTATTTTTGATTTGTTTAATTGTAAATTTAGTTATTAAATATAAAATTATTAATCCTATAAATATTAATGTTGCATAAATTCCTGTTGATAAGAAAATTATTCCCATTAATAATGTTCCAACGTCTGTTGCTGTTTTTAGTTTTATAAACCAAAGTATTACCCATAGAAGTACCAAAATTCCTAATGTTGTGAAGCTTATGTTTAGTAATTTTTTTATTAATTTGATTTTCATTTTTTTTATTTCGGATTTGATTTTAATCTATTTATCTTATTAATTTCTTTTTGAGATTTAATTATGAAATCTTCCATGTTTTTTTTATTTGTCCAAATTGGATCTAAAATTTTTCTTAAATTTTTAATAAAAGGATATGGTCTTTTTTGTTTATGCCAATAAAATTTATTAAAATTAGGATTTTCAATTAATAAATATTCTGGGATGATTTCTGAAATATTCCAAGGGCTCCAACTAGAGCCTTCATAAATTTTATCCTCAATTTTTTTATTAAATATTTTTTCCCAAAATCTCCAATAAATTAAATGTAAAATTTCTTCTGCAATTATAAAAGAAGATTCATTTTCTTTTTTTGTATTCAATGTAATTTCATTTTTTTTAAAATAACCACTAACAATTTTTTTTGTGATATAACAAAGATAAGTTTTTTTAATTGAATTTTTTCCAAAATATTTTTGCATTTCGGAAAAAAACAAATTTTCTATTTCTTTCCAATAATTTTCAATTTTTTTCAATTTTTTTCTATCATTTATTAACTCTTTTTCTTGGTATTTTATTTCTTTAATAATTTTCTTTTTTATTTTTTTATTTAATTTTTTTGTAGATAAAATTTCTTTTATTAAATCTTTTGAAAAATTTATATAAATACAGTCAAAGGGGTTTTCATTTTTTTCAATATCTTCTTTGTTTAATGTGTCTTTTAAATCAAATATAAATTCGGCAAGTTTTTCTTTATTTAAAATTTTAAATTTTAATTTCATTTTATTCTCCTGAATTTACTAACAAAAAATCCTTCTGTGTTGTTGTCGTGAGGGTAGACCCTTTGACAGAGTTTTACTCTTTCGTTGTATGTTTTATCTTTCCATTTTGTTATTCCTGGTCTTGTTTTTATTGGGAATTCAAATCCTAAAATTTTTATTTGATCTCCTAATTCTGTTAGCATTGCATCTACTACTTCTTCGTTTTCTTCTGGAGCATGTGTGCAGGTTGAGTAAATCATTTCTCCTCCGACTTTTAATTGTTCAAATGATTTTTTGAATAATTGTTTTTGTAAATGTGAAAGTGCTTTGATTGTTTTTGGATTCCACATCAAGTAGGTTTTTGGTGAACTTCTAAGTGTTCCTTCTCCTGAACAAGGTGCATCAACCAGAATTTTATCAAATTTAATTCCTTGTCTATCAAAGTTTCTTGTTAGTGCTCTTCCCTCTTTTCTTGTTATTATTGTATTTGTTACCCCGCATCTTTCTAAGTTTGAAGCTAAAATTCTCATTCTTCCCATGGAAACTTCATTTGCAATTATTGTTCCTTTATTGTTCATTTTTGCAGCTGCTTGTGTTGTTTTACTTCCTGGTGCTGCACAAAGATCTAAATATAAATCCTTTTCTTTTGGAGTCATTGCGATTATTGGAAGCATCGAAGATAATTCTTGAATATAATAATAACCCAGTAAATGTTCCAATGCTCTCCCCAATTCTCCTGGAACAAGTGAAGATTTGACAATCATTATCTCCGGATATTTTTTCCAAGGTTGAGAAATAATCCAATTTTTTTCTTTTAATTTTTCTTTTAATTTTTCTGGAGAAATTTTTAGAGTATTACATCTAATTGATTTTACTGGTTGTGTTTTTAAAATATCCCAATATGATTGGTTATCTTCTTTGTTTGGAAGCAATTCTAAGATTCGTTCTACGAATAAATGTTTTGGTTCTGGAATTTTTCTATTATGTTTTGTCATGTTTCGACCATCCCTAGCCCCGACCACTATTGAAATATGGCGTTTCCCTTATTTAATCAATTAATTTTTAATTAATTATTGGGGATGTCGAAACTATATACAACTAGAAAGAAATAATTAATTTATAAGGATTGGGGATAATTATTTCAATGGAATTGTTATTTTAATTCCATAAATTGGATTTTGAATGTTTGATAATTCTGCTTTATCATAATATTGAATTGAGCCTTTTAATTTTTCTATTAATCCTTGGGTAAATTCTGTTCCAATTCCTTTGTTTTGTCCAATATCCTTTCTTTGAGGTTTGTTTTCTAGAAATTCATTTTCAATTTGAATTATTATTTTTCCAAAAAAAGTATTTTTTGTTTTTGTATTTATTTGGGTATTTTCTGGTGCCCATTTTATTGCATTTCCATAATGTGTACTGATTAATGCATTGATTGCGGCATTGTTCAGATTAATTTCTTTTGATTTTCCATGAATATTTGATTTAATATTTTTTTCTTTAAAATATTGAGAATAATATTCTTGCTCTTTAGAAAAAAGATCATATATATTTGTTGAACCTTTTTTTAACTCTTCTTTTGTTAACCCATTTATTTCTGTTAATTTTTCTAATCCTTTCAATTTTTTAATTTCTTTTTTTAATTCTGGAAGCATGTGATAAAATATATTTTCATCCTCTCTTTCCATTAACTTTTTTATTTGACCAATATAATTAATTGCGTTTATTGCTTCATGAACATATGTTCTATCAACCAAGTTACCACTATTTTTGCTTCTTTCATCAACTTCTTTGTAAAATTTAGTAACTTCTTCAATTTTTTTTGATATTTCTTTTATGTTTTCCATATTAATTTATAGCATTTTTAGTTTAAATAAGTTACTATTGTTGTATCTGATGAATGGTGACAATGTAAAAATTTTTATATATTGCAATGTCCGACATTATTCCTGTTATGAGTCACAAATTCGCTAAAATCTGCTACCCCCAACTTAAGTTGTGAGCTTGACCGCAGATTTTGCTAAAGAAAAAGTTTCAAAAACAGAATTCAATTGAAACTTTTTGAGGCGCGAATTTTTATACCTAAAGGGCACAAGAACCTGTTTACACAGGCATTCACCCTCGACAATGTGACGCTCACCCTTCGAGAATACCGTCTCGCCAAAGCTCCCGGCACAATCTTTTTTGAAAAGGCATCCACGACTTGAGGAAAATTTTGAAAAATTTTGAGACACAAAATCCACGCAGTGATTTTGATTTAATTCGTGGTTTCAAAAACAGCCTATTAAAATTAATATTACATTCCTAATCCAGTGATTTCTATCCAATTCATCTTAAATCGCTCCCTGAACTGTTTTTAAAAAATATTTTTATAATTATACTAAAAATAATCTCATTTCATTTAATAAATTGACCTAACTAAACTCTTAAAATTCACAGCACTATGTGCGTAAATTTTAGCCTACCCATTTTGAACCCCAGTTCAGCTATTTCTTTCTTTTTAAAAATAAAACATCATACGTCAACAAAAATCAACTCACTCAATTAAATCGCTACACAAATTTAATTTTCGCTCGCTTTTACTAAATAAACAATTATCTAAACAGCCCCCACTTCCAAATTAAATATTAAATTTTCCAAAAAACATTCAACACATTTCTCAAATCTCCCTAGATAATTTAATTCCCTCAAAATCTCCGAACTACGTTCGGAAGATTTCTCCCTTTCTCTTCTTTAACTTCTTAAAATTTTTGACAAGTATTTGGGTGGACGGAAATGTTCAATTCTCCCAATTACAAATATTTCAGAATTGAATATTTAAGTTGAGGTGGACTAAACGAAAATCATAATTGTCAAAAATTTCGTCTTCCTCAAAACAACCCACTCTTCCTAAATATCCCTTCATTTCTAATCTCAAAATTCATTTCCTTGTTAGGTAAACTTCTATGCTTCAACAAAACAGCTTTTCTTCCCTTGCCTTTCTGTTTTAATTCAATGATACATTTACTCCAATACTTAAACAAATCACCCCCAACAATATTCATTTCTTTCTCTTTCCCGTTTCTCCAATCTTCTTCAGAAACAAATCCAGAATAAACCTGATTAGTAATTAAAATAGGAATCTCTTGTTTTCTACTAATCTCAACCAAAGTTCTCATTTGTCTAGCAACATCTCGATTAACTCCTTGAACTCTGTCCTCTTCATCAGATTGAAGAGCATCTCCCAACTCCAATCGATAAAGCATCGCCATAGAATCAACAACAATCAAACCAACTTGTTCCCCCTTCAAATGATCCAATAGTTTAGAAAAACAATTTTTCTGCTCCTGAAAATTGGTCGGATTTAACAACAAAATATTAGACAAAATTCTTTCAGAATTCACCTCTCCAACAATTTGTTTAACTCGTTCAACAGAAAATCCCCCCTCACTATCAATAAAAATAACCTTCTTATCCTTAGCTTGACTACAAGCAGCTAAAATACTAATATTACTTTTCCCAGAACCAGCTGGACCAACAACCATTGTCACAATTCCAGGTTCATAACCTCCACTAAGCCAATCATTCAAATCAAAACTTCCAGTTGAAATTTTTTCCATAATAAATTAACAAAACAACTATTAATAAAAATTTAGATAGTCACAAATTCGCTAAAATCTGCTACCCCCAACTTAAGTTGTGAGCTTGACCGCAGATTTTGCTAAAGAAAAAGTTTCAAAAAC
>CAZRBZ010000044.1:0-8286 GCA_964598515.1 Candidatus Woesearchaeota archaeon
GATTTGAAAAGTCTATTTTATAGTCACAAAATATACTAAAATATAATAGCGAGGGCGGGATTTGAACCTCACGACCTCCAGGTTATGAGCCTGACGAGCACTCCAGACTGCTCCACCTCGCTATATAGATATAAAAATTATATTAGTTTAACTTATAAAGATTTCTAATGGGGCAAAGGGGCAATCACTCCGCTCAATTAAATCACTAAACGCAAATTTAATTTTCTCTTCCCAAAGGAATGATTTTCCTTACGTCAGACCTCGCTTTTGCTGAATATTGAATTATTTGGAATACATATTCTCGAATAAATTATTAGATTTTGGTAATTTGATTAGTAAATTTTTATTTTAAGACATTTGTTATTTCAAAACCATTATAAATATGTAAAAATAATACTGGTTATAGTTTACAATAAAAAGGAGGTGAAAAATGACATTTACTGGATTTACAATTGAAAATTTAACGGAAGTTACAAAAGATGTTTTTCTTGGTGAAGCTATTGGAACAATGATGACTTCTTTGTTTATTCTTGGATTATTTCTTATAATTGGGTTTTATGTGTATCATGCTTTTGCATGGCAAAAAATAGCAAAGAAACAAAAATATAAATATCCTTGGCTTGCTTGGATTCCTTTTGCAAATATTTCTCAAATTCTTGAACTTGGGAGCTTTCATTGGGCATTAATTTTCTTATTTCTTATACCTATTTTAGGTTGGATAGCATTATTTGTTTTAATGATAATTGCTATTTGGAGAGTTTTTGAAAAAGAAAATTATCCTGGTTGGTTTAGTCTTTCATTAACTATTCCAAAAGTTGGAGGAATACTTTACTTGATTGCAATTGGCTTTGTTGCTTGGAAGAAACCTAAGAAATAATTTTTAAGGTATTTTTTTATTTATTTTTTTATTTTTTTATTTTTTTATTTTTTTATTTTTAAAATTGTTCACTGTGTTTATTATTAATAATTGAATTATCGCCGGTGGCACAAACATGTGTTGAATTTATGTTTATTATAATAAAATTTTACACAACTAAAAAAATTATCTTTTAACATCTCCGACTTTTTTCCAGGGGATGTAATTTTTTTCTAGAATTTTTATTACTTTGTTTCTTTCTTCTGCCTTTCCTAGTCCTTTCCAATCAATTATTGCAAAATCTACTTCTTCTATCGTGTTATTTACTGCTTCAAGAATCATTTGTTCTGTTATTGGAGCCATATATTTGGGAATTATATGTGAAATTCCAACATTTGAAGTTAATTGTAATTTATTAAAAGATGGGCAATAATGTGGTCCACCTACTCCTATTGCAACTTCTTGGTATGGATTTTTTTCCCAGGTTTCTATTGCTTCTCTAATTGCTTTTGCTACACAGAAAGCTGCTCCCCTATCTTTCCACTCCTCCTCTGATCCACCTATTTCAATAAATACTGAAGGTCTATCTATTAATGGTCCATGATGTGTGCATTCTAAAGTTACTTTATATTTTGTTAATTGTGATTTATTTCTATTTTTATTTAATTTTTCAAATAAATGTTTATTAAAAAGTGCGGAGGAAGGTGAAACTCTATTTGGTAATCCTCCACCCCAAACTTCTTTCCAATTTCCAGGTGAATGTATTGAAAGAGTTTTTTCTTTTTTTTCTGATTTGTGTTTTGAAGCAAAAATAACTAAATCATATTGACTAATTTTTTCTTGATTTAAATTTCTTCCATCAAGCATATCTCCTTCAATTATATGAAAATTAAATCCTCCGAACTCCATTAAATGCATAATTATGCTTCTACTTGCAGGATCTGCCTTTGAACCAACTATTAGGAATTTTTTTATCATGTATTCTTTAATATGTAAAAATTTTTAAAGATTTGTATAGAAATTGATTCACTTTATTTATGATAAATAATTTAATTATCGCCTGTGGCACAAACATTGATTGTTAGAGCGTTTATTAAAAACAAATAAAAACTAATTTTTCTTTAACAAACTATGAATGAATTAATTAAAATATTAATTTCTGTAATAGTTTTGTTTTTAGGTATTCCAATTGGAAATATTTTAAGGAAATATACTCAAGACGAAATAAAACAAGGGGAAAAATGGTTTAAATTATTGACTTTGATTTGTTTGATTGGGGGTTTTATTGGATTGATTATTGGTAATGATTGGCTTTTATTTAGTTTATTTTTCATTGCTATTGTGAGTAGTAGAAGTTTGGTTATAAAAATTTAATAAAATTATTATCTTTATCTAATAAAATTATTTTTTGTTCTATAGTATGATTGCTCAATTCAAAACCCATAATTATTATTTCTTCATCTCTTTTTATTAAATGGGCTGCTGCTCCATTCATACAAATCTCTCCAATTTTACCTGGAATAACATATGTTTCCAAACGATTACCAGAAGTATTACTAACCACCAATACTTTTTCCCCAATTTCTAATCCAACCAAATTCATTAATTCTTTATCAATTGTTATGCTTCCTTCATAATCTAATCTAGCTTCAGTTACTATTGCTTTATGAATTTTTGATTTTAGAAACCATTTCATAAAAACTGTATGAAAAGGGAATTTTTATAACTTATGAAAACCTTAATAAATCAAATTTTTCTTTGTAATCTATGGCATTATATTTAATTGGATTGGGTTTGAATGAGAGAAGTATTACTAAAGAAGGTATGGAAGCTATTTCTAAATGTAAAAGAATTTATTTAGAGAATTATACTGTTAATTTTCCTTATACTCAATATAAATTAGAAGAAATTATTGGAAAGAAAGTTAAAATTGCAAATAGAGAAAAAGTTGAAGGTTTATCTATTGTTGATGAAGCACAAAAGTTGAATGTTGCTTTGCTAATTTATGGTTCTCCTTTAACTGCTACAACACATATTACTTTAATTGATGAATGTAAAGCTTCAAGGATTAAATATCACATTTGTTATAATGCATCTATTTTTGATGCTATTGCTGAAACTGGTTTACAATTGTATAAATTTGGAAAAGTTGCTTCAATGCCTGCTTGGAAAAAATCTTTTGAACCTACTTCGTTTATGAAAATTGTTCAACAAAATATGAGTCAGGATGCTCATTCTTTGATTTTAATTGACATTGGATTAGATTTTGATAAAGCTTTAATTCAATTAAAAAAAGCTGCCGAAGAATATGATGTTCCTTTGAAGAAATTTGTTGTTTGTCAAGCAATGGGAACTGATAATCGAAAAATACTTTATCGGACAGTTGAGGAAATGGGAAAATTTGAAGGAGTTAAAAAGCCTTATTGTATTATTTTACCTTCTAAAATGCATTTTGTTGAACAGCAAGTTTTGGAAGGATTTGGTGGAAAATAATTAATCTTTCCCAGGAACAAGATGATGTTGAAAGCATCTTGGTTCGTATGTTTCTTTTCCACTTCCTTCTATCAAAATAATATCTGATTTGTAAGATGCTGGTTCGCCATCAATTAATCTTTGCGTATAATATGCTGGTTCGCCACATTGATTACAAGTCGCATATAATTTTTCTAATTTATTTGTAATAGTCATTAATTCTGGCATAGAACCAAATTTTTCTCCCCTAAAATCCCTATCAAGTCCTGCAAAGATAATATTTTTTCCTTCTTTTTGTAATTCTAAAATAATCTTAACAATTCCTTTATCAAAAAATTGGATCTCATCAATTGCAATTAAATCATATTCTTTTGATAATTCTAATATTCCTTTTGAATTTTCTACGTAATTCCAATCAATAAAATCTTCTGCAGATCTTGTATTAAAATTTCTTTTATCTATTTCTGGTTTTATTCCAATATAAGAATATTTTCTAGGATCATATTTTAAAGGATCGATTCTTTTTAGTAAATCCCTTGTTTTTCCTGAAAACATTGGGCCTACAAATCCTTCTATTAAATGTGGTTTAAAATTTGAACTTGCCTCTTTCATTTTACTACAAATAGTTATATTATTAATAAAGATTGTTGTTCTAAAATCTTATAAACCTCTGCTCACTAAAATTCTTATGAAAAAAGTTAATACAATATCAATATTTGCATTAGCTATTGCTTCTATTATTATTTAATTGTCTAGATTAGTCTAGACTTATTGGATTTTGTTAGAGGCAAATAATTTAAATGAAGAAAAATAAGAAATAACATGGCAATTGATTTTAAAAAAGTAGAAGGAGAAGCAAGAGAAGTTTGGAAGAAACATAAAAAAGAAATTAAATTAGCTGTGCAAGATGATCCAAAGAAAAAATTGTTTAGTTTTTTAGAGGGGCCCCCTACTGCAAATGCTCCGCCTGGTTTGCATCATTTGGAAGTTCGAACTTTCAAAGATATTGTTTGTAAATATAAATTCATGAAAGGTTTTTCCGTTCCAAGAAAAGGTGGTTGGGATTGTCATGGTTTACCTGTTGAAGTTCAAGTTGAAAAAGCATTGGGATTAAATTCTAAAAAAGATATTTTAACATATGGGCAAAATAAATTTATTGAAAAGTGTAAAACAAGTGTTTTTTCTAATATTGAAGAATGGGAAAAATCAACTGAAGAATTAAATTATTGGGTTGATTTAGAAAATCCTTATCGTACTTTAGATAGTGATTATGTTGAATCTGTTTGGTGGAGTTTGAAAGAATTACATAAAAAAGATTTGTTATATGAAGGTCACAAAGTTGTTCCTTTTTGTCCTAGATGTTCTACTCCTTTATCTAGTCATGAAGTTAGCCAGGGATATAAAGAAGTTAAGGAAAAATCTGTGATTGTTAAATTTAAATTAATGGATGATGAAAGGAAAATGTTGGTTTGGACTACTACTCCTTGGACTTTGCCTTCTAATTTAGCTATTGCTGTTAATCCTGATTTAACTTACGTTACTGTTGAACATGAAGGAGAAAAATTAATTTTAGTTGAAAATTTAGTTGAAAAATATTTTGAAAAACCAACTATTTTGGAAAAGTTTTCAGGAAAAAATTTAGTTGGAAAAGAGTATGAACCTTTAATGCCTTATTTTGAAAATTTGAAAGATGCTTTTAGGATTCTTGGCGGAGATTTTGTAACAATTGAAGAGGGTACAGGAATTGTGCATATGGCTCCTGCATTTGGTGAAATTGATTATGATGCTTGTAAGAAAGCTGGGATTCCTTTTGTTCAACCCGTTGATCAATCTGGAAATTTTACTTCTGAAATTAAAGATTTTGAAGGAAGATTTATTAAAGATTGTGATAAAGATATTGGATTAAAACTTCATGAAGAAGGTAAAATGTTTAAAGTTTTAAATTACAAACATGACTATCCTTTTTGTTGGAGATGTAATTCTCCTTTGATGTATTATGCAATCAAATCTTGGTTTGTTAAAACAACTGCAGTTAAAGATAGGATGATTGAATTAAATCAAAAAATCAATTGGTCTCCTAAACATATTAAAGATGGTAGGTTTGGGATGTGGCTTGAAAATATTAAAGACTGGAATTTATCTAGATTTAAATTTTGGGGAAGTCCTTTGCCTGTTTGGAGATGTGAATGTGGAAAAGAGAAAGTAATTGGTTCTGTTGAAGAATTAAGGAAAGAATCTACAAAAAAATTCAAAGAATATGATTTACATAGACCTTGGATTGATAATATTAAATTGAAATGTGAATGTGGAAAAGAAATGACTAGAATTCCAGATGTTATTGATTGTTGGTATGATTCTGGTTCTGCTTCTTTTGCTCAGTTCCATTACCCTTTTGAAAATAAAGAAGAATTTGAAAAGAGATTCCCTTATGATTTTATTTCAGAAGCAATTGATCAGACCCGTGGTTGGTTTTATACTTTACATGCTTTATCTACAATGGTTTTTGATGATTTGGCTTACAAAAATGTAATTTGTGCTGGACATATCCTAGATGAAAAAGGAGAAAAAATGAGTAAAACTAAAGGAAATATGATTAGGCCTAGAGACATAATTGATTCTGTCGGAGTTGATGCTGTAAGAATGCAGATGTGTGTTAATGATCCTGGAAATTCCAAAAGATTTTCTGTTGAAATGGTTCGTGAAATTGTTTTACCTTTCTTGAATGTTTTATATAATTGTAAAACTTTTTATTCTCAATTAAAAGATAAAAAATTGAATGTATTGCCTTACTCTGTTCCCGGTACGAGAACCTCTAACGAGGTATCCCCGAAGCTTGAGGTTGGAAAAAAAATAGAAGATGAATGGATTTTAAGTAGATTAAATAAAACTATTAAAGATAGTACTGAATTTTTAGAGAAATTTGAAATTGATAAAGCAATGACAAACATAATGGATTTTACTGTTGATGATTTATCTAGAACTTATATTAGAATAACTCGTGATAGAAATGATACTAAAGAAATTTTGGGAAAAATTTTAGAAAAAATTTCTTTGATGTTAGCACCTTTTGCCCCATATATTTCAGAATCAGTTTATCAATTATTTCATTCGAAAGAATCTGTACATTTAGCAAAATGGCCTGAATTTGATAAAAAGAGAATTAATGAAAATTTGGAGAATGAGTTTTCTAATGCTTTAGAAATTATTGAAAAGGGTTTAAGATTCAGAGATAAAAATCAGAGAGGTTTAAAATGGCCTTTACCTAAAGCAATAATTAAATCTTCTGTTGAACCTAGAAAAGAAATTAAGAAAATTGTTATGTCTCAATTGAATGTGAAATCTTTAAAATTTAATAAATCTGAAGAAATAAAAGTTGAATTAAATTTAAAAATGACTCCTGAACTAGAGGCAGAAGGTTATGCTAGAGAGCTATCTCGGAAAGTTCAAGCTTTTAGGAAGAAATTAGGTTTGAATAAAGATGATAAAATTGAATTGATTCTGGTTTGTGATGAAAAATTGCAGAAAATATTAGTGAATCAGAAAGGATTTTTAAGTGAAAGAACCAATTCCAAAAAGTTAAAATTTTTATTAGATGAAAAAGATATCGTCGGTGAGAAAGAAAAATTTAAAATTAAGGATAAATTAGGTTCTATTTTTATCAAGTTCAACTGAAGAGGGGTAACTCGTTAGAATTACTCATATAGAACAGCAATCTTTAAAAAGTAAAATCTCTTCAAAAGATTAAGAAAAATGATAGTAAAAGATGAATTTTTGAGCAGACTGAGAAAAATATTTGACTTGAATCTTTATGAAGTTAAAGTATGGACTGCTTTATTATCAAGGGGTACTTCTACTGCAGGGGAATTATCAACTATTTCTGATGTTCCGAGATCAAGAACTTATGATATTTTAGAATCTTTAGAAAAGAAAGGATTTATTGTTATGAAAATTGGAAAACCTATTAAATTTGTTGCATTAAAACCTGAAGAAGTTGTTGAAAGAGTTAAGAAAAATTTGATGCTTCAAGCTAAAGAAAAAACGAATAGATTGGAAACATTGAAAGGGGATGAAGTATTAACAGAATTAACTGGTTTGTTTACTAAAGGAATTAAATTTGTAGAACCTAGTGATTTGTCTGGAAGTTTAAAGGGTAGACAAAACTTGTATAATCATTTAGATATGATGGTAAGAGATGCTGAGAAGACAATTACTATTGTTACAACTGCTGAAGGTTTGAATAGAAAACTTGAAGCTTTAATGCCTTCTTTAGATAAGGTTAAAAAAAGAGGAGTTAAAATTAGAATTGCTGCTCCAATTGATAAAAATAATATTGAAGTTGCAAGAGAATTAAAAAAAGTTGCAGAAGTGAAAAATTTAGATAAAATTAAAGCACGATTTACAATTATTGATTCTACTCAATTAATGTTTATGCTTTTAGATGATGAAAAATTCCATCCTAACTATGATGTTGGTGTTTGGATTAATACTGAATTCTTTTCTCAAGCTTTGGAACAAATGTTTGAACTCGCTTGGGATCAAATGAAATCTGTTAAGTAATTTTTGTGTTCTTTTTTATTGATATTTCGTTAAATGAAATCTTATGTATGAGTATACACTGCAATTTTATTTGTCTCATCTCAATTTACGCCATAGGCGTACCCCGAAATATTTTTACAAAATGTTTACTGGGGCAAAAATTTTTACAAAAATAAATAGAAGCAAAATGGGATAAGGGGAAAAGTTATAAGTTTGAATAATTAATATTTTATATAGTTAATAAAAAACAGAAGGATTGGGGTCCTTCCTTATTTGTTCTTTCAATGTTAATTGTTTTGGTATTCTATTATTTTCTTATTTCTAAAATAAATATTCATTCCATTTTTCAAGTAGCAATAGATTTTATTTTGGTTTTGTTAATTTCTGGAATTTTATAATTATTTTTTAAAAAAAAAAAAAAA
>CAZRBZ010000045.1:0-4516 GCA_964598515.1 Candidatus Woesearchaeota archaeon
TCTTTTTTGAAAAGGCATCCACGACTTGAGGAAAAATTTGAAACACAAAATCCACGCAGTGATTTTGGTTTAAGTTGTGGTTTCAAAAACAGCCTATGAGACCCCCTGGGGTCCATTGATTAAAATTAAAAATATTTAAATATAAAAATTCAATAAAAGATATATGGAAAAAAAAGGACAATTTTATCTGGTTACAATAATTATCATTATTTCTATTTTTATGGGCTTTATTACAATAGTTAACTCTGGAAAAAGGGTTCAAACTTTTGATTTAAAATATTTATCAGATGAATTGAATATTGAAAAAAGATATATTTTGGATTATGTTTCTTATAATTCATTAAGTGATATTGAAACTGGAGATATTTTTCTTAATTTTTCAAAAAATTATATAAATAAAATTGGAGTGGAGAAAGATAGTTTATTCATTTTTGGTAAACAAGGCTCAATTAAACTTTTTGGGAATAAAATCGAGGAAACTTTGATTAGTGTATATAATGGGACAGAATATCTTGAAATAACTGAAAGTGGGATTATTGAAAAAGATTATACTTTTATTGATGAATTTAAAATTAAAATTGAAGAGAATGAATATATTTTCAAATTAGAAAAAGGACAAAACTTTTATTATCTAGTTCACCATATAATTAATAGTGAGAGGTATATAATATATGGTTAGAAACAAAAAAGCTGTGAGTGCAATAATTGGATATGTTTTATTAGTTACAATGGGAATTGTTATGAGTGTAATTGTATATAATTATCTAAAAACATATGTTCCTGCAGATGCTTTGGAATGTCCAGGAGGAGTTTCGATTGTTTTGAAAGATTATAATTGTTCTACAAATCAATTAAATATAACTTTGAAAAATAATGGGAAATTTAATTTAGCTGGATTTTTTATTCATGCTTCAAATAATACCGAACAAAAAATTGCAACAATAGATTTATCTAAAAATTTGAATCAACCTCCTGGAGAAATTTATGGGAGTGCCGTTGTAGTTACATTGGGAAATGAAAATTTTATGAAACCAGGAAATGAAAATGGGTATATATTTGATAATTTGCCTCCAAATATAGAATTAATTGAATTTATTCCTGCGAGATTTCAAGAAGAAAATAATAAAATTAGATTTGTTAGTTGTAGTGGTGCTAAGATAACTGAAAAAATAAATTGTAACTAAATTTAAAAACTAAAAAAGATTAGGTAAAATATGAGAGATAAAAAAGGCCTATCCCCTGTGATTGCAACTGTTTTATTAATTGCTATTGTGATTGTGATTGGTTTGATTGTATTCTTATGGTTTAGAGGAATTACTGAAGAAGCTATAACTAAATTTGATACTAACACAAATATTAAATTAGTATGTGAAGATGTTGCTTTGGAAGCAGGTTATTCAGGTGGATATGTTCATGTATCTAACATTGGAAATGTTCCAGTATACAAATTGAAAGCTAAAATAACTTCAGAAGGTTCTTATTCTACAGAATTTTTGGGAGATGATGGAAGTTGGCCAGAAACTGGATTAACTCAAGGAGGAACTTATTCTGGAATAATTTCTACCCCTGGAGAAGAAATATTATTAATTCCTGTATTGATTGGAAGTACAGCAACTGGCGAAAAAGCATATACTTGTGAGGATAGACATGGAATTTATGTTTCAATGAGTTGAAATAAAATGAAAAATAAAAAAGCACTTTCTCAAGTTGTATCAACTGTTCTTTTAATTGCACTTGCCATAGCTTTGATTGCAGGAATTTGGGGAACTATTCAATCTTTTGTTGAAGAACGTCTTGAAAAAACTGAATCTTGTTATGGAATATTTGAAAAAATAAAAATTAATGGTGAATATACTTGTTATAATTCTAGTGATAATATTTTACAAATTTCTATAAGTCGAGGAGAGATTGAAATCGATTCTTTATTGGTTGGAATTTCGATGGAAACTTCTTCTAAAACTTTTACTTTGACTAATCAAAATATAACAATTGAAGGAGTTACAAATTATCCAAACAATTCTACAGGTGTGAAATTACCTTCTAAAGAAGGAGGAAAAACATATTATGTTTATGGAATTGATTCATTTCCTAAAAAAATTGAGCTTGCTCCAAAAATAAATCAAAATCAATGTGATGTTGCTGATTCCACCTCACAAATAAATTATTGTTGAAGACATTAACTATTTAAATTGAAAATCTCTTTTAAAATAAAGGTGATTTTTATGAAAAAAAGAGGACAAGTTTGGATTGAAACAGTTACATATACTTTAGTTGCTTTTGTTTTAATTGGTCTTGTTTTATCGTTTGTAAAACCTAAAATAGAAGAATTACAAGATCAAGCAATAATTGAACAATCTATTGGGATGATAAAAGAAATTGACTCCATAATAACTGAAATTAAAGAAGGAGGAATTGGAAATAAAAGGAAAATTGAAATCAGTTTAAAAAAAGGAGAACTTGAAATAAATTGTGAAAATGATTCTATTTTATTTTTACTTGAGGGAAATTATCTTTATAGTCAGCCAGGGGAAATTATTGAAGAGGGAGGAATAGAAATATTGACCGAAGAGAAAGGGAGAAATTATAAAATTACCCTTACAAAAAAATATGAAAATTTAAATATAACTTATTTTGGGAAAGAAGAAAATAAAATTATTTCTAAATCCCCTACCCCATATACAATATTCATCTCGAATAAAGGAGGAATAAATCAAACAATTGATTTTGAATTAAACTGAATATTTAAAATGATAAAGAAAAAAGTAGGAATTTTGGATTATCCTCAAGTCGCGATTGATTTTACGCCAAAAATCCCTCCCTTAAAAAAAATTAAAGATAAAACTAAAATTGATGTGAGATATTGTTTGATTTCTCCGTTTACTTATGTGCATATTTATTGGAATCCTAAAAAATATGAAGTAATGTATGAAATTGAAGAACCATTATTAACAAAAGAAGAAGAATTATATCGGGATCAAATTGTTGCTGCACTTAGAAGCATGATTAATTTTAAAAAAATTATTGGTCAAGGAAATGAAACTCTTTTTGAATATATTGATAGAAGATTAAAACTTTTAGCAATTGAACTTGGAATTAATTTGAGTTATGAATCTTATAAAAAAATATATTATTATCTTTGTAGAGATTTTATTGGATTTAATGAAACTGAACCGTTATTGAGAGATTATTTTGTGGAAGATATAGAATGTAATGGAGCTAATACTCCAATTTATATAGTTCATAGAGTATTTAGAAATCTTAAAACAAATTTAATTTTTAATAGTAGTGAAAAATTAGAAAGTTTTGTTGAAAAATTGGCTCAAAGATGTGGGAAATATATTTCTTATGCTAAACCTATTTTGGATGGTTCTTTACCTGATGGTTCTAGGGTTAATGCTACATATACTAAAGATATTACAAGTAAAGGTCCAACATTTACAATTCGTAAATTTACTAAAACTCCTTGGACACCTGTTCAATTAATTGGATTTAAAACTTTAAGTCCTGAAATGCTTGCTTATTTGTGGTTGCTTGTAGAATATAAAATGAATTTATTACTTGTTGGTGGAACTGCTTCAGGTAAAACAACTTTGCTTAATGCTATTACTTTTTTTATTCCTCCTGAAGCTAGAGTTGTAACTATTGAAGATACTCGTGAATTAAATCTTCCAAGAGAGAATTGGTTACCAAGTGTTTCTCGTGCTGCAACAGGGATGGGAAAAATGGGGGAAGTGGGTTTATATGATTTATTAAAAGCTTCATTTAGACAAAATCCAGATTATGTTATTGTGGGAGAAGTTAGAGGTAAAGAGGCCTCTGTTTTATTTCAGGGTATGGCCTCGGGACATTCTTCTATTGCTACTATGCATGCTGATTCAATTGAAACTGTTATTAAAAGATTAGAAACTCCTCCAATTGAATTGTCTCCTTCTTTACTTAATGTTTTGGATAGTATGTGTATTATGACTCATGCTATTGTTAATAATCAAGAAACAAGAAAATTAAGAGAAATTGTTGAAATTGTTAATGTTGATACGGAAGGTATTGCGTTAACAAATACTCCTTTTGTGTGGAATGCAACCGAGGATAGATTTTATTTTAAGAAAGAAAGTAAAATGTTTCAAAAAATAAAAGAAAGATATGGAATTAGTTTAGATTTACTTTCCGTTGAATTTAGAAGGAGGGCCGAATTATTACATAAAATGTTTCAACAAAAAGTTTTCAAATTTAATGAAGTGCAAGATATTATCAATGAATACTATAAAAAACCCGAAACTGTTTTAAAAAAATTTGATATAAAATGAAAGAAGAAAATTTAATTTTTGTAAAACAGCTAATTAATTCTTTAGATAAAAAATTGAAAAATTTGGCTAATGCAAAAGAAGAAAATGATCCTAAAAAATTCAATGATTTGAAAAAAGAATGTTTAAAATTAAATGAACAAATTGGAAATTTAATTAAATGACAAATTCGCAAAAAACAAAAAAACGAATTTTTATACTCCCTACTCGACACA
>CAZRBZ010000045.1:4616-8271 GCA_964598515.1 Candidatus Woesearchaeota archaeon
TTCGCAAAAAACAAAAAAACGAATTTTTATACTCCCTACTCGACACAGAGACGGTCGCCCTTTGGGAATTTTTTTGAAAAGGCATCCACCTCTTAAAAAAGGTGATTTCAAAAACAATTTATGACAAATTCGCAAAAAACAAAAAAACGAATTTTTATACTCCCTACTCGACACAGAGACGGTTGCCCTTTCCACAAGGGATGACCCCAAGTGGAGCCTCGGGTGTCCATTAATTAAAAAACAAATGAAAATTAAGAACATATGATTTCAAAAGAAGATAAACTGCAAACAATAATAAAAATTTTAACAGATCAAAAAAAAGCTGTTGAAGAAATTGAAAAATTAAATGAGTTGTTAATTAATTCTAGAGAAGAAGAAGAAAATTTAATTGATTCTCAAATAAAAATTTTAAATAAAAAAATAATTGATTCAAATTCAAAAATTAAAATAAAATTAAATGAGTTTATTTTTTCTAAATCTCTTGAAAAAGAATCAAAAGAAATAGAAAAAAAAGAAAATAAAAATGAAGAAATAAAAAATAAATTATTTAGCGAAGGGGGAAAAATTTTCTCATTAAAAGAAATTTCCCCAAAAGGATTAGAAAAAGAAACTTTAAGAAGATTAAAAAAATCAAAAGAAAAAGAAAAAAAAGCAAGAGAAAAAAAGAAAGAGGATAAATCAATTTATTTTAAAGTAGCTAGCCAATTATTTTCAAAACTTTCGAGAAAATTATTGAAAAAAGAATCTTTCAAAAAAATGGAAAATGAATTGACTAGGGCAAATTTAGATTATACTCCTACTGGATATGTTTCCATGATTCTTCTAACAACTTTATTATCTTTAATTGTGGGAGGTTTTTTATTTTTGTTTTTTTTATTTTTTAATTTTGGAGCAACACTTCCAATTATAACACGTGCTACTGAAATGGTGAATATAAGATTTTTTAAAGTTTTTTGGATTTTATTTGTTGTGCCTATTGGCACATTTTTAATGATGTATATTTATCCCTCTCTTGAAAAAAAATCTGCTGAATATGCTATTGATGAAGAATTGCCTTTTGCAACAATTCATATGTCTGCAATTTCTGGATCTATGATTAATCCTATTAATATTTTTAAAATTATTATTTCTACAAAAGAATATCCAGCTATTGAAAAAGAATTTAAAAAAATGATTAATGAAATTAATTTATATGGATATGATATTGTTAGTGCTTTGAAAAATACTGCCAAAAATAGTCCGAGTAAAGAATTAGCTGAACTTTTGAATGGGCTTGTAACTACAATTAATTCTGGAGGAGATTTACCTAAATTCTTTGAAAAAAGAGCTGAAACATTATTATTTGATTATAAAATTGAACAACAAAAAGCTGCAAAAGCTGCTGAAACTTTTATGGATATTTATATTAGTCTTGTTATTGCAGCTCCAATGATTTTAATGCTTTTAATGATGATTATGAAAATAAGTGGATTAGGTATTTCCATGAGTATTACGGCGATTGGGTTAATGATTATTTTAGGAGTTATTGTTATAAATATAATATTTTTAACATTTTTACAAATAAAGAGGCAAAAATAATGGGAACACAAATAAAAGATAAAGATTTGATTGGTATTGGAATTGGTTTAATTTTAATTTTAATAGCTTATTTTTTTCTTAATCGAGAAAATTTTTCAATTTTTATTGGAATAGGAATTTTAATTGGAACACTCCCAATAATTATCAGAATTACTCAAGAAAATAAAATTGCTCAAGAAAAGGAAGAAATGTTTTTGGAATTTGCAAGAAATCTTGTTGAAAGTGTAAAAACTGGAACTCCAATTAGTAAAAGCATCATCAATATGACTAATAAAAATTATGGTGTTTTGACTTCACATATTAAAAAATTAGCAAATCAAATTTCATTAGGAATTCCCTTGGGTAAAGGATTGAAAGTTTTTGCAAAAGATGTTAATAATAAATCAATTGCAAGAGCTTTGACATTAATTGGGCAAGCAGAAAGAGCAGGAGGAGATATTGGGGAAATTCTTGAGGCTGTTGCTGATGCAGTTAATATGTCAGATAAATTAAAGAAAGAAAGAAAAGCTTCAATTTCTACATTAGTTGTTCAAGGATATATTATTTTCTTAGTATTTATTATTATTATTATTATTATGCAATTTCAAATTATTCCGATGGTTTCTGGAATGGGTAATGTGGGAGGGAATTTAGGATTTGGAGGCGGAGGATTGGGTAGCACGGGAAATGTTGAAGCTGAACAAGAACAAATTTCTAATTCTTTTTTATATTTGATTCTAGTTCAAGGGTTTTTTACTGGGCTTGTTATTGGAAAACTAGCTGAGGGAAATATTAAAGCGGGGGTTAAGCATTCTTTTGGTTTGATGTTTTTATCATTTTTGATATCAACTATTGCAAATATTATCTTGGGTTAAAATGAAAAATAAAAAAGGATCACATGTTGGAATGATTTTATCTTTTACTATGTTTATTGTTTTTTTAATTTTTGCATATGTAATTGTCGTTTCACCCATTGACTCAAAAAAACAAAATGAAGATGTTTTTGAAACCATTAAAATTGAAATCATTAAAGAAATTTCTGGATTAGTTTATACCTCTAGAATTAATAATACAGATAATATAGGGGGATGTATAGAAATTTTAAATCCAGATTATGATTTTTCTGAAAGGGTTGTTATTGTGAAAAATAAATCTGGGGAAATAGCTTCTGAAATTGTTGGAAATACTATTCTTATACCTGGAGGATTGGGATTTGTAAAAGCTTATTATTCTGATAATTTTTTTGAAAATACGGGAAGCTTTTCTGGAGCAGATTGTGTGTCCGTTGAAGTAGATAGTATTTCTAGTGAAAAAAGAATTTTAGAAAAAAAAATTATTTCTTTTATTGAAGAAATGGAAGCAAATTATAGTATTGTAAAAAACAATTTTGGAATTCCGAGTAATGTTGATTTCCATGTTCAATTTGAATATGCTGATGGAACAAATATAACAAGTGGTGAATTTAAGGAATTAAAAACAGAAATTTTTGCAAAACAGGTTTCAATTAATTATTTAGATAAATATGCTAATGAAAAAATTGGGAGTTTAATTATTAAAATATGGTAAAGAAAAATAAAAAAGGTTGGATAAGAATTGTTGAAGTATTTTTAGCAATATTATTATTGATGGGTGTTTTAATGATAATTATAAAAGGTGATGAAGTGAAATTTGAAAAAGGAAAAATTATCAATCAAAAACAAGCAATTTTTTTAAATACGGTACAGATAAATGATTCTTTTAGAGAAAATATTTTAAGTTTAAGTGCGTTACCAATCAATTCTAATGAGAGTGGTTTTCCTGAGAATTTAAAAATTTATTTTTTAGAAGAATTTGAAAATTGTTTTATGAATATTTGTTTACCAGAAGATGCATGTGTTCTTGATTTTGAAAGTAAAGGAGAAATTTATTCTAAGGAAATTTTGATAAATTCTTATGACAATGTTTATTCACCTAGAAAAGTTAAAGTTATTTGTTATGAGGAGATAATAATTTAGAGAACATACTTGCTCAATTAAATTACTAGACGCAAATTTACTTTTCGCTCTTAAGACAAATAATTATCTAAAAAATAAATTCTGAGTTAATTATTAGATTTTTA
>CAZRBZ010000046.1:0-8240 GCA_964598515.1 Candidatus Woesearchaeota archaeon
AAAAAATCTTTCTAGTATTTTTGTTTAATTCACTACATAAAGAATAAAAATACTTAAAAACCCAAAATAACAAAGATTATTATGGAAAAAGAACTATTTTATGTGAAAATCGTAGGGATAATCTTTGATACTGCCACTAGAAAAATATTGGTTGGAAGAATAAATAAAGAAGACCATTATTCTTTCATAGAAGGAGATTTAACACATGGAGAGGAATTGGATAAATGCTTAAAAAGGACAGTTAAAGAAACAACTGGGTACATAATTCACAATTTAGGAGCAGTTTACGCTGAAAATTTATTAAAAAACCCAAATAAACTAAAATTACATTTTTTATGTGAAAAAGGGGAAGGGGAACTTAATCCTAGTCAAAAAATCACAGAATTAATTTGGGTAAAACCTTCAGAAGTAGAAGAAAAACTTGGAGTAAAATTACCTTCAAGACTTCACGAATATGTAACTAATTTAGAATAATTTTAAATAATTTGCTAAATCTATCAACAAATAATAATTAACTAAAAGTTAATTTACTAATTGAGGAAATTCAAGTGTTCAAATGGTGGCCGGGAATAGAGACGGAAGAATTTTAAACAAATTAACCTATTTATTTCTATGAAACTAAAAAAATGTCCTAAATGTAAAACATATACCTTAAAAGAGAATTGCAAAAAATGTAAAGAAACATCAAAAGATGCACATTACAAATTTTTAAATCTAAGGGATGCTCCACCCTCAACAGCTGAACATTTTAATAAAAGAAGAAATAAATAATTTCTTCTCCCAAAAACCCAATTCACTATTATCTAAAAACCCTCCAACAATTTATGTCTTTGCCAGTGGGGCGATAATTTAACATATTAATTCTGCAAGTTAACTCTCCGCGGTCGTAACCAAAAGTAATTATAAAATTTTATTTTTCAATTATTAGATTTGTTACACTCACGAAATTTTAATCGCTAAACACAAATTAAAATCTCTCCGCTAAAGAATTTAATTATCTCCAACAAGTTCTAGAATGAATTATTAAATTTTTATAAAGTCTGAGGGTAATCCTGTTGAAAACCTAAACTCAATTAACGCACCCAGCGGGACGGATAATTATAAATAAATAATGAGTGTTAGCGAACAATTATTTAGTTCAGTAAATTTCAATCTTCCTAAAATTCAACTTTTCCTAATTTTAACTAACTCAATCCCTTTGTTAGTAACTTTTTCAACTTCAAAAATTAATTTTCTAAACTTAATCTTTTCACCTTTTTTAGGAATCTTCTCTAATCTATCTTGAATAAATCCCCCAAGAGTATTAGAAGTTTTAGATTCCAACTTAACACCCAAAATTTTATTTAACTCTTCTAAAGGAATTTTAGCTTTAGTTCTAAAAACATTATCACCAATTTTAGTTAAATAAGAACTTCTTCTTCTACTTTTATCAAATACATCACCAACAATTTCCTCCAAAATATCCTCCACACTAACAAGCCCAATAACATCTTCATATTCATTAACAACCAAAGCAACTTTCTCATTTCTCTTATCTAATTCACCCAACAAATCATCCACATCTTTAGATTCTGGAACAAACAAAATTTCTTTTACAAGAAATTTAATTTTTTTGCTTATCTTTTTTTCATAAAGTGCACGCAAAATCTCATCAACATCAATTACTCCAATAACATTGTCTCTTTCTTTCAAATATACTGGATACTTTGAAAAAGGAGATTTAACAATAAATTCAAGAACATCTTTAATATATTTATCCCCATCAATCATTTCAATTTCATCTTCATGAGTCATAACCTCAACAACTTTTGTATCTTTAAAATCCAAAATATTATGCATCATCTCAGCTTCATCTTTTTCTAAAACACCTTCTTTCCTCCCCATAACCAAAAATGACTTTAATTCCTCCTCAGAAACTTCTTTCTCGTTCTTTACTCCAGATAACTTAGTAACAAATCCCGTAATCCTCTCAAAAAACCAAACAATTGGATTTAAAATGTTCATTAAAATTTCTAAAGGCCCTGCAATAAATAAAGAAACTTTTTCCGCATTTTGAGCTGCAAAAGTTTTTGGAGTAATTTCCCCAAATACTAAAATCATAAAAGTCATAACCCCTGTTGCAATCCCAACACCCTTAGAACCAAATAATTCCATAAAAACCACTGTTGCAAAAGCAGCCGCGGCTATATTTACAACATTATTTCCAATTAAAATTGTAATAATCATTTTAGAAGTTTTTTCTTTAACTCTTTTCAAAGCCAAAGCTCCCTTTTTTTTCTGTTCAACTAAAGAATTAACTTTCACTTTACTAATTGCCATCAAAGCTGTTTCAATTCCTGAAAATAATGCTGAAAAAATAATCAAGACAATTAGAATAATAATCTGATTCATAACCATTTTTTAACTTCTGTAAAAAGAAAAATTAATTTAAATAAGTTTGGATAATTTTGTTCCAGAATCAATAATTTTGACATATCTAAAAAACAAATAAAACTTTTTAAACTTAAACAAATTTAACACAATATGGAAAGAACATTAGTAATTTTAAAACCAGATACAATTCAGAGACAAATAGCTGGGGAAATTATTGGTAGATTTGAAAAAGTAGGATTAAAAATTATTGGAATGAAAATGATTCATCCTTCAGAAGAATTTGTAGAAAAACATTATTACGACGTAAAAGAAAGACATGGAGAAAAAGTTCTTAATGGACTAAAACAATTTCTTGGAATGGGGCCAGTAATAGCTTTTGTTTTGGAAGGACCAAATGCCATAGGCCAAACAAGAAAAATGGTCGGAAAAACAGAACCATTCTCTGCAGTTCCTGGAACAATAAGGGGAGATTATTCAAATATGACTTACGCAAGAGCTGATGATATAAACAATTACATAAAATCAGTATATAATTTAGTTCATGCATCAGCAAACAAAAAAGATGCAGAACATGAAATTGGACTTTGGTTTAGCGATTCAGAACTTTGGGAATACAAAACAGTTCATGAATTGTTTATTTAACAAAACATATTCTCAAAGCCAACAATCTTTAAATTCATTTATTACTAAATAATGCTATGAAAAATTTATTATCTCTTTTGGTCGCAATACCATTTATAATTTCTTGTAATTCTACAAAAAAATTATCTTATCAAAAACCACAAATCATTCAGGATACAATTTATATTGAAAAAATAATAGAAAAAATAAATTCATTGGATACAATAATGGGAAAAGACGCATATTCACAATCAAAGAAATTAACCGAACTTGCAACAGAAGAATTTTACAAAGGTAATGAGAACAAAGCAAATAGGTTATATAGAACAAGTTTAAGATTGCTTTCACAATCAAATCTAAAATCTCAAGATTATGAATTTTTATCCTTTAATGATCAACTAAAAAGATTAGAAGCATACAATGAAATAAAAGAAAGAGAAAAAAATGGAATAACTGTTACAGAAGAAGAAATCAACGAAGTTTTACAAAAAGAAAAATTTCCAATAGGGAAAAAATTTGCAAAAAAAGTTGCTTATTGGAAAAAATATTATCAAACAAGAGGAAATAGATGGTTTAAAAAAACATTAAAAAATACCTATCAATATTTTCCATATATAGATTCATTATTACAAGAAAAAGATCTTGATCCTTTCATTAAATGGATGTATCCAATTGAAAGCTCCATGAATCCAAAAATTAAATCAAATGCGGGAGCAACAGGAATTGCCCAATTCATGTCTTGGACAGCAAAACAATATGGGTTAAAAGTTTATGGGAATTGGTGTGATGAAAGGCTTGATCCAATAAAATCTCTAGAAGCATCAATAAATTATATGGGATATCTTAATGATATTTTTAATGATCCAGCAATGGCTATTGCTTCATACAATGCAGGACAAGGGCGAATTATAAGGCAAATTAATAAAATAAATGCATCAAGTTACAAAGAACTATTAGAAAGTGGAATTCTACCAAAAGAAACTGAAAATCATATTCCAAAAATTTATGCATTTATGGAATTAGCAAATGAAATGCAAACAAGCCCTCCAAAAAAAGATACCATACTTGAAAAAATAATGAAAAATGAGTTTGATACAATAGTCATAAGACAACAAACAGATTTGGATGTTATTTCAAAAACTTTAAGTATAACAACAAAAACACTAAGAAAATATAATCCTTCCTACACCGAAGATAAATTAAACCAAATGTGGTCAACTCCTCCAAAATATATGGTAAAAGGAAAATATGAATTTATATTCAGAGTTCCAAAAGAAACTAAAGAAAATTTTTATAAAAAAATATCAAAAGAAAATCCAATGCCAAAACCAAAAAATAAATATTACATGGTAAAAAGAGGAGACACCCTTAGTGGAATAGGAAATAAATTTGGAATTTCATACAAAAAAATAATGCAAAAAAATAAAATAACAAATACTAAAAAATTAAAAATTGGACAGAGATTGATAATTCCAAACTACAAATAATGTCGATTAAATTTTATTCTTTAAATTCCTTTTAATTGGTTTAGAAACATATTCAATATTATTATTTTTTATATAACTCGCTCCAATAAAGTCAAGTCTCCCAACATACAGGCCATATAAAATAGGTTCTCGTGGAAAAATACCCTTAACTTCTATAAAATTTAAAACTACTTTCCCTTTTCTTAAAAATATGTTGCCAAACTTTTTTCAAACTCATATTAAAAACAATCAATCAACCTATTTAAGAATTATTGTCCTTAATCTTTCTTCCCTTGCCTCCCCTCATTTTTGTTTAAATTTTTAGGTTTAGATTAGACATTTTATTTTGCAATGTAGCATTTGCTACGTAAAAAATAAAATAACGACATATAAATTAAAAAGAAAACAAAAACTAGGCTTTATCTCTAATTCCATGCGTAGTAACAAAATAAACTGCCTCTCCATCAGGTAAATTGGGACTATCAATTAATTTAGCAACACGAGAACCTTGCTTAGCTCTTCTCAAATACAATCTAAAAGTAGAAGCATGTCCAACAATATTACCCCCAATAGCTGTAGTAGGATCCCCAAACATTTGAGCAGGATTAGCCATAACCTGATTAGTAACATAAACAGCCAAATTATGAGTCTCAGCCAATTTCATCAAATCATGCAAATACCTATTCAACTTCTGCTGTCTATCAGCTAATTGGCCACGACCAGCAAACTCGGCCCTAAAATGTGCAGTCAAAGAATCAACAATAACAATCTTAATAGGTTCACCAGATTTAATCAAATCTCCAACCTTTTCCAATAATAACATCTGATGATCAGAATTAAAAGCTCTTGCAACCAAAATATTTTTCAAAACCATTTCAGGATTAGCACCAATCCCTTCAGCCATTTGTTTAATTCTTGACGGCCTAAAAGTTCCCTCAGTATCAATATAAACAGATTTTCCTGCTGCACCACCCTGTTCAAGAGGTAATTGCGCATTAATAGCCAAAGCCAAACCTAATTGAGTTTTACCCGAACCAAAAGCACCAAATGCTTCAGTAATGGCTCGAGATTCAATTCCCTTTCCACCCAAAAGTTCATCAAAATTCTTACTCCCAGTAGTAATATGTAAAACATTCGCTCTCTTCCTTGCAAACTCCATACCATCACTAAAACCTAACTGTAACAAATCTCTAGCAGCCTGAATAGCTTTTCTTCCCACAGCAGCACTTACACCAGCAGTATCACTCAAAGCAGCAGGACTCATAACAGCCAAACTCATCATATCAAAAATTCCAGCACTTTCCAACTTAGCAACAGCAGCAGGTCCAATCCCTGGTAAATCTTCAAAGATCGGTTCTTTTTCTTCTTTAACCTTTTTAACAGTTTTTTTCTTCGTCACCTTTCCTTCCCCAGAAATTGCATCTTTAATATTCTCCGTATCTTTTTTTATTACCATACATAAGAAGAAAATGATTTCTATTTATAAGGTTTATATCAATGTAAGATATACTTTTTAAAAAATAATGATCGAAGAGAAATAGACTTGTAATAAATTTTCCAACCCAAATTTTAATTCCACCTTAATTTCCCCAAAAATTTATATAAATAAATTTCTTCTCAATTACCAAAAATCCTCCAACCTTCCATATCCTCTCCAAAGTGATAATTTAAAATTTATAAACGAGCACAGCAAATTAAATTTTTTCTTTCTAAAATAAAATCAAACTAAACAATTTTTCAAGCCTACTCTAAAGCAGCGATCTCTTTGTCCAAATCCATCTCTTCCACAGAATCAACAATCAATTCTGGATTGTTAAAATAAGAATTCATTCGAACATTTCCCCCAAAAATCATTTCCTTCCCCAAAATATTTTGTTTTTGTTGAGCTATAAGTTCAGCATTATCCTGTTCAGTTAAACCCAACTTTTGAACCATGTTGTGAAATAAAACGGCTCGAGTATTTTCAGTACCATCATCAAGAACAATATTCAAAATTGCCCTTTTTTCAGTTGGAACGCCCTTAGCTAATTCTTCTTCTGTTATTTTTCTTCCAGTTTCAACATTAGCCTCATAAAATCTAGGATCAAAACTCTGCACAATAAAAGCACGAGTGGTGATTTTATCTCCAACATTAAATTCCTTAATTGCTTTTTCTTTTACAGGTTTTTCAGTCTGAACATTCTCAAAAGTTTCCTTACTAACTTTCAAATCAGCAAAACTTCCCATATGAACCTCCCCCTCCCTCATGCTTCCAGCAGCAATATCAATACAAGTTCCTTCTTTAATATCTCCTGCCTCAAGTAATGCAATATGATTAATATCCCACAAAACAACTTTAATATTTGAGGAATCATCGGCAACAATCATATTAGCAACTTTTCCTTCATCACCTGATTTTGTAGTAAAGGTTCTAATTGGATACATAGTAATAACTTTTCCACTAAAATTCACCTTTCTCATCCCAGGAAGCAACTCATCAATCTTTAATTTTTCATTATCAAAAGAAATTCCTAATTCAGCAGCAATAACTTGTAATGCCCCCTCACGACTAATTAATCCGGATAACTTAGCTCGTTTAGCTTCAACTCTTCTATCAATTTCCTCTTGTTCAATACCAGAAACTTTCGACAATTTCTCTAAAATCTTTTCATATCCAATTTCCATAATTAAAAAAATTCACACTTCTTTTTAAGGATTGTGTTACTTTTTTGAAAGAGTTTGGTTTTTAGAAAAAAATTTTCTTTTCATTTAATCTTTTATATCTTAAATAGAACCCATTTATGCAAAAGAATTATTTTAAATTATATAAAAAAAATATAAATGGATTTTTCATTTGAAATAAATGTTAATTGAAAATATATTGCTTTGTGTTGGAATTTTTATTTTAATATTTTTGTTAATTATCTTGATAATTGCTAAAGAAGTATTAAAAGAATTTTTTAAACAAGAAAATTATATTAAATCTATGCAATTTATTTTTGTTATCACATTATTAACTATTTTCATAGCAACCTTTGTATATTTTTGGATAAATAATGTTGAAGTAAACAAAATGTATGTTGTTTTTACTATAGTCGTTGGTTGGTTGGGTTTAATAATTGGTGCTTTTTTTTGGACAAAAATTTATGGATAATTTAACCCCTGAAAGAAAAAGAGAAGGGATATCTCTTAGAAGACAAATTTCAAAATACCATAACCAAATTAACAAAATGTCAAATATTCTTCAAGAATATAGAAAAATAAAATTAAAGAAATAGTGTTTTTGTTCTTTCTAAAATTTCCTTTGATTCTTCATTAAGTTTTTCTGCCGCCTCTCTTTCCTTATCTGCTCTTTCATTTAATTTTATTAATTCTTCATCTGTCATATATTTTTAACTTCTTTTTAATATAAATACTTTTCTACAATTCTAAACCTTCAATCCAACAATTTTCCACACTAATTATAATTTTTAAATTCACAGCATCATATGCGTGAATTTTAGTCTATCAATCCTGAACTTTAGTTCAGCTAATTTCTTTTACATTATTTCATTTTAGTAATTTTCTACCCCCAATAATTTTATAAACCAAAATCTCTATGACCTATCATGGCAGGAACAAATGGTGCTAAATACAAACTAATGCCCACTTCACCAGAAGCAGACTTAGATGCAATACAAGAAGCTGCAAAGAAAGTTGTAGAAGAATTTGGAGGAGAAAACAAAGGATATACTCTTGAACCAATCGCTTTTGTCCTAAAAGCAATTATTGTATTTTTCTATTACCCTGATGACAAAGATA
>CAZRBZ010000047.1:0-8219 GCA_964598515.1 Candidatus Woesearchaeota archaeon
ACCTTTGTTCAATTATTCCAATCATTTCTCTTCCTTTTGGAAGTGGCGCTCTCATAATTTTTGGTTCATCAACATTTCTACTGTATTTGTTGGTTCTTTTTTTAAATGCCATATTAATTTATTGAGAATTTGGTTTATAAGTTTGGTGGTTGAAAGAGAAAAATTTTATTAAAATTAAAAATTAAATTATTGTTATTGGCGAAGATATTAATTTAGTTTAGATTATATAAATTTTATTTGAGAAAAGTTTAGATTTGTAAGACTTAAAGTAAAATCATTGCATAAGGAATTTTATTAATATTTCTAACTGAGTTTTTATCTATAATATTTTTTTGTAAAAATAATTGTATTGATTTTTCTCCCACAATATTAAATGTTGCGTCTTCTTGTGCCCAAACTTGAATAATTTTTTTTATTTCTTCAGTAGCCATTATTTTCCCTTCTTCTCCTTTATAGAAAGATTCTTTTATGTCTAATTGTTTATTTCCTTCTTCGAAAGTTTTACCTAATAACTCCTTATCGCAAACTGTGATAACTGTTCTATATGAATTGATTATATTTACATACATTTTCTTTCTCCTTCGATTTAATAATTAAAAAAATAAAAATTTAAGAGTTTAATTAATTTATTTTTTAGCTTTTTTAGCCTCAATAATTTTAATCTCTTCGTCTGTGTAAGCTTTTTTAGCTTCGCCATCTGCGATTGCTTTTTCTGCTTTTTCTTTAGACATCATTGCACAAACAGTTATTCCTGTTTCAGGGCATTTCCCTTTTGCAATAAATCCTCCTCTCTTAGTTAAACTGATTGCAGGTTCTTGAATGTCTACTTTTTTTTTCGCTTTAACGCTGTATCCTTGTATTGCCATTTTTTTCCTCCCTTCTATTTAATTTAGGTTCTTATTAGAACAAATCACTAAAGCAATTTCTTTTTTTAAAGGTTTTGAACGTGAGAAGAATGAGTTTTAAATAGAATTTTGCTAAACAATTTTAGAATTGATATTGTTTAATTAGCGTTCCAATGGCAAAGGCATCAGTTGAGTTTAAATTATTGAATATTTTACAGATTTACAATAATTTATTTTGAGAGTATTGTGGATAATTATTTTCTAACGAAAAAAATTTTAGATTATATCTGGTATTTAAAATTTTGTGTGTGTGATGAATTTAATTATTTGGATTATTATTTTGAGTTATAATTCAAAGGAGTTAACTTATTTTTATCAGAAATATAAAATTAAATTTTTGTTCGTACTGGATGTTTTGCACCGCAAGCAAGACAATGAATTAATGTTTGTTTACCTTCTTTTATTAATTCTGTATCTGGTTTTTTACATTCTTTACATAAAACAAATTCTTCTGCATATTGTTGCATTTTTGGATTTATTTTTTTACTTGATACTTTCATATTAATAACTATTTTTTCTCCTTCTATTATGGCTTTTGTTGCTAGTTCTTTTGTTAAGAATTTTAGAATATGTTCTGGTTCTCTTCTTATATGTGAAGCAATTTGAAAAAAGTTTGTAAGGATTGTTTTTTTACCTTGGAAAAATCCTTGTATTGGAGGAATTTCAAATCTTTCATCTGAACCCCCTACAATTTTTACTTTTTCATAAGCATCATCTAATAATTTTTCATAATCTTCCATAGAAATTATAGAAAGAAGTAGTTTTTAAGATTATTGGGTTGAGGCAAAAGGGCAAAAAGCAAATTTTATTATTGCCACTAACGGAATGTGAAATGAGGTTAAAATTATTGGGGGAGAAAAGATTATTGAACTATATTCTCTAGTAAACAAATTATTATTAAAGGGTGAATGTTGATTTTTGGATGGTAGTTGATATGCAAGAAATTAATTTGAAAAATTATCCAAATATCAATTTAGAATATTATTCTAAAGTTAAGCGTTTTGCTGATGGCAGAGTTAATACTTTTACTGGAATTACTAAATACAAAAAAGTTTATGATTTATCTAAAAAAATATTCAAAGATGCAGAATTTTTTGAAGTTGAACCTTATTTTTTTGAGATTCATGAGAATGTGGAAGGTGAAGGCATTGTAGTCGATGCAAAAAAATTAGAAATAAGATTGAATGAAAAGGAGGGGGAAAATTTTCATTCTGTAGTTAAGCTGAAAAAGATATTTGGTAAAAATAATTTAGATTATAAAATTGTCAGGAAAGCTGATTGATTACCAAAATTTTTTATTTTCTATAATTGGTTTTGTTATATTTTTGAAAATCAATTGTCTTAATTTTTCTATTTAAATTTTCTTTGTAAATTATTGGAACTTCTTGATATTCTTTTATTAGATTCATATCTTTTATTTCATCTTGAGGTTTGTTAAATTTTACAATTATTTCTAAATTACCTTTTTCTATTTTATTTAAAGAATTTAATTGTAACAGGTAAATACCTCTGTGAACTTTTTTAAATTCTTTAAAAATTTGATTATAATTTTTTGTTTTCATTGTTAAGAATTTTAACCTAAATATCTTAATCGACCAGGTCTTGGTTCGAAAATAATTCCTTCTTCTAAAAGTTTTTGAATTTCTTGATTAATTAAATCGGGTGATGCCTCTCTAAAACTAGTAATTATTTTATCTGTATCCATTCCTCCCTCTTCTTCAGAGTTTTTGATTGCATCTAGAATTTTATCTTTAAGTGCAATAATTTCTTCCTTATTTTTAATGGGGTTTGTGTTTTCTTTTCTTGTTTTTTCAATTTCTAATTTTCTTAAAAGTAAATATCTTGGATCTTTTTCAGAAATAATTTCTAATTGAATGTATGTTTCATTGTTCCAGTTTCTTACTGTTCCAATTACTGCAACTGTTTGACCTTGCATAACTCCTTTAAATTTCAATGAGTCTTCTCCAAAGGATTTTAATTTTATTTGTCCTGAACCATCATCTAATGTAAAGAAAGAGTATTGTTTATCTCCTTCGCTATCATATTTATCTACAATGTTTCCAATAATATTCACTCTTGATATTTTTGTTTCTCCTAATTCTAGATACAGGAATTTATCATTATCAAAAATTGGTTTTGCTAAAAGTATATCTCCTATTCTATATTTGTAAGCAATGTTTCGCTTAAATTGGTCTGTCATGGGTGTTGAAAGAAATGTTCTTTTTTAAATATTTATGTGGATTTATGGGTGATGGAAGATTTGCTGAGTGGAGTTCAGGATTGGTAGAATAAAATTCATGAACGTGGTTTCCCTAAAGGATAACCTTATTTTACAATAAGGCCTTGTGAATTTTAAAATAGGAAATTAGATATTCCATTTTTTAATTAACCATTGTATTCCTGGATAATCCTCTTTTTTAGCAAAGTTTTTTTTAAAAAGTATACTTTTTTCAAACATTTCTCTCACGCTTTTCAGAGGAGTTAGGAAAAATAATTTGGCTTTTTCTTCTTGAACAATATTTTTAGATAAACAAATTGCTAAAAATTCATAATAATTAAATAGCATTGTGTCATAGTCTAACATTGCTTCTTCTTTTTTATTTGGATTCTTTAAGGAATTAATTTTATTCCTATATTCTAATAATTTTATTTTGAGATATCTTTCTTGCTTAATTATTTCATTGAAAAGGCTGTTTTGATTTAATTTTTTATTTGATTTTATAGTTTTTGAAATTAAAATAACATATGCAACAGTTATTATTGCAGTAATAATTTGGATGAGAAGAATAATTATATTAGTATCCATATGGGCGACCCCATCCTTTTTTAGATTTGGTCGCGCTCTTTTTTTTGGAAATTTTTTTTGGACATTTTCTGATTATTGTACCTTTTTTGCCACCAGAAGTATTTCTTTCTCTAACTTCATAACATTGGCCATCGATTTTTCTTTTTGTAGCCATATTTATTTTAAGATTTTCATATTTAAAATATTATTGATAATGGTAGGCAATCAAACCTTCTGAATAAATCCTCTTCTGGGTTGGAAGAGGGTACCTTCTCTTTTTAGTTTTTCAATAGCTTCTTCAATATCTTCTTCTTTTATTTGGCCTTCTAGTTTTTCTATTACTTTTTCTATTGGAACTAGTTCTCCTACCTCTTCTGTTAATGCATAGATTGTATCTCTTACTGTGAATATTTTATTTCTTTTACTTGAAGGCATTCTTCCAGTTATTTTATCCATGTCAATGTTTCCATCTTCATCCATTCCTGATTGTTCTAGATAATATTTCATTAGTTTTATTGCAACTTCTGCATCTGTTTCGTCTACTGTTTCTGACATACGTATTTTTGCTGCTGCTTCTGCCATTCTTACCAATGAGTTTAATTGTCTCGCTGAAATTGGAATGGTTCTCATTTCTTTTCCTTCAAGCATTGGTCTATTTCTTAGATTAACATAAAATTCTTTCATTTTTTCTACTGCTTCATTTGTTAATTTTGGTTGAACTCTTTGTCTTGCATAGGCAATATATTTTCTAAATAAATCTTTTTCAATTATCATTGTTTTTGCTTCTGTTTGATGTTCTGATAATATGTGATCTGCAACTTTTGTATCATTGCTTCTACTTGGAATATCTCTCATTGTAAAAATTACATCAAATCTATTAATTAGCGCAGGAGGCAAATTAATTTGTTGGGGAATTCCTTGGCTAGGATCAAATCTTCCAAATTTAGGGTTTGCTGCTGCAAGAACAGATGTTTCTGCTTTTAGACTTGCTTGAACATTTGCTTTTGAAATTGTAACGGTTTGTTGTTCCATTGCTTCGTGCATTGATGATTGATCTTCAGGAGTCATTTTTTCTAATTCGTCTATACATACAAGTCCTTTGTTTGCTAAAACCATTGCTCCTGCTTCTAAAGACCAACCTCTTAGATACTCATCTTTTACTACTGTTGCTGTTAAACCCGCACCTGAAGTTGATTTTCCCACTACATAACGTCCTTTTGGTGAAATACTGGCCATAAACCCCAGAATAACTGATTTTGCAACACCGGGGTCCCCAATCATCATTATGTGCATGTCTCCTCTGGAGTGTTGGCCATCTGGTTTCATTTTTTTTACTCCCCCAAATAATTGAAGTAATAGTGATCCTTTTATTTCATCAAGTCCCCAGACGGATGGAGCCACACTGGCTCTTAGTTTTTCATAAACATTTGGATCTGCTGCAAGTTCTTTAATTTGTAATTCATCTTCTTCATTTATATCTAATTCTTCGAATGTTTCTTCCATTGGAATAATGTTATTTACTTCTATTGCCAATTCGAATTTTGTTGACATCCCTCCTGTTGAAAGGGGAACTGGAACTTCTTTTAAAATTCCAATTACTTTTGCTCTTGAACCAGGAGTTGTTCTTATTTCCATTTTTGGATCTACCAGATCTTCTTTTACAAAAACATTAATTCTTTTTGGTTGTTCTCCACCATGAAGCATATCTGGTGCTTCTTCTATAATTAATCTTTGTGTATCAACCATTTCTTTTGAAATTAATCTGAATGCACCTCTTCTTCCACATGAACAACGTGATGGTTCTCTGAATTTTTTTTCTATTTGTAATACTGAAATTATTGTTCCACAACTTGGACATTCAAATTTTGCATTTACTACTTGTGGCCTTACGTCTGAGGATTGCCTAATAATTCCTTCCAGAACAATTAATTCGTTTAGATGTTTTGCTCTGATATTTCTAATTAAAACATCATTTGATTTTGGAAGATTGAAAAGCCTTACTCTTACGTTTGTTGCTAAACCCATTTCTTCAATTGCAACTTCCATACTTCTCAGAGTTTCTTCTGGATTTTTGACAATTTCTTCTGATAGGAAAGGTGTTTCTTCTGCAATTTCCATAAAATCTATGTAAATTACATTATTTTCATCCCTTAGGGAGGATTTTAGTTTTTCTTTATATGAAGTTATGAAAGTTTTTGCTTCAAGAATTAATTCTTCTTGTTTAGAATTATATTCATCTTTTTTTTCTTCATCTCTTTCTTCTGGTAGTGTTTGTGTGAAATCTATATCATCCATATTTAAGAAATGTATATACGATTTATAAAAATGATTGTAATAGATTGGGATTTTTGGGCAATTAGTTTTAAAGGGAGAAGTTTTTATACACAAATATAATTTTTTTAAACAAAGGGCAAAGACAAATTGTTAGCCTTTGTTCGTATTAATATGTTTAATTAGGGTTTCGATGAGGATATTGGTTAAGTTTAGGTTTTTGCAAATATTTAAAAAAAGGTTTTTTGGGAAATTTGATTAGTTGGATTATAAATGAAATAATTTAACTTATTTTTGTACTTTAGCTTTTTTATAACCTTTCAAAGCTTCTTTTACATTTTTGAGAAGTTTTTCCATAGATTCTTCCAATTCTTTTTTATTTTTTGTTCCTGTACAAACAAGTTTTCCATTTGAAAAAAGTAGAAATGTTGCACTAGGATTTTCTAGTTTGTATACTAACCCTGGAAACTGTTCTGGTTCATATTCTGTATTTTCCATTTCTAATGCTAAGTAGTTCAAATTAAGTTGCAAATTGATTGTTCCTGAAGCTACAATATTTTGCACAGTGATTTTTGGTTTAATTGTTACATTTACATTTACTTTTTTTAATTGTTTAATTACTTCATCAATTACTTTTCGTACTTGACTTAAAGATTTTGTTCCTGTGCATACCAAATTTCCTGAGGAGAATACTAAAACTGCTGATTTTGGTTCTTTAACTCTTAAAACTAAACCTGGAAATGTTTCAGGATTATATTCTGTATTAGGTTGTGTTCTTGCCAATTTTGTTAGAGGAACAGGTTTTTCTAATGAGGTTGTTGCCACAATATTTTGAATTTTATATTCTGATTCTTTTTTAGGTTTTGTTGTCGTCATTCTTTTTAAAGGACATATTCCTTTATAAAGGTTTTCGGAATATTTTAAAGGAATTTTGGAAAAGGTTAGTTTAGAATATATAAATCCTTTTAAATAAATAAGTTATAAAAAAATTATGGATGAAGAAATTAAAAAAATATATGCTGCATTTGGTTATGATGTATCTAAAGGTTTAAGGAAATTAAACCAAATAACGGATAAAGAAGCTTTAACAATTGCGAAAATATTTAATAACAAATTAGATTGGGAAGTTTATTTGAGGAAAAAAGGGAAAGATGGTCAGATTGGATTAAAATCAAGTTCTACAATTACTATTACACATCACAAATCTTTTGGGAGAGGAACATATGAGTCAATGACTAATGATACAATGTATATTCGTAAAGATTCTATTGCAGGACCAACTTTTTCTAATGGGGGAATGAACTTAGTAAATCAATATTTAATTTCAATTGGAATTGAAAGAGATATATTAACACCTTCAAAACTTGAAGAGATAATTTCTGAAAAGTTAGATACACAAAAATTACATAAATTTTAAGAATTACTTCTTCCCAAATTTCTTTTCTACATATTCAATTAATTCTGATCCTTTAAGTTCTGTTGTTTGGGGTCCGATTCTTGTGTAAAAAAATTCTTCTTTTCCATCTTTTATGAAAATTGGTTTTTTGGATTTTTTACATTCTATTCTGAAGATATGTCTATCTTTTATTTGGATTGTTTTTGTGTTAATTAGATTTAAATATTTTTTTCCTATTTTTTGTTTAAATAAATTTGTGAAGTGTAAGTGGAATCTATCTGGGTTTTCAAAATTGTCTTTTTTTATTCCTAAAACTTTTCCTTCGTCGGTGATTCCAATATAAATGATTCCTCCTTTTGAATTTAGGAATCCAGTTATTGTTTTTAGAATACTATGTTCTATTTTTTTATCTGGTTGGTTTATGTGGAGATTAGTTCTTAATGTTGATTTGAATTCTTGTGTTTCTCCTTCGCCTTGTTTTATTTCTTGTATTATTTCTTCTATTGAGTCTGATTTTTTGAATAGTTCTGGATTTATTTTGGTTATTTTTTTTAAAATTTTTTCAATGAAAGAGAATCTTGTTTTCATATATGCAAATCCAATTATTGATGCGATTATTGCTCCAATTAGAACATATGTTAAATTCATCATTGTAAATGTATAAATTGTTTCAGATATTGGTTGATTTAGGATTTGTTTTAAATAGAATTTTAGAAGTTCTAGTGCTACTCCAAAACTTATTGCAAATGTGAATGAGAAAAGTAAAATTAGAAAATAGTTTCTTTTTATTTGATTGCTTGAATATAAAATATAGGAGATTAAAAGTCCAATTAGTCCTGTTCCAATGCCGAACATTATTGGT
>CAZRBZ010000048.1:0-8088 GCA_964598515.1 Candidatus Woesearchaeota archaeon
TATATTGTCCAACTGAAATATTTGCACTTTCTAAAGGCAAATCAAAACTATCAAAGTATTCTCCAATTCCAAAAGGCCAAATAGAACGAATAGATCCATTATTAATTTTAATCTCTATTTCACAATTTCCTTCTTTACAAATTTTTCCAGGAATACAATCTGAATTTTGAGTACATTCTAATGCTTCTAAACATTCTCCCCCATAACAAATTTCATCTTCAATACATTCTTCTTTTATTCTTGTTTCTGTTATTGATTCACAAAATCCTTCATTACAAAAATATGTTCTAAAATTTTGAATAATTGCTTCTGGATTTATTTGACAATCAGTGATTCCAATCCAATCATCAATACCACAATCTGTTGTAATTGTTTCATTTGTGCATGCGATTGGTTCTGTTATACAATATCCTTCAAGACAGGTAGTTTCTGTTGAACATAACTCTTTTGTTGTTAAAACATTTTTTGGAAGATTACAAAGGTTATTTTCACATTCAAAAGTTTTTTTGTATTGAACTACATTTCCAAAAATATCACATGCTCTTGTACCTTCAATAAAATAATCTTCCCCACAATCTAAATTAGTTATACATTCCTCTCCTGTTTGTGATTCATTCTCTTCTGTTGTTTCTTCTGAACCATTTATGTTTAATTCTTTTACTCCAGATATGCTATCGCTTATACTTCCCAAACTTTCTGATATTCCTGATCCGGCTACATAAATTGGTGCTATCGAAATTTTTTCTATTTCGTATATTATTAAATCGGTCCCTGAAATAAGTAAATCAATATTAAATGTTTTTTCTGCAAGTTCTTCAAATCTTATGAATCTTTCTTCAAATACTTCAGTTGTTCTTGGATCTTCAACAATAAATTTAATTCCAGTTAAATTTCCCTCTCCTGGATTTCTTTTCACTCTAACTTCTGCTATTCCAGATGAATAATTTATTTTTGCAGAGACTATTTTTAGATTTATTGTAAATTGTTCCAGATTGATTTTACTTGTTCCTTGCAAAATTAATCGATCTACAACAATCCAAATACTTGCAATTGCCATAATTATCAATAAAATTAATATTATTGTTGTAACAATTTGAGAAAGACCCCTCTTATTTTTCATAATTAATTAAATTTAAAGAAATTTATAAATATGAGGGTTGGGTAGAGAGATTTGAGGGTCAAGAAATTTGTTAAATAAATTTCTACAAGGAATATTCAAAGGGCACAAAAATCTGCCAAAACAGATAATCTTATTATTATAGTTTTCATAATGGGTAGACTGAAATTTAAAAATGTGGTTGTTTGAATTTTAAGAATTAAATTGGTGGAGTAAAGTTTGAGTGGTTGGTTTGAGAATTATAGAAGGAGCGGATTTTAGAATTTTTAGAAATAATTGTTTTTATAAAAATAAATTGAATAAAAATTCAAAAACAAAGCTTTTTTAATCATTATGATTTTTGTATTAAAATGGAAAAGATATTGGAATCTTTAAGTCCTAATGAGAAGAAAATTCTTCCTCATTTGAATGATAAATTGTCAGAAATTTGTAAGAAATCAAATTTGGACAAAGTTTCTGTTTTGAGGGCTCTTGAGTATTTACAAAATAAAAAATTAGTTGAGCTTGTAACTGAGAAGAAAAAAATTATAGGTGTTGATGTTAATGGAGCATTATATAAAAAAAAGGGTTTGCCTGAGAGGAGATTACTTTTAGTTTTAGATAAGAAAAGAATTTTGCCTTTGGGTGATGTTCAAAAGGAAACCGGATTATCTAGTGATGAATTCAAAGCTTCTATTGGTGCTTTAAAGAAAAAAGCATTGATTGAGTTGAAAAATGGTAAAATTGTTTTGAATGCTTCGAAGGAGGAAATTATTAGAAAGAGTTTAGAAGAGTTGTTTCTTGAATCTTTGCCTCTTGAATGTGATTTTTTGACTTCTGAACAGCAATTTGCTTTCAAGGAACTTCAAAAGAGAAAAGGAATTATTTATATTGAAGAAGAAAAAAAGGTTGAAATTAAAATTACTAAATTAGGTAAGGAAATTATGAATTCCAAAGATATTGAAAAGGAATTAATTGAACAAATAACTCCTGAAATTTTGAAAAGTGAAAAGAATTGGAAAGGTAAGAAATTTAGAAGATATGATTTGAGTTTACCTGTACCGCATATTAATGGAGGAAAAAGGCATTTTGTAAACGCTGCTATTGATAATGCTAGGAAGATTTGGACTGAAATGGGCTTTGAAGAAATGACTGGAGATATGGTTAAAACTAGTTTTTGGAATTTTGATGCTTTATTTACTGCACAAGATCATCCAGTTAGGGAAATGCAGGATACTTTTTTTATTGATAAGAAAGGGGAGTTGCCTAATAATAAATTAGTTGAGAATATTAAGAAAGCTCATGAACACGGTGTTGCTGGAAGTAAGGGTTGGGAGTATAAATGGGATGAGGAAAATGCTAAGAAAATGTGTTTAAGAACCCATACCACTTGTTTATCTGCTCACACTATTGCTAAATTAAAAAAAGAAAATTTACCTAAGAAATTTTTTGCTGTTGGAAAGTGTTTTAGAAATGAAACTATTGATTGGTCCCATGGTTTTGAGTTTAATCAGACTGAAGGAATTGTTATTGATTCAAATGTTAATTTTAGACATTTGTTTGGATATTTGAAACAGTTTTTTAAGAAAATGGGTTTTGATGATATTCGATTTAGGCCGGCTTATTTTCCTTATACCGAACCTTCAGTTGAAATTGATGCTTGGCATCCTGAGAAAAAAGTTTGGTTGGAATTAGGTGGCGCTGGAATTTTTAGACCTGAAGTTACTATTCCTTTGTTTGGTGAGCATATTCCTATTTTGGCTTGGGGTCCTGGATTTGATAGAACTTTAATGGATTATTATCAAATTAAGGATTTGAGAGAATTATATAAAAATGATATTAATCAATTAAGAAAAATGAAAGCGTGGTTGAGGTTATAAGATGAAAAATGAATTAAAAGAATTAAAAGAATTACTGGGGTATTATTTAAATAGATCTATTTTAATTGAAAAAAAAGATCTAGGAAATCCTTCTTTTTTAATTGAAGATTTGAAAGAAGTCGAATTAAATATCGAAAATAAATTAAGAAAAATTTTTAGTGGAATAAAATTACCAAAAGGTTTTTTGGAATTAGTTAAAAAATTAATTAATGAAGAGCAAATAAAATTACAAATTGTATTTGCTGAACCTTATTTGGAAGACTTTATGAATAGAATTTTTTTAGATTTAGAAAAATATAGATTATTGGAGAATAAAGAGTTAGAAAAATTAAAAGAAGAGTATTCAAAAGAGGAAATTTCTTTTTATTGAAAATGATAAGTATAAATTCAGATAAAAAAATTTATAAAGAGGGGAGTGTTAATGATGGTAACATGCTCCCCGGTAATCTTTCGAGGTTGCCGGATGAGTCTTTATTTTTGAAAGATACTTTAGTTTTTGTTGATGCTGGTTTTCTTTCTAAATTAAGTTTTTATTTTGGAAATGAAAAATATCTTGTTTATGATTTGAATAATTTTGCAAAATATCTTTGTGAAAAGCAAGAATTAAATTGTAAACAAATTTTTTATTATACTGCCCCTCCTTTTCAAAACGCAATTCCCACTAAAATAGAAGAGAGAAAAAAAGAAGGATATGATCGATTTATTAAAAAATTGAAAAGAAAAGAAATTATTGTTCGAGAAGGGAGATGTCAGAGATTAAAAATTAATGGAAATCTTGTTTTTCATCAAAAAGCAGTGGATGTTTGTTTAGCTATGGATTTAACAAATATTCCAATAAAATTTCCTGAAGTGAAAAAAATTATTTTAATTGCTTCTGATAGTGATTTTGTTCCAGTAATTAAAAATTTAGAAGAAAATGGGATTGAAACCATTCTTCATACATATTATGAAAAGAAAAGAAATTTTAATTTTTCTAGAAGCAATGATTTAATAAAATCTGTTTACAAATATGTTTTGATAAGCAAGGATGATTTTGATAATTGTCCTTTGGAAAAGTAAAAATGGCAAGTGTAAAATTTAATCGTAAAATTTTTGAGAAAGAAATTGGAAAATTGACTGAAGAGCTGCAGCAGAAGATTGCTTTGTTTGGTACGACTGTTGAGAGTTTGGATGATAATGAAATTGAGTTGGATATTACTCCTAATAGACCAGATTTGTTATCTTATTATGGTTTTAAGAGAGGATTTTTGGGTTATTTGGGAAAGAAAACTGGTTTGAAAAATTATAAATTGCACAAACCTGAAAAAGATTTTGAGATTAAAGTTGATTCTTCTGTGAAGGCTGTTAGACCTTTTACTGCTTGTGCGATTGTTCGAGGTTTGAAATTGGATGATAATAAAATTAAAGATATTATTGATTTGCAGGAGAAATTACATTCTACTATTGGTCGTAGAAGGAAAAAATTGGCTATTGGTATTTATCCTTTGGAAAAAATTAATTTGCCTATTTTTTATAAGGCAATTGAACCAGATAAGATTAGATTTCATCCGCTTGAGGCTCCAAGGGAAATGTCTGGTTTAGAAATTTTGCAGAAGCACCCAACTGGAAAGGAATATGCTCATCTTTTGGCTGGGAAAATTAAATTTCCTGTTTTTGTTGATGCTGAAGATAATATTTTGTCTATGCCCCCAATTATTAATTCTGAAAGAACTGGAAGAGTTACTGAAAAAACTAAAGAAGTTTTTGTTGAGTGTTCTGGTTTTGATTTTGAAATTTTGGAGAAATGTTTGAATATTGTCGTTAGTGTTTTGGCTGAAATGGGGGGGAGAATTTATCAAATGAAAGTTAAGGATAAAGTTACTCCTTCTTTAGAAATTGAAAAAATGAATTTATCAATTGAAAATGTGAATAAACTTTTGGGTCTTGATTTGAAGGAGAGGGATGTTAAATTATTAATTGAAAAAATGGGGCATAGTTACAATGATGGAGTTGTGGTGATTCCTAGCTGGAGAGTTGATATTTTGCATGAGGTTGATTTGATTGAGGATGTTGGTATTGCTTATGGTTATGATAACTTTGAACCTATAATTCCTGAAATTTCTACAATTGGTAAAGAGGATTCTAATGCTGTTATGAAAAGGAAAATTTCTGAGATTTTAGTTAGTTGTGGATTGTTGGAAATTTCCAATTATCATTTGACTAAGAAACAGGATCAATTTACTAAAATGGGTGTGCCTGAAAAACAAGAGAAAGGTTTTGTTGAACTCGAAGAATCTAAAACTGATTTTGGTATTTTGAGAAAGAATTTGACTCATTATGCTTTGAAGATTATATCTGAGAATAATGATGCGGAATACCCTCAAAAGATTTTTGAAATTGGTCGGGTGTTTGGATTGAAGAATGAAACTATAATTGAATCTGAAAAATTATGTGTTGCTTTTACTCCTGGAAATTTTACTAATGTAAAACAAATTTTAGATTATTTGGAAAGAATTATGGATATTAAGTTTGAAATTAAAGCTAAAGATAATATTGAAAATTATTATGTTGAGGGTCGTGCTGCTGAAATTTATTTTGAAGATAAGAAAATTGGTTCTATTGGAGAAATTCATCCCAAAATTTTGAAGAATTGGAAGATTAAAATGCCTGTTAGTTTATTTGAGTTGAATTTAGAAGGGATTTTTGAGAAATTTAAGTGATTTTTGACAGGTAAAATTTCTGAATGTGATTCTAAAAATTTTAAAGAATGAAATTAGTGTGGGACAATTTTAAAAGAATTATTAATTTTTATGATAAATATTAAAAAGAGTTTTTGATAATGTTTTGTATGCCGCAGTAGCTCAGCTGGTAGAGTGTTACATTGGTAATGTAGGGGTCCCGAGTTCAATCCTCGGCTGTGGCTTTTTTTTATTGGAACCTAAAAATTTTTTTGGAAAAAACTTAGAGGTCCCGAGTTCAATCCTCGGCTGTGGCTTTAATTTTGCTGAACAAAGTTTCTACGAGGAATAACCTTGGTGGTATAAGGCTTCAGGATTGATATGTAAAATTATTGTCCTATGGCAAAGCATAAATTAATATTAGATTTATGGAAATAAATTGGTATAATAAAGAAGAAGAGAATTATTTTTTTCCGGCTCTTTTTAGAAGAAAGAGGATTACTTCAATTACTATTCCTAATAAAATAATTGATCCTGAAAAAATTGCAATGAATCCAAAGAATGCTTGTAATGTTTCTAGTGTTGTTGCAAAATATAATACAAATGAAATAAGAAAAATTATCCCTGAAGTTATTAATAGTTTAGCGGTTTTTAGTTTTTTTCTTTCTAATACTTTTTTAGAAGTTATTTTTGGAATATTTTTAGATTTTTTTTTCACACTTTTTTTCTTAGCCATAGTATTTTTATGATTTTGGGGTATTTAAAATTTACTCAAGTCTTTCCCAAATGGAATCCATTTCTTTTTCAGTTTTTTTCATAATCGTGGTATTTGTTTTATTCCAATTTTGTTTGAATGCATATGCTGTTATTGATTTAAAATTTCCAAATATTCCTGCTACCCATGAAAAATATAATTTTCCTACATCTAATACTCCTGAAATACTTGTAAAATCTGTATCTTGTCCTTTTAGACTTGCGGTGAAACTAAAGTATGTGAAAAGTATTAATCCCATTAGAAATAATGCGAATACTTTGTGTTTTAATCTTTTAAATTCGATAACTAACCAAATTGCAATTACTAAGAATGCAACAATAAAAAAAGTAACTCCTAATGTCATATTAATTTTAAGATAGAACTATATAAAAAAGTTTTGTTGGGTTTTATGGTTTTATTAAGATTTAAAAGTGGGGAGCCTCGTTCGAAAAATTAAAATACGCCCCGACCGAGATTCATGATTTTCGAAGCACAAGAGTTCGTGAAACTCTGTGCTTAACTCGGGTTAATTTCTTTAGAAATTAAATCTATTTGAATTTTACGTATTAGAATTTCAGCATTAAGTTCAACCTAAAGGTTGAAATACGCCCCGACCGAGATTCGAACTCGGGTCACCTGCGTGAAAGGCAGGCATACTTGGCCTCTGTACTATCGGGGCTTATCATGCTTCCGATAGTTAAAGAGACGCAGCCTCAAGTTCGAGTGACCGCGTCGACTCGGACTTGGTAGGAATTTATTCCTGCCTGCACTATCGGGGCATAGGGATATTTATCAAATTCAGTTTAAAAAACTAACTATTCAATTTCAAAAACTTTTATATAATGAAAATTTTTATCTTTAATATGATCTTGTAGCTTAACTCACAAGCTTAATTGCTTTAAGCTCTAGGTGCGTTGCACAGATTTTGTGCAATCAAACATTGCTCGGCCTGATTGAACCAGTCGGAGTTTTGGAAAAATGATCTTGTAGCTCAGCCTGGTCAGAGCGCTGGTCTTATATGAAGATAGTCCGTTAGGATTGTTATCTCTTGGATTCTTCTGAGAGAGCCAGAGGTCCCGAGTTCAAATCTCGGCAAGATCATTGGTATTCCATACTTTGAATATCAATTTATTTTAAAATTTAAATCCGTCAAATTCAAATAGATTTCATCACAAAAAGGGATGTCCCGAGTTTAAGTTAAGTTTCACGAATTTAATTTTATCAAATCTCGGCAAGATCATAATTCTTTGAACTCGGTTCCGAGTTTCGTTCGATTCAAATATTCACTAACGGACAACGGAGAGTGAAATAACCCATGAATCTCAGCAAGATTATATCCTCATTTTTTTCCTTTTTCTTACTTCAAAAGTTTTAAGATTATTTTTTGCCCCTAGTACACATTTTTGTAAAAAAATGTTTAGGAGTACATCCTTGATATAGATAAAATCGAAGATTTCATTTTGACGCAGACGTCTGTACGTCATAAATTCGCTAAAATCTGCTACCCCCCAACTTAATTTGTGGGCTTGACCGCAGATTTTGTTAAAGAAAAAGTTTCAAAAACAGAATTCAATTGAAACTTTTTGAGGCGCGAATTTTTATACCTAAAGGGCACAAGAACCTGTTTACACAGGCATTCACCCTCGACAATGTGACGCTCACCTTTTCCACAAGGGATGACTTCATTTTACAATGAGCCTC
>CAZRBZ010000049.1:0-7975 GCA_964598515.1 Candidatus Woesearchaeota archaeon
AGTTTCAATTGAATTCTGTTTTTGAAACTTTTTCTTTAACAAAATCTGCGGTCAAACTCCTTGGAGCAGCAGATTTTAGCGAATTTGTGACTTAATTGTTCAAATTTAAAATATAATTATTAAAAACTTTGAATTATCGCCTGTGGCACAGACATGATTTGAATTTAAATTTTTAGCAGAGTTAATCCCTAGGCTTTATAAAAATGTAATAAGTTTTTTTTGAAGATATGTGTTCAGTTAATTCAATGCTTTGGTTTAGAAATTTTAATTTGTATCTAACAATTAAAACTTTGTATTTCAAAAATTATTTCTTTTTTTTAACTGCTTTCTTCTTGCCCTTAATCTTCTTACCCACAACTTTCTTCTTTGTAGATTTTTTTGTTGTCTTTTTCTTTCCTTTTCCAAGAACTTTTTTCTTAACAGTTTTAGAACTTCTCAAAATAATATAAATTATTAAAATTAATAAAGCAGTTGCAAAGAAATTCTTCCAAGTAAAGAAATTCAATTGAATTTGAGCAGGACAGGGAATTGTTTGACTTCCAGAAACACAATCTTCATTAGCTAATTCAGGATCATAATGATAATTTCCTTCAATTCCTAAAACACATGTTCCAACACTATTGGCATTTTCACATAGAAGTTTAGTAGCCCAAGCATTATTTCCATCCCATTCCCATGAAACATTCCAAGAATAACTCAAAAATCCATCATCACAATTATCTGTTGTAGTATCTTCATCATAAACACAATTTCCAATATTTGTTCCATTAAATGTAACACTTGTTTGTGTATCACATTTACTTAAAGTTTCAAACCATTTACAACTAGCAGTTTCATCAGCACCTAAACCTGGGACACTAGTTTCAGAAACATTACATTCATCAGCATTACACTCTCCCATTTCCCCATAATCAGCACAAACATTAATAAAATTACACACTGGTGGAGGACATTCATTGGGACAACTTCCTTCACAATCTACTCCTTCTTCATCTCCGTTTTGAATACCATCTGAACAAGAAGGCAAAACATCATCAAGTTGAATTTCTAAATCATTACTTCTTTTTCCTTGAATTTCAAAATAAAACTCATACAAATTTCCTTCTTCATTTCCAGCATCCTCAAAATTTTCTAAAGTTGTAGTCCAATTAAATTCAATATCTCCTGCGGAATTTAATGTTCCCATAAATGTTTCAATATTATCATCCCAGTTAAGTGTCCCTTCTCCTGCATCACTTTCTTTTAATGCAAATTGTAAATCTTCTGTATCTGCAGGTTGACTCAAAACCATCCTAAATGTGATTCCTTTTGGAACATTATCCGAATCAACAGTAATATTTTCCATATATATTCCAGAATATGGGCTTGTCCAAGAAGCAGAAGCGCATGTAGGACAATATGGTCCGCCACAATCTATCTCTGTTTCTAAACCATTTAAATTACCATCAGAACATAAAGCAGGATCATCACACGCAGCTTCACATTCACCCCCACAATCAATACCTTCTTCAAATCCATTTTGTTCACCATCTGAACAACTAGGGGTTGCAAAACCAGGATTTATAAAAACATTTAAACTTGTTTCTCCCGCAACTTCAAAATAAAATTCATATATTCCATCTTCTTCAGTTCCTGCAGCATCTAAATCTTCTTGTGTAATTGACCAAGTAGCAATTAATTTATTTCCTGAAACAGTTGAAGAAACAAGATTTTTAATAGAATCATCCCCGTTAAGTGCTCCTTCTCCAGAATCATCTTCCTTAATAACAAATGTTTCAGAAGTTAAGCCAGAATTTTTTAAAATTAAATTAATATTATAAGGTATTTGCTCTGGCATTATTTCAATAGTTTTCAATGATTGATTAATGTAAGTTACAGCATCTTCCCAATAAGCTTCCGGAGTTGGTGGAGTAATACACTCTCCATCAACACAACCAGATTCACATATTGTTAAACTCCAACCACTAGAAGAGCAAGTCATTTTTCTTGTATCTACAGAACAATATGACTCTCCCAAAGAATACATTGTACAAGTTACAGTTGAACTATCAAATGTTAAACATTGATCCAGATTTGCACACCTTCCAATCCCATTTTGATCCTCAACACAATTTCCAGAAGCACAATCATTACCAGAATTACAAGTTTCACAAATACCTGAATAACATTGACTTTCAGAAAGATTATTTAAAGATATATCCGATTCTATACAAGAACTATCTTCTCCTATGGAATTACTCATACAATTATCACTTGAACATTGACCAGAATAATCACAAGACTCACAAAGATCTTTTTTAGGCAAACAAGTATTTGTTTTTATTGTGGTACAAGCAGAATTTCCATCACATTCTGATATGGTATCATATTCAACATTACAATTATAAGTTTGTTGAGGGGTTGAAGGAGTATAAGTACAAGTAGGTTGATTATTACAATTTACTTGAGATAATCAAAAACAAGAAAAATATTCAAGGTATTCTCCCGCATGACATATTCCGTCTGGTGGTGGGGGTGGGGCACTTGGATCTTCTACACATTCTGAATAAGAACCACTACAACTTGCTAAAACTTCTGGAATTGTCCAAGACCCTTCACAATCATAAAATACATCTGGTCCAATATATTGAGTATTACTACACAGAGTGGACACATGATTTTCTCCTTCAAATTGACAAGAATAAGTGTCACCTTCAGCAACGCAATTTAAATAATCTGGACAAGCATTAGGATTATAACAAACAAAATAATCTTTATCAACTTCTAAAAGACAACTATCAGAAGTACATGGATTATTATCCTCACAATCTGAATTACTTCCACATGTACTTCCTGTTGGTAAACAACAATCAGCTCCATCTTGAACACTGTAGGGAGAAGAACAATAATTTCCTCCAGAAGGAATACAATCATCAATTAGCCCTTCCACCTGAACAAAAGATAAAACCACAATTAATAAAATAAATATTCCAAATATAACTCCCCTTTTTTTACTAAACATATTCAATATAAGAAAATCCTTTTTATAAATATTTCTAGTTCTTAATCATAATTATTTAACAACCATTTTTATACTCGAATTACTTTAATTTTCAAATCATCTTTGATTATTTCACCTTCGTTATCATAATTTAAAATTAATCCTTCTTTAAGATTAAATTTCAGTATATAATTTTTAAAATAAATAAATGAACAATTGTAAAATCAATATTTAATTATCACTCTGGTAGAAAAATAAAGGAGGTTTAATCACATTAAAATATCTTGTATGGTATGTTCTTTAACGGAATGGATAATATGATTGATTATCTAAGCTACGAACGAAGTAAGTTAACTTGTTTAATTTTTATGAATTAAATTTACTTTGTTATTAATTCAAATTATTTTATCCTTACTATTATTCAAAACTGAATAATTTTAGTAAGGATATTATTTAATATGGAAAATCAAGAAATTAACTTTTTATGTAAAAAAAGTGTAAAAAAGGTTAATTTTATAAAGAATTATTTATTTTAATTCACATGCCAACAAAATATGATGTATTTGCAAAAATAATTGAAAAAGCTCCATGTTCTCCAAAAGATTTATTTTTCAAAGTTCCAATATATAATCATTTGAGGGAATTAGAAAAAAAAGAATTAATAAAAAAAGAAAAAAATATTTTGACTCCAATAAAAAATGAAAAATCTAAACTTATTTTTGAAATAATAAATTGGTCTTTGAAAAATGGTTTTAATTACAATTTTTGGTTTAAAAAAAACATAATAAAAGTTGTTAAAAAATTAAGTTCTTCGTCAACTAAAATTCAACATAAATCAATAACTGGAAATCAAAAAATTTTAGAGATTGTAAATTTTCTTTCAGAAAATCAATTTTTGTTGTTATATAAAAAAAGCCCTAAACTTGGAACTTTATTAAACCATTCAATTTTTGAGGTAATTAAAACATTAAATAATGAAAAATTTGAGATTCAAGAAAAATATTTATCTTTTGGAAATATTTCAAAATTAATTTTAAAAACAAAAAGACAAATAATAAATCCTTTTGAAAACAAAATTTTTGAATTTTTAGCAGGTTCTGCACAACTTGAAGGAAGCACAATAACAATAGGAGAAACAGTTTCTTTGTTAAGAAATAATATTTATCCAGCTCGACCAGTAGAAGATATTCAAATGGTTAAAAATTTAAATTTGGCTTTTGAATATGCTCTTGAAAATTTAAATGGAAATCTAACTGTTGAAAAAATTAAAGAAATGAATAAAATATGTTTATTTAGTTTGCATCGGGGAGGAGGGATTTTGAAAAAAAGTCAAAATAAAATTCAAGGAAATCCTTCTTTTAAAACAGCTTCTCCAAAAGAGACACCCTTAAAGTTAATTAAATTTTGTGAAGAATTTAATAAGATATCTTCAAGGAAGGAAGCTTTGTCCAAATTAGGCTTTATTCATAATGAATTTCAATATATCCATCCTTTTACTGACGGAAATAGTAGAACAACTAGAATAATTACTAATTGGTTAATTATGAAATTTAATTTACCACTTTTAATTTTAAAAAAAGGTGCATTTGAAAAATACATGAATTTAACAAAATTAGCAAAAAAAAGAAATGATAATTCATTAAGGGATTTCTTACTGCATATTATTTATCATGAATATTTGATGAAAAATTAACTTTTTATGTAAAAAAAGTGTAAAAAAGGTTAATTTATCGGACACAAACTTTAAAAGAAAAATTTATTTGTCATAGGCTGTTTTTGAAACTTTTTCTTTAACAAAATCTGCGGTCAAACTCCTTGGAGCAACAGATTTTAGCGAATTTGTAATTTTTACACCTGAACTAATTTTTGATTGTTTATGACATACGTTTTTCTGAGTGCATAATTATTAATCATAATTATTTAACAACCATTTCCAAACCGGCATTACTTTAATTTTTAAATCATCTTTGATTATTTCTTCTTCCTCGTCATAGGTTAATATTAAACCTTCTTTTAATTCAAATTTCTTCATTGCTTCAAAAATTCCTTTTATTTCTCTATCTCTATTTTTATCACTTAATTCCCATGTAACTTGAATAGCCTTTGTTATTTTATTTTTTTCTTTTACTAAAAAATCACATTCAATTTTTTCACGATAATAAAAAAATTCGTTATCTTTTTGTTTCAATGAAATAGCAACTAAATTTTCAAGTAAATTTCCTAAATTATCAGAAAATTTAAAACCTAAATTATTTGGAAACCCAATATCAATAGAATAAACTTTTTTTGGAGTTTGAATTTGTTTTTTTATAGAATAATTAAATTTGTTTATCCTTAAAAACAAAAAAGCTTTCTCAAAAGAAGAATATATCTCACTTAAAATTCCTAAATTTTTTACTCCAGATATTTTTGAAAGTGTTCTCAAACTTACATCCGAAGAAACATTAGATAAAAGATAGATTGAAATTTCTTTTATAGGACCCGTTAAATTTGGATTAAATCTTCGAACTATATCTCGATAAATTATATTTTCATATAATTCTTTTAAAATGATTTTATTTTTTTCCATAATCATCTTAGGCATGCCTCCAATAGAAAAATATTTTTTAAATTCAGATCTAATTCTATTTTGTAATTTTGTATTTAATTCATAGTTTGTAAAATCAATGTTTTTGTAATTCAAATATTCACGAAAATTAAAAGGAAATAATTGTAAATTAATTGATCTGCCTGTTAAAATTGTTGAAATTTCAGAGCTTAATAATTGAGAGTTTGAACCAGTTATTAATATTAAGAATTTATTTTTTATTCTATCTATCCATTTTTCCCAATTTTTAACTTCTTGAATTTCATCCAAAAATAAATAAACCTTTTTTTTGTATTTATTTTCTTCCAAATAGTCCAAAATATTTTGAAAATTTTCATTACTAAAATTTATTAGTCTTTCATCATTAAAATTTATATATAAAAAATCTTTATTTGTTAATTTCAATTTATCTGAAATTATTTTTAATAAAGAAGATTTCCCACACCTCCTTATTCCAGTAATAATTATAGGTAATTTTAATTTTAATAATTCAAGAACATCCTTTGTTTTTTCTCGTTTAATCAAATTATTCATTGATAAAAAATCATCCTGTTGATCATAAATAACTTGATGAAGTAATGCTTTTTTCATAAATTTTTCAGGATATCACACTATATAAATATTTCGAAGTGTTACATTTTTAGTATCACTTTCTATCTAAAGTGTTACAATTAAAGTATCATTATGATATTCCTTCAAACTGATAAACTGTTTTTGAAACTTTTTCTTTAGCAAAATCTGCGGTCAAGCCCACAACTTAAGTTGGGGGGTAGCAGATTTTAGCGAATTTGTGACTTTAGCAATTTGTTTTAAAAATTAATTCTATTTTTATACACGAACCAATTTCCAGTTGCTTTTTACATATTTTCTTCTGAGTACATAATTCTTAGTCATAATTATTTAACAACCATTTCCAAACAGGAATTACTTTAATCTTCAAATCATCTTTGATTATTTCATCTTCGTTATCATAAGTTAAAATTAATCCTTCTTTAAGATTAAATTTTTTCATTGCTTCTACTAAACCATTTACTTCTCTATCTATATTTTCATCATTTAATTCATAACAAATTTGAATTGCATTTGTTATTTTGTTTTTTTCTTTTACTAAGAAATCACACTCTCCTTTTTCTTTAAAATAATACAATTCATGACCTCTTCTTTTTAATTCCAAGAAAACTTGATTTTCAAGCATTTTACCTAAATCTTTTGAAAAAGAAATAGAATTTGCATTAGATAAGCCATTATCTATTGAATAGTTTTTCTTTGGAGCTATTTGTTGCTTTTTGAAAGAATAATCAAATTTTGATAAAGTGAATATTAAATAAGAATCTTCTAAATAGGATATAAAATCTATTACTGTTTGAACAGATGGAATTTGAACTATTTTTCTAAGTGAATTATATGAAAATTCTTTTCCTACATTTGTTATCAAATAATTAACTAATTTATTCAAGTTTTGTAAATTTTTTATACTATGTCTTATTGCAACATCTCTTATTACAATATCTTTTAATAATTCGTGGAGAATTTCGTTTGATTCATGTTTTAAATATTCTGGAAATCCCCCTAATTGAAAATATTTTTTATAGGATTTCATTCCAGATTTTAATTTTTTAAATTTCAAAAATTCCCTATATGAAAAAGGAAATAATTCTGTAGTTAAATGTCTTCCCGTCAATTTTGTTCCCAATTCTCTTGATAGCATTGAAGCATTTGAACCAGTTAATGCAACTTTATTTTTATTATCTACCAGAAACCGAATATATTTTTCCCATTCAGGAATATCCTGTATTTCATCAAAAAAGTAAGTTCCACCTTTTCCAAATAATTCTTTAAATATTTTATCTATCCACATAAATTGTTTAAATTCAAATCCTTGCAATCTTGGATCACTAAGATTTAAATAATATATTTTTCTTTCCTTTTCCATCATTTCAAATAGAAGTGTACTTTTCCCACACCTTCTAATTCCAGAAATTATCCTTACAAAAGAGGGAGATAAAATTGTTTCTTTTAATTTGTCCCTTTCTATAAAATTTATTTTTTTTCTTATTTCTTTATTTTGAATTTTAATTATTTCTTTTAGTTTTGATTTTGTTATCATATGTTTTTTAAGAAATTAAAGATTATAAAAGTTTCTATTGCCAGTAGAAGGTTTTATCCATTGAGAATAGAAACTTGGGAATTTTATTATTAATTTTTTTAAAATAATTATTTCAATTCTCATAATTTCCCAACCACCACAAATAAATTAAAGATACAACAATAAACAATATTATTAATAAAACAAAAACTTTATAAGTAACTACTACCTAGTAACATTAAGATGAAAAGACCAAACTTAAAACAAATGGTATTAACGGGAGCTTTAAGTCTATTATCAATGTTGCCCGCAAAAGCGCAAG
>CAZRBZ010000050.1:0-641 GCA_964598515.1 Candidatus Woesearchaeota archaeon
GTCTATCAAAAGCAGTTCCATTTGAAATAGTAATTGTTGCACTAACAGAACTAAATAAGAATACACCTAGAAATAAAATTAATAATAGTTTTTTCATTTTAATTTTCCTCTTTTTTTTAAATGTCCTTTAAGCATTTTTTCGATTAATTTTGAAGAATTAACACATTCCTCTTCGGCATATTTTTTCCAAATTCCAAGAATTTTTTCATCTATTGTAACACTCAATACTTTTTTTGACATTTTAATTTATAATATAAATAATATAAATAATATTTATTATTTAAACATTTCCCTAATCAAAACCCTTAAATACCTAAAATTGCCCATATTATTGTAAGTCAGGTAGTTAACTTTCGGGACTCTGACATTAAATTGTCAAGAAATGTTATGTGATTTCTGAGTTCTGAGGAAGGTCCGCCCACCCGCGATTCATCGCGATAAAACCATCGAGGAAATCTCGATTGTCGTAAGGCAAAGCTCTGAGATAGAAACGATCCTATTAAATTAGGCTGGAACGAGCATCTTGGTTGGTGCAAGGGCAACAAATGTACACCCGCTTAGTCAGATGTTAACACTTTCCGTTCGAACACGAGGAAAGACAAAAGGTGGCCTATTCCTGACTTACATTTCTTATTGCCACC
>CAZRBZ010000050.1:741-7616 GCA_964598515.1 Candidatus Woesearchaeota archaeon
TCTGCTTCACGAATATAAACATTTCATGTTTACATAAAGGTGGCCTATTCCTGACTTACATTTCTTATTGCCACCTCTGCTTCACGAATATAAACATTTCATGTTTACATAAAGGTGGCCTATTCCTGACAAAATAAAATCACTGCGTGGATTTTATTTCCCGGGGCCTTATGTAATAAGGTCACCTGACTTGTCAGGTTCTCGTGCCCTTTGGGTATCCCTTGTGGAAAGGGCGACCGTTTCTATATTTAAAAGGGAGTAGATAATTTTTACTTGTAAAAATTTGATTTACATTTTATTTTTCATAGGCCCAAAATAATTAATAGTATATAATCTTTAAAGCAATTTGCTGAAAATAAATTTCAGAATTGATATATCATCATCAATTATGGCACAAACATAATTCGAGTTTAGGCATTTTTAAAATTCTCCAACCATTTATACACACAGTGCCTATGAAGTAGGTTCTTGTGCTGGGAACGTAGTGAGACAGTATGACGTATAATTATTTTATTAATCAAATCACGAACGAAGTGAGTTAACTTGTTTTTACAAAAACAAAATGGGAATGGAGGGATTCGAACCCTCGACTCCATGATCTTCAGTCATGTGCTCTCCCCCTGAGCTACATTCCCATTCAATCTAGAATTGCATAAACAATTTAGACATATTATTACTAGAACAATTTCCTTTTTTAAAGTTTGTTAATAGATTTATCCCCAAAACTTTTATAAACAATTTATCCTTCAATCAGTTATGGTGAAAAAAAGAGTTGTAAAAAAAGAAGATTTAAATTTTTCTTTAATTGCATACATTTTAGGTATTGTTGCGATAGTTGAAGCTTTTATTTCTCCAATTGCAGGAATTGTTTTTGCAATTATAGGAATAACCTTAGCTAAAAAACAAAAAAACGATACTTCAAAAAAAGCACACAAACTAAATATGATTGGATTAATTCTTGGAATAATCTTTTGGATATTAGTTATGGTATCTTCTTTTGTAATGAACGGAAATTATCTTCCAACATACTAAAATGAAAAATAAAAGAGCAGCAATGGAAATGAGTATGGGAACTATTGTAACAATAGTTTTATTAATGAGTGTCCTAGTTTTAGGAATTTTTTTAGTTCAAAAGATTTTTAGCTCGGGAAGTAGTGCAATTGACCAAATTGATTCTCAACTTCAATCAAAAATTGGAGAATTATTCGCAGATGAGGGGTTGGAATTTGTTTTATATCCCCGTTCTGCTGCTGTAAATATTAAAAGAGGAGAGTCTGGTAAAGGATTTGGTTTTGCAGTAGATAATACAGAATCAAAGGAAAAATCATATACTTGGAGCGTTACGGCAACAGATGCGGGTAACTGGAAAGAGGAGTGTGGACTGAGTGTAGGCGAAGCTAATAAATATTTAATTCTTGAAGAAGGTTCATTTGAATTAGGTAAACAGAGAAATAATTTAAACACTGGTGGAGTGATAATAAAATTGAATATTCCAAAGGATGCTCCAAGATGTACAATTCCCTATAAACTATCTGTTAAAGAGTCTGAAGCTGGGACTATTGCAGGACCCACAGTATTTGTAACAATCAAATAATCTAAATTTATTTAAATTCCATAATCTATTTTTTTATATGAGTTTAGAAATATATAATACATTAACCAGAAAAAAAGAAAAGTTTAAACCTATTAATAAAAATAAAGTAGGCCTGTATTCTTGTGGGCCAACAGTTTATTGGTATCAACATATTGGAAATTTAAGAACATATATTTTTTCAGATATTCTAAAAAGAGTTTTACAATACAATGGATATGATGTTAATCATGTTATCAATGTTACGGATGTTGGCCATTTAACTTCTAATAAAGATTCTGGAGATGACAAAATAGAAAAAGCAGCACGGAAAGAAGGAAAAACTGCAAACGAAATTGCAAAACATTATTTTAATTTATTTCATGAAGATCTAAAAAAATTAAATATTTTGGAACCAAATACTTGGTCTTGGGCAACAGAACACATTGAAGAACAAATAGATTTGGTGAAATTATTAGAAGAAAAAGGATATACCTACAAAACATCAGATGGAATTTATTTTGATACTTCAAAATTAAAAGACTATGGAAAATTAGCTCTTCTTAATATCCAAGGATTACAAGAAGGAAAAAGAATTTGTTTTGGAGATAAAAAAAATAAAACAGATTTTGCATTATGGAAATTCTCAAAAGAACCAGGAAAGAGACAACAAGAATGGGATTCTCCTTGGGGAATTGGATTTCCGGGGTGGCACATAGAATGTTCTGCAATGTCTTCTAAATATCTTGGAAAACAATTTGATATTCATACAGGAGGAATTGATCATATTCCAATTCACCATACAAATGAAATTGCTCAAAGTGAATCTGCATTTGGTGTCAATCCTTGGGTAAAATATTGGATGCATGGGGCATTTTTAGAATTAAAAGATGGAAAAATGTCTAAGAGCGAAGGAAAAATTTGGACAATTACAGATTTAAAAGAAAAAGGATTTAAACCATTAGATTATAGATATTATTGCTTATTAACTCATTACAGAAAAAGAATGGTTTTTTCCTTCGAGGGATTAGAAGCAGCAAAAGTTGCATATAGAAGAATTAAAAGATTTTGTCTTGAACTAAAAGACGAAGGGAAAATTAATGAAAAATATCTTGAAGAATTTAAACAAACAATAAATGATGATTTGAATATGCCCGAAGCTCTTCAAGTTTTATGGAAATTAATCAAAGATGAAAAAGCAGAAGGAAAATATCAAACAATAAAAAAGATAGATGAAGTTTTAGCATTAAATTTATTAGAAAAAGAAAAAATAGAAATCCCCCATGAAGTTCAAGATTTATTGAACCAAAGACAAAAAGCAAGACAAGAAAAAGATTTCTCAAAATCTGATAAACTTCGAGATAAAATAAAAGAATTAAGTTTTGAAGTTAAAGATGTTAAAGGTGAACAAGAAGTTAAAAAGATTTAGAATAAATTTAAAAAACAAAATAACTTAACTAAATAAGAGGAGATAAAATGAAACAATCTAAACAAATTCAAGAACAATTAAAATCTTTAAATTCTAAACAGTTAGCTTATACAAATTTTGATTTGTCAAATCCAAAAAATGGAGAATATATGCTCGGCATTTATCATTTGATTCCTGGAAAAGGTCTAAACATGCTTCAAGCAGCAGCAGAAGTTGCGGCAGAATCTTCAACAGGTACAAATTTTATAGTTCAAACAGAAACAGATTTTTCTCATACAATGGATGCTTTAGTTTACAAAGTAGATTTAAAAAAAGAATTAGTTTGGATTGCTTTTCCTTGGAGACTTTTTGATAGAGGAGGAAATATCCAAAATATTTTAACATATATTGTTGGAAATGTTTTGGGAATGAAACAAATTAATGCATTGAAACTTTTAGATGTTTGGTTTCCACCTGCAATGTTGGAACAATACGATGGGCCTTCATACACCCTAGATGATATGAAAAAATATTTGGGAATTAAAAATAGGCCAGTTCTTGGAACAATCATCAAACCAAAAATGGGATTGACTTCAGCAGAATATGCCGAAGTTTGTTATGATTTTTGGGTTGGTGGAGGAGATTTTGTAAAGAATGATGAACCTCAAGCAAATCAAGATTTTTGCCCATATGATAAAATGGTTTTACATGTTAAAGAAGCAATGGATAAAGCTGTTAAAGAAACAGGAAAAAAGAAAATTCATTCGTTCAATGTCTCTGCAGCAGATTATGATACAATGATTGAAAGATGTGAAATGATTCGTGCTGCTGGATTTGAACCTGGTAGTTATGCATTTTTAATTGATGGGATTACTGCTGGATGGATGGCCACCCAAACTTTAAGAAGAAAATATCCAGATGTATTTATTCATTTTCATAGGGCAATGCATGGAGCATTTACTCGTCCTGAAAATCCTATTGGACATACAGTTTTAGTTTTATCTAAATTTGCAAGATTAGCTGGTGCTTCTGGGATTCATACTGGAACTGCTGGAGTTGGAAAGATGCAAGGTTCACCAAAAGATGATTTGATTCCCGCACACAACATTTTACATTTATTAGCAAAAGGACATTTTTTTGAACAATCTTGGGCTAAAATTCCTAAACATGATTCTGATTTACTTAAGTTAATAAAAGAAGACTCACATCATCATGTAATTTTAGAATATGATTCTTGGAGAGGAATTAAAAAATGTGCTCCAATTATTTCAGGAGGATTAAATCCCACAAAATTAAAACCATTTATTGATTTAGCAAAAACAACAAATTTCATCACAACAATGGGGGCTGGAGTTCATGCTCATCCTGATGGAACAAAGGCTGGAGCTACTGCTTTAGTTCAGGCTATGGAAGCATATAAGAAAAAAATTTCTATTGAAGAATATGCAAAAAAACATAAAGAATTAGCTCGTGCTATTGAATTTTTTATGAAAAAGAAACCAGCATTAAAAAATGCTGAAAGTATTGAAAAAACTGCTTGAATAAAAATTAAAAACCTTTTTAAATTCTATAAATTTTTATTAATCTATTGAGGATAAAATGATATTTAGAAAAAAATTTAGAAAAGGAATTTTTATGGTTGCTTATTCTTTGGAATCTGGAAAACCAGAATATATAATTCAAAAGAGGAAACTTCATTGGACTGGATGGGAATTTCCAAAAGCAGGTTTAGAAAAAGGAGAATCAAAAAAGGAAGCTGCTAGAAGAGAAATAAAAGAAGAAACAGGTTTAAATATAATTAGGATAACAAGTCATAAATATAAAGGAAAATTTCTTTATCCAAAAGAACTTCCAGACAGGCCAGGAATGATTGGACAAACATATTACCTATATTCAGTTGAAGTAAAAAAAGATAAAATCAAAATTGATAGAAAAGAACACACTTCAGCAAGATGGGTTAATTACAAAACAGCAATCAAAATGATAACCTATCAAAATCAAAAAGATTGTTTGAAAATAGTCAATGATTGGTTAATTGATCAATGGAATTTTAAAAAAATAAAAGAAGCAGAAAAAGTTGCTAAGAAGAAAATAACAAAAAATAAAGTTACTAAGAAAAAACCACTTAAAAAGAAAATAATAAAAAAGAAAGTAGTAAAGAAAAAGAAATTGGTTAGAAGAAAAAAATAATCAAAATATCTTTTCAATTAACTTTATAATTTCTTTCTTCGTACTAATTCTATGAAATTTCGCTCTCACCTATCAAAACAAGGAACTATTTTTTTTGCAGGAAGAAATGACAAAAATAATGAAGAATTAATTGCAGAAGTAAAACCCGAAGAGTTTGTTTTTCATACAAAAGCTCCAGGAAGTCCTTTTGTTTTAATTAAGGGAATTCCAAAGTATGGTGATCTAAAAGAAGCTGCAATAGTTTGTGCAAGATATTCAAGAGACTGGAAAAAAACACAAGGGAATATAATTATTCATAAATTCTTAGGAAAAAATATTTACAAAACAAAGGATATGAAAATTGGAACTTTTGGAGTAAATAATGTCAAAATAATTAAGGTAAAGAAAAATGATATAATTAACTTTAATTCAAATCCTGTACAAAATGGCAGGTTAAAAGAAGGATATTAAATAACAATTGCTTCGCTCAATCAATCTAACCTCGTTAAGATTGCTTTTCACTCCGCTTTTGCTTGAATATTAAATTAAGGGGGACAATTTTCAATTTCAATTATTAGATTTTTTAAAAACTCCTAACAACCTATTTACCCAATGTGATAATTAATTCAATTTTGAATTAGGGGCATTCTGCAAGAAGGTTATTCCTTCTGGAAGCAAAACGAGTTAAATTTTTTAGGTAAAATTAATAAACTAAAAATAATTTATTCTCCTATGATACGAGAAATACACTTGGGAAAAAATGGAATAACAGATAATTTCATAACCACACTAAAAACATATTTTGATAAAGTTAGAACAGTAAAAGTTTTAGTTCTTCCAGCAGCAAGAGAATCAAAAGAAGATGTAAAAAAATATTCAAAAGAACTCCTAAAAAAATTAGGAGTTCATTATACAGCAAAAATAATTGGTTTCACAATAACTCTAAAGAAATGGAGAAAGGCAAGAGTTGAATAAAGAGAGTGTTAAGTTTTCGTGGCTTATCGCCAAAATTTAATTCTCTGTTAAGTGAAGGGGTTTTGGGAGTTAGGAGAGTATTAAAAATGTTTAATCGTAAATTTGCTAAAACTTTAATAATGGATAATTCTTTTTGTTTAAGAGATGTGAAAAAGTAATGGTAAGAAAAGGTTCAATTAAATATTTACACAAAGCAAAAGATTTAGAAGGTAAGAAAGTTTTTGTGTATTGGGAAGAGGTGAAAAAATGAGAACATTTGAATTAGAACAAAATATAAGAACTTTGGTAGATGAACAATTAAAAAATCTTGGTTGGAATCTAAAAAAAGGAAAAGAATGTAATGTATTTCAAGAACAACCAAGAACTTTTGAAGAAAAAAAGAAATTAAAAAAGAAAAGACCAGATTATGTTTTATATTCAAGTGATTCTGATAGGTTTGAACCAATAGCAATTATAGAAACAAAAAAACCAAATTCAAATTTAGATGAAGCATTAAAACAAGGAGATGAATATGCAAAAAAATTAGGTGCTCCAATAGTTTTTGCAACAGATGGAATTTATTATAAAACTTTACATACAGAAAAGAATAAACCTTTAATTTTAAATGGTGAAGAAGTTGATGAATTGATTAGAGAATTAGAAGCAATAAAATTTCTTAGTGAAAACGAAGTGAATACTATTTCTGAAAAAGTTATTTATGATAGAAAACAATTAATAAAAATCTTTGAGGATTCCAACGATTTATTAAGAGAT
>CAZRBZ010000051.1:0-7603 GCA_964598515.1 Candidatus Woesearchaeota archaeon
GGCTGGGAATAGTGTCTCAGATTCCCTCTCAGGGCTTCTCCGCTAAGAGCCCTTATGGATTATCGGCTTGGTGGGCTATTACCCCGCCAACAACCTAATCCACCGCAGCCCCATCCTTAGGCTCGAATTTTAAAGATAAATCCTTCCAGTATAAATCTTCTATCAGATATTAACCTCAGTTTCCCGAGGGTATGTCTGACCTAAGGGTAGGTTAGCTACGTGTTACTGAGCAGTTCGCCTTTCAACTTCCGAAGAAACTAAAAAAACTTGCATGTCTAAGTGCAAATCAGAGAGCCGCAACCGCCAGCAGGATCAACTGGAATTAAACAATTTTGCCCTTTGTAAATATTTTTTTAAAAATATTTAGAGGTACACCCTTGGGTGTTTACTCCTTGAGGGTACAAATTCATAATTATAAAAAATTTACTAGAATTTTCAATTGCGCAATTTGTTTTATAAGTTAACAAATTACTTCACACAAACTCCTACTATTGGTTTTACATCGAATATTAAATTCGAAAAAATTATTGACTACAAACATATAACTTAATACTATAAAATCACTTTAAGATGACTTAATCATTTATAGAATTACATGACTACTTCTACATACATCATACCTTATATGTAAGCATACAATTTGTTAAGGCACTCATCTTAGTTAATTTTTAAAGTAACTAACCGAAGTTAGTTAATATTAAATCGAGAAATTTTGCATTTATAAATGTTTCTGCAAAATAAAATATCCAAGATAAATAATACAATTAATATATGAATTTTACCTAGATAATTTATGTCTCTAAAAGAATATAAACAAAAAAGAAAGTTTAAAAAAACTCCTGAACCCGACGGTAAAAAAAATATTTCTAAAAAAAATATTTATTGTATCCAAAAACATTCAGCATCACATCTCCATTATGATTTACGTTTGGAATTTAATGGAGTTTTAAAATCTTGGGCAATTCCAAAACTTCCACCAAAAAGAAAAAATATTAAACGTTTAGCAATTGCAACAGAAGATCATCCAATAAAATATGCAAACTTTGAAGGAATAATTCCAGAAGGAAATTATGGTGCAGGAAAAGTAGAAATTTGGGATAAAGGAACTTTTATCCTCATAGAAAAAAAGAAAGATTTAATTGTAATTAATATAAAAGGTAAAGTTCTCGACGGAGAATATTGTTTAGTTCGAACAAAATTTCAAGGAAAAGAAAATAATTGGATATTTTTTAAGAAGTGAATTTAATATATTTCAAATTTTATAAAATTGAACTGGAGAACCAAAAATTCAAAAAGATGATTATAATGGAGAACTAAAAGATATTGGATATGGGGTTGTAACTAAAAATTTAAAATCTTTAGGATTAATAAAAAATCCAAATATTGTAACCTATAAAATAAATCATTGGACCTATCTAGTCGAAGAGGAAGTTATTGAAGGAATTTTTGATGAAGGAGGCCTATGGCTAGCAAGAATAGAAATTTCTGCAAGAACTTATCAAAAATATATGCTTAAATAAAAAAAGAATAGAGCAGCAATGGAAACAAGAGTTTTCAAATCATTAATAGGAAGAATTCTTTATGTCAATCAAGATAGAATTAAAACAGATAAAGTTTTCATGTTCGAAGAAATGTTTTTGTTATAAAAAAATTACCTTATATTTTTATCTTCGATAATTTTTTCCAGTGTATTATTCAAAACAAAATCTACTTTGTAAATTCCTCTTTTATTTTGATCATAAAAGACATTTTGAAACCCTCTAAGTCCTGCTGGTTTTCCAATTGATTCAACAAAATTATTCATTGATTGGTATCCTGGATGAAGTGTAATAAAATGATTATCTGCATATCCTGCTCCTGTTTGATGAGCATCTCCAGCAAAAACTATATCTGCATCATTGTTTCCATTTTTTAAATGCGTCATTATTCCATAAATTTCATCCATTCTTCTAGGAAATTTATGCATAGCATTAAGTTTTTGTCCTCCTGGAAGAGTCATAGTACCATTCCCAACATCATTTGCCTTTCCATCGAATATTTGAACTCTCCCATTTTCTCTATACTCTAATGGAAATTGTAATGAAAATTCTGTTGCTTCATCAGATTGTCTTTGAGATTTGTTATAATGATTTCCACTGAATAAAATTAATTGACTATTTGGAATAGATTCTAACATTCTATCTGCATGGGGTTTCAATATATATGAAAAATAATTTTTTTGTTCAGAATAATTAGAAACAGGAATGGCTCTTTGATTTCTTAAGGATTCTTTCATTACCAAATTTAATTTTTCCTTGTCAGATAAATCTTTTCTTGATTCAATTACTTCTAAATATCTTTTAAATTTAGGTGCAATATCTCCCATATATTCTGCCTCTGCACCATGCCAATTTTGAACAGCATTTGAAATTTCATCCCAAGCAATAATATGGGGAAGTCCATTTTTCATTTGGTAAATATGACTTGCTTCTATTAATTGATCTGTAGAATATCGATCTTTATTTGCGGGAGCACATAAATGAAAATCTCCTGCAGTTTCCATTTTACTATAATTAATTTTAACCTCAGATTCTAAATTTCTAATTGTTTTTTTTAATTTATTTTTATTTTTTTTAGAAATTTTTTCATCATTTAATGCTTTTTTATAAATATCTACTTGTGAAGATATTTTTCCCCACTCAATTAGTTTTTGAGTATCCCAAATTTCAAATCCATTAACTCTATCTTCTTTTTCTGTATGAATTACTGCTCCAGAAGCCCAAGGTCCATTCAAATATCTTTTAATATGCCATCCACTAAAATTATGATCTACGGCCCATTCCAATTGATTAATATCTTGTAAGGTTGGAAGTGAAATTAACCATGCGATATCTTGATTTTTAACAAAAACTCCTTTTTCAGATCTTTCTGATTCTTTAAACCATGGTTGAACTCTAAATCCTCCTCCATCATGTCCTCCTAATAATAAATAATCTGGACTCTTTGAATTTTTTACCATTTTATTTATGGTTAGATTTCTTTTATTTAAATCCAATTTTCCTTCTCTAATAGATTTTGGACTAATCGCATCAGAAAAAGCTTGTCTTAAATTATGTGTCATAAATATATGTTTTCCTTCCTGATTTCCAATAGTTGTTTTTTTACCAGTTTCTTCATTTACTTTTATTTTATCTCCAGTAAAAAAATTCTTTCTACCAGTAATATGAAAATATACTGGTTGTTCAATTCCTAATTCTTGGAATCTTTTTGTATAATCTTCTTTTGCACTTGCCCAATAAATTTCAGATTCTCCAGAACTAATTGGAATTTGTTTTGTAAAATAAGCAACAGCTTGTTTTGGACCTTTATCGAGTAAATTTTGAGACCATTTAATATTTCTATTTATTGATTGAGCACTTCTTTTCAATTCATCATCTTGCTCTTTAATAAATGAAATCAAATCATCAAATTCTTTCAATTTTTCTTCAGTTTTTCCTCTTTCTTGAGCCCATTTAACATGTTTAATAGCTTGAGAAATTTGCATATCTCTTTCTTCTAATTTTTTCTTTTGTAATTTTTTAGATTTTTCTGCAGGAGTTAAATTATTATAGATTCTAGTAACATCTTTTTTAAAAATTGGAGTCAATCTTTCATAATATGATTCTCTTGATTCATTTGAATTAACTAAATATTCTTTATTTTCTAATACTTTAGAAAAAACATATCGCTTTATTTTTGGTTCAATCAAATCTTCAGTTAATTTTAATTTTGCATTAATAATTCCTTCAAATTTCTTCCCTAATTGTTCATTTCTATTTTTGCTAGCATTTTTTATTTTCAACATTTCTAAATATCCAATATTTTTTATATCCTCCTCTCCTGCTTGAATTCTCAATGAAATATCTTTTGGAAGAATGTTCATTAATGTTGAAAGTTGTTGTCCTGTAACCTCAAATGCATCTTCAATACTACCGATTTTTCTAGTATTTTCTGTGTTTACATATTTATGATAATATTCTTTTTCATAAGGACTCATCAATCTATCCTCTAGCATTACATCAGAAACTGTTTGACCTTCACCTTCTTTTTTTTCAATATGATCTAATAATTTTAAATCATTTAAATAAGATTTAGAAGTATAGGGAGGAATATGGGGAATCACTCCTCCTTGAATTAATACTCGTTCAATTTTTGAAGATAATCCGTTTCGCTCAAGTGCAAAAGCTAAACCTTTCATAGTATTTTCATGATCAAATAATTTTGTACCAAATCCTGGTTCAGCAAGATATAATGAACAATAATTTGTTTTTTTCTCTTCTTTTTTCTCACTCATACTTGGTAAAAAGTTTTCCCCTTTTTAAAGAAATATCTTCTCCAAAATATAGTAACAAAAATACATGCAATATGTTGTAGAATTACCTATAAGAAGTTACAATAAATTAATTAATTTAATGAGTCATTCTGCTTATCAAATTTTTATTATTTTTTATTTTCCACTTAAAATCTTCAAAAAGTCCATTTTTTTCAAGGAATATTTTCATTTTTTTATTATTACATAAAATATCACAAATAAATTCTTTGTTCAATTTATTTGCTATATCTATTCCAACATTAAGTAATTTATCTGAATAATAAAATTCTTCAGTTAATTTTTTTTCAGTAGGATATTTAATTTTATTATAATTAGGTTTTATGATAAAATCTCTTAAATAAACATAATTTAATTCCTTTCCAAATTTAGTTTCATCTCCAATTGGTTTAGCATTTGAAAAAATATTAAGAATAGAATATCCTACAAAAGAATTTTTAGATTCATTCATTAAAGGGATACCAAAAATCACTCTTTGTCTATTAGGTAATTTTTCTGATTCCAAAAATTTAAAATAATTTTCAAGATTTCTTTTTATAATTTTTTCAGAATAATTATTAGGTTTGTATTTCCAAAATTTATTTTCTTTATTATGGAGTTTTAATATTGATTTTACTAATTTAGTCATGTAATATATTGTTAATAACATTATTTAATTATTGTTATATTGAAATATTATCCAAAAAAATCTATAAAACTCAAAAAAGAATCAAAATTTTATTCCTCTTCAGTCCTCTTCAATCCACCAATAAAAATTACAGTGTAGATTTTTATTGCATCTTTAGATTGGATTGAAGTTATTCAACTATTCCTCTTCAATCCACCAGTCCATATCTGGAACTTTAGAAGTATCTTCTCCTCGAGTTTTCAAATATCCTCTAGCTAAAAGATAGAAAATTAAACCAATTGATTTACCACTTTTATTATTCCCAATAATAATTTGATTAGCCCCTTTTGAAAAATTATTAGTTCCACAAATCATTAATACATTTTTCTTAACATCCAAAGTATCTTTCAAAGCATTCTTATCTAACCATTGATCTGTAATGATTGTTAATTCAGTTTCCAAAAAGTCAACTAATTGGGTATTAGTCATAACTCCTGCAGGATATTTTTTTGTAAAAGTTCTAATTCCAGTAATTTCTTCAAATTTCTTTGCAGCTTTCCAACCAGATTGTCTTTTACAAACTAAAATAACATCTTCGGGTTTAAACTTGGCTAAATATGCAATACCTTCTTTTAACTTTTCATCAATTAAATCAGTATTAAAAATAGCAAGACCATCTGCCCTTCTTCTATAAACATATTTTTTCATATCTGGTGTAACAACCCTAGTACCTAAATAAATACCAGTTTTAACATAATCTTCTAAATCAATAAGCATATCACTTCTTTTCTTAGCTTTAACCTTTTCCTTCATTGATTCAATATCTAAAGTATCAGTTTTTTCAGCTTTTAATTTAGCAGCTCTTTCAAGTAATGCTTTTTTCTTTTCTTCTAAAGTAAGTGTTTTTTTTTCTTTAATTTCCATAGATTTGTTTTTGTTCTCAATATTTTTCTTAAAGGGTTTAGTTTCAGGAGTAGTTTTGTTCTTAAAATCTTCAATAGATGGTACACCCTCAGGTGCCAAAGATTCAGCTTCTGCAACTTTTTCAAGTTCTTTACCAGATAATTTTTCTTCTGGAATTTTAACTTTTACAGGAACCTCAACAACTTCTGTAGTTTTTTCCTTTACCATGAAGAATTACAATAAAATTAGTTTATAAAAGTTACTATGAAAAATTTATTTGAAGAAAAAATAATTATATAACTAAATATTTTTAATCAATTAATACTAATAAATAATATAAAAACACAATCTAAAAATTCAATAATAGATTCTGCAAAAGTTAACCTCTATATGGATTTATTTTATCAAGCCATAAATTAAGTTTTCAAATAAATCATATTTCCTTTCTACAGAAATTTTCCTATATTAATTATTTTTTTTAAAAATCTTCAAACCATTCATGTTCTCGCCAATGGTGGCAATTAAAATATAATGAATCTATTTCTTTCCCAAACTCTTTTCAATCTCAATTAATCTTTTAATCTTAACTTCCCTTTCTGCGCCAGTAATACCACATTTAATGAAATCAGCCTCGAAACCAAAAGCTAAATCAGCTAAAATGTTTTCCATAGTTTCTCCACTCCGATGAGAAAAAATCATTTTAATATTATTTTTCTTAGCCAATTCAGCAACCCTTTTAACCTCCATTAAAGAACCATTCTGATTAGGTTTCATAATCAATGCATTAATTGATTTCATTTCAATGGCTTTTTTCAATCTTTTATAATTTGTAACAGTCAAATCATCCCCAATAATCATAACATTAGAATTTTTTTCCAATAATTTTTTATGACTTTCAAAATCCTCTTCGTCAAAAGGATCTTCAACATAGATTAAAGGATAATTTTTAATCAAATTAGAAATAAACATTAATTGTTCATCAGCTGTTCTATCCAAAGGAGGATTTTTATAATGATATTTTTTTCTTTTATAAAATCCAGCAGAAGCCACATCTAATCCTAAAGGTAAATCAGTCTGACTCAAAATATCCAAAACTTCTTTTTCATTTAAAGAAGTCATCCACGCATTTTCATCATTTTTAGTTTCTTTAAATTTAGAATCCATTTTTTTCAAAACAAATTTAGATTTTTCTTTAGCTTTTTTATTATCTTCAAATCCTTTAATTGCAGAATTTTCTCGAGGAATTAATAAAAATTCTTGAAAATCAGGTCTTTTTCCACCAATCAATTTAGAATGTAAACCTCCTCCAATACAATTTCCAACTAATCGAGGAATAACGCAAACATCAGGATTAATTATTTGCCAAATTTCTTTTTTTTGTTCTTCAGCCATGGCTTTCAATGCAGCAGACTCTAAAGCAAAAAGAGTGTTTGCTCCAATATGTCCTTTAACAATATCTTCAATTCTTCTCAAATCATTAAATTTTTCTAAATATTCATTAGAAAAATAATCAGAAATTTTTCCTAAAGCTTCTATGTCTCCTTCAATTGTTTTTCTATAAGATTTAGCTTCATGTTTACCTTTTGATTTTCCATTAGGAGCAGAAGCCTTAAACTTTCCGATATCCGTATCAATTTTAATCTCAATAGTAAAATCTCCTCTAGAATCCTTAATTTTTTTAGCACCCACACTCTTAATAATCATACACAAAAAAAGAATTATTAGTTAATAAATATTTGGAATGA
>CAZRBZ010000052.1:0-7588 GCA_964598515.1 Candidatus Woesearchaeota archaeon
ATTCATAATCTTCTTTATAATTAAATCTTGTTAATATTAAATGTTTAAATTTTTTTTTCATTTCTTTCTTTTAATAATTTAGTAAAATCATTTTCCAATAAATATGTGTTTGGAATTACACAATGTTGCCCTATTTCTTTCATAATTGGGACTAACAAGGGTTTTTTATACTCTGGATAACCTAATTTTTCATATCCTTTATTATAATTCTCATTCCAAAGTGTAAACATTTCAAAGGGAATATTCATCTCTCTACAATCATTTTTAACTTGTTTAGTCATTTCAATCATTATTCCATAAAAAGTTGTAGACATAATTTTCATATATTCTGTTGTTTCAGATTTATCTGTTAAATATACTTTAATTCCTGCTCTTCTAAAATAATCAGCAACTTCACTTGCTTGTTCTCCACCAAGGTATTTAGTGAATGTGGTTAAACTTTTTTCAAGATTTGGATGAAGCCCAATTACTGGAGACGAAATACTATTTAATTTTTTATTCGTCCCGCAAGGAACTGTTGAATGAATTACTGTGTATTTTGGTTTATATTTTTCTTGATAATCTTTAACTATTTCAATAAATTTATTAGAATAAGGGATTGTAATATGAATAATTTCATAATTTTCTAATACCTCTCCCCCACATTTATTTATATCTAAATCAATAACTCTGCAATTATATTCTTTACACAAAACATAATAAAGGCTTTTTCCAATTTCTCCACCACCAACAATTAATGTATTCATATCTTTTATAATTTTTTACTCTTTATAAATTTTTCGGTTGTTGTAACATACAACTATTAAATCTTTCAGCTATATAAATGTTTAAATATTGTTTTTACTAAAAAGTAACATCCTGTTGGATAAACTAAGTCCTTGGGGACTATTTTAAGCCGTGTGGCGAGATGAATCAAATGATAAGTAAAACAAATAGCTTTGAAGAAGTAACAAATATCTTTTATAATAGAATAAGTGATCAAGTTACAAGCAGTGTTTTAAATGACTCTACAGTAGTAACAGTACAAAGTGTTACTTGGGCTTGGCCAGATAGTGAAAAACATAGTAAATCTGATTTTCCAATAATTATGGTTATGAATGAAGATGCAGATGATACAAATGAAGAAGTTCAATATGAATATGAAGAAGTTACTAATAGAGTAAGTGTTTATATTGCTTCAACAAAAACAGAAACAATGAATAAATTATTAGGTAAAGTTTACAATGCAATCAAAACATATAAATCAGAATTTAGAGAAGAAGGAGTTACTAATATTAAAATGATAGATAAAGATCAAGAAAATGATGAAATGGGTGGAATTAGAGTTAGAAAAGGATATTTAACATTTGAAGTAACTTGGAGGAGAAATAGGTTTTAAGTAAACCTAAATCAATATAAAATGACAATAAGGGTAGAAATAGAGGGATTAGATGAATTAGTAACTTATTTAGTAAAATTACCTAAAAAATTAGATGAAGCTATTACTGGAACTAATGAAGATTTTATGAAAGATGTGCGAAGAAGTGCAAATTTTAAAGCACCTAGAAGTAGTAATAAAATGAGAAAAGGATTAAAAATTAAAAGAACAAAACAAAAAGGTAAATCTGCTCAATGGAAACTTGTTACAACTGAACCATATACTTATTGGGTAATCCACGGAAGAGGACCTGGAAAAGCACCCCCAATTCAAGAAATTATGAAGTGGAAGAAATTAAATCCAGCAAAAGTTGGTCAAACAGATAAATTTGCAGCAGCCTTATTATTAGCTAAATGGATTGGGGAACATGGTACAAAACCAAATGATTTTGTTGGTAGGGCTGTAGAACACAATATAGAAAAATGGAATCAAACAATAGAAAGGGGGATTGATAAAGCAATAAAATGAAATTAAAAAATATAACAAGTAGTGTTAGGGAAATTAAAAATATTGGTGGAATGAGAATTTTAGTTCAACCTGAAGAAACAATTGAATTAAGTAATCCAAAACTTAGCAAACATGTACTCAGAGCATTTAAAATTATTAAAAGTAATAAAATTATTAAAAGCCCAAAAAAAATTAAGTTAAAAAAAATAGATTTACACCAATCAAAAGATTTACACCAATCAAAAGATTTACACCAATCAAAAGATTTACACCAATCAAAAGATTTACACTTAGAATTAGTAAAAAAGGAGGATATAATCGAATAAAATGACACAAGACAATAGACCAAATTCATTTGATGCTTCAACTAGAACTCTTTTGACTATTCAAGCTAAAGGTGGTGGAACTAAAAAACAATATAGAATCACAACTACAAGCACTGATAAATCGGGAGGAGCTAAAGATTTTGATGTTATCGCAAATTATGCTGATGGTTTCATTAAGAAACATGGTGATAGAACACCTATTGAATTGACTCTTGAAGGTTATGCTGTAGAAGTGGGTAAACCAACAGAAACAGAAGGAACTGGATATGATGGTTTAATGAATACTGCAACAGATGTTGATGGTTTAACAACTGCTGAATTAGATAACGATAGAACTGAGTACATTCTTGTATATGAAAAAACTACCGATACTACTGCAACAGATGCTATGGCTGCTTCATCAGAAGGAGCAAGAGCAATTAGATACCAATTCAAAAATGGAAACTTTACTGATGTAGCTTTTAATGATACAGATGGTAAAATTTTAAAGTATACCATTAAATTCAAGACTGCTCCAGCAGATATTGAAGGTAATGAAAATTTTAAAATGGAATCTACTAATGGTACTTCAAGCACAGTATTACCTGAAATTACTTACGCATAAGTAAATATTTTAATTTTTTATTTTTTTTAAATTATAGGATAGTCTCCTAAAAGACTGGTTAGTTATCCTAAATAACAGGATTAGTCCACCAAATAGGCTGGTTAGTTACCTAAAACTAAAAAACTAAAAAGGAGAAGAAAAAATATGGATATAACTAAACATTTAGTAAAACCAGTAGAAGTAGAAATACTCGGAGAGAAAGTTCAAATGAAACCATTAAGAGTTAAACATTATCCCATTGTAACTAAATTACAATATCTTTCATTAAAAGCACAAAATATTGCTAAATATAATGAAAAACATAAGGATAGTCCTAAAGAACTTTCTAAAGAAGAAAGAAAAGAATTAATAGATTTGGATATGGAATTGAGTTTTTTAACACTTTCTGAAGTATTTGAAGGATTAACAAAAAAAGAATTTGATGAATTAGCAATATTAACAATTAATACAATAATGGAAGTCTTTTGGTCAATTAATAATCCGAATACTGGAGAACTAGAAGAAGCTAAAAAGGAATTATTAGATTAAATAGAAAATGGAATTAGAAGGATCTAGTAATGGATTTAATGCAAGACAATTCAGTATGCTATGTTTTGGTATAGCTGAAAGATTTCATTGGACATTGGATTATGTTAGGGAAATGGCTCTTCCAGATTTTTATGCATTAATGGAATATTTAGAAAAAACAAAATCAGAACAAAAATAAAAATAAAATGGGAAAAAGACAAACAAGTAAAAATGTGTTAATAAGGATTAGTTATAAAACAGAAAATCCAGAAGCAATAAAAGGACACACTGCTGCATTAAAAAAACTTCAAAAACAAGAAAAAGATGGAACAATAATTACTGAAAAACAAACTAAAAAAGGATTACAAAGAGATACTGTTCAAAAATCAATAAATAGGACTGGTGTAGCTCAGTATCGTGTTCAAAGAGATTTAATTAAACAAGGACCCCAATTTAGAATGGAATATTTGGGAATTATGTTTGGTGGAATGGCACTACAAAGGGCTATGATGTCTTTGAATGCTACTTCTAGAGAATGGTTGGGAATAGGCGATTTAATGAGTACTATGATGGGGGTAACTATGTTAAGTGCAAATGAGGATTTACTTAATTATGGAGTATTGCCTCTTTTTGATGCATTAACAAGCCTTCCTGAAGGAGTACAAAAAGCAATAGGAGTAACAGCTGTTGCTCTTGAGGGGCTAGGTTCAACAATGATGGCTGGGGGACAATTAATGTTAGGAATCACTTCTACTAAAGATGTTATTGCAGATATTTTAAAGGTAGATAAAAGCATGGTCTTTACTAGTAAGGGATTAGCTGCTATAAAAACTAAGATGGACCCAATAATGAAAAATGTTAAATATCTTGCAGCTGGAATACTTCTGACTATAGCAGTAGATGATGCATCAGAAGGTAAAGTTATAGCTTCATTGGGTGATATTGGTATGGCAGTTGGTGCGTTAGGAATAGGTGGAAAAGCTGCACAACCATGGTTGATAGCAGGGGGATTTACACTTAAATTTCTTGGAGATGAAGAATTTCAAGAAAAAATATATTCTGTTTTTTGGACAATATTAGATAAAACAATTTGGTTTGGAGAAGCAATAGCTAAAGCTTTTACTGGTAGGTGGAAAGAGATAGATTGGACTTTTTTTAATGATTTAGGGGATTCTGCAAGTAATGCATTAATAGATTTACAAAAAGAAGGAAAATTGACTTCAAATACAATGAATATGATGGGAAAAGATTTTACAACTACCACATATGTTAATGAATTAGGTGCTCTTACTGGAGAAGTAAATGATGGAAAAATATCTGTTGATGAATATTTAACTGCAACTAGAAATTTAAAAGATGAATTCCCAGGAATGGCTAATGAAATTAAAAATGTAACAGATGCATTTAGAGGATATAATGCTGAATTATCAAAATATTCCAGTAATAAATCTGGATCGATTTCGACTGAAATTTCAAATCTAGAATCTTCTTCGAATTTTAATGGAAATTATAAATTAAAGAAAAGTGTAGTAGGTAATTATGCAGTTGGAACATCAAGAGTTCCTAAAACAGGACTAGCGATGTTACATGAAGGAGAAACAGTTCTTCGTAAAGATCAAGCACAATCAGCACAAGGGCAAAACATAACGATTACTTATAATTTAACTGCTACTAATATGAGAGAAGTAGAATCAATGTTAAGAGAAAGTGAACGAAGAACAACGGCAGATATTAGGAGATTATCAAGATGATAAAAGGGAGGACTAAAAGCTTATGAGTAATAATTATGATAATATTCGAATGGTTAAAGGAGATTATGATTTAACTCTTTTTACAAATGATGTAACTGAAGGTGGAGAAAATCAATTAACTATAATTCCAATTCCTGCAACTAAAAAAGATCAACCAACTGGAGAAAAAGATACTAAAATTGTAGATTTATTAAGAATCACAAATACTTTTCACATAATTTGTTATATTGTTGCAAGAGGAGGAAAAACAGGAGTAGAAATTAAAAAGGATTTAAAAAAGTTATTTAAAGGTGCTGGAATTGCAGGAGGAGCTATTCAATTAACTTATGATACAGAAACTTTTGATGTATTTGCACAAAAATGGGTTATAAATAAATTACATGCTCCAAAAAGTATCACTACTAATTCTGGAATAACAGATGTTGCACTTTATATGTGTACTTTAGATTTGGTTGAAGGTAGCTCACAATAAGCGAAAGTTTTATAAATGATTAATCATTTATAATAGAAACCTTTAAATACTAATTAATTATTTAATAGTAACAAACAAAATGAACAAACAAGGAAAAACAAAATTATATGTTGGGTTTTTAACAGTTGTTATTCTTTTAACAAGTATTTATATCTTTTTACCAAATAATGTAAGAATTGATGTTGGTAAAACTTATTCTACTTTTAAAGTTTGGGAAAATGAATCATGGGTATTAGCTGGAACAGAAAGAACAATATTAATGGACAGTAGTGCAATTATGAGGGCTAAATCTAGAAATGTTGAATATTTTATTGAAGATAATATAACAACCATTATAAGAACAGCAAATTTTAAAAATAATATTACTGCAATAGATACCTATATGTTTGATGGTGGAACAAAAAATGTTGAACTCTTTCCAATTAGCCATACAATAAAAATTATAAATGCTAAAAATGCACAAACAGAACTTAATAAAAATACAGAATTTATTTTAGTTTATGAAGTTAAAGATTTATTATACAGTGATGAGACAATTAATGGCATTTCTAGTCCTCAAGAATTTGGTCATAAAATGAAAATAGAATGGGAAGAAGGAAATTATTATTCTAAAATATACAAATACTCTGGAAAAGATGAGGGAAAACTTACAATTAAATATAGAATTGATTCTAATGATTTTGAAAAAGATGTTAAATTATTTGACCCCCCAATTGAAGGAAATGATTTAATTATTGCTAATGGACAAACAGTCACTCTTGGAGGAAATAATGATACTTATGATACAGTTTGGGTTCAAACTGGTGGAACTTTACAAATTGATTCTACAGATAAATACCTTAATTTAACAGCCAATAATATTACAATAGATGGAGAAATTAGAGGGTATAATTTGATATTCCCTGCTGGTTCAGGAGGTTCTACTTCTGGATATACTGCTGTAAGTGGGGGTTCTGGAACTGGTGAAAAAGCTGGTTCAGGAGGTTCTGCTTATCTTAGTGGAGATTATAGTGCGTCATGTGGGGGCGGTGGTGCCGGGGGTGCAGTAGCTGGACAAGCTGGATTATCCATTGATTCATATAGGGATTGTACTGGGGGTAGTGCGGGTAGTCAAATTGGAACTACAGCTAATAATTATGATAAAACCGTTTGGAATGGTTCTGCTGGTGGTGGGGGTGGAGGAGCATCACAAAATGGTAATAATGCTGCTGGAGGTACTGGAGGTACTGGGGCTGGTTGGATAATAATGAAAGCAGACAATATTAAAATATCAGGAAGTGTATTATTTAATGGTAATAATGGGGCGAATGGATATACTCAAGATTACGGTGATGCTGGTGCCGGTGGTGGAGGAGGGGGTTCTGGTGGAACTATTCTTATAGACTCAATAGATGTTAATTTAAGTTCTGGAACTTTAAGTGTTGCTGGAGGAAGTTACGGTGCAGGTACTCGTGATGGTTATTATACTATGGCCCCTTCAAGAGGGGGAGCAGGTGCTGGTGGAAGAATTAAAATATTTTCTTCATCTTTAGAAAATGATTCAACAACAATTACTATTGGTACTGGTTCTTACTTTTATGCTGATGTTCCATTATCTTTATCAAATTTAACAAGTAATTCGATTAATAATTTTACAACTGAAGATATAAGAGGTTATTGTAATGGAACAGTTAATGAAAGTAGAAATATGACTTATTATTGGAATCTTTACTTAGATGATGTTTTAAATCAATCTGGAAATACTGGGGATGTAACTGAACAAATCAATGTGGTGAATATTTCTAGTAATTGGTTAATTCATAATGATACTTGGAAATTAGAATGTATTGTCAGTGATTATACATATAATACAACTGATTCTTACGAATTACAAGTTCATCAACCTATTTGGATAAACATAACAAACCCAGCAGAAGGAGCTGTTTTACAAGGTTCTTACCATACAATTGAACAAGATTTTGAAAATTATACAGAATTAGATAGTTGTTGGTATACTAACGACTCAGGTGTAACAAATCAATCTATTACTTGTGGTGAAAATATAACTGCTAATTGGTTAGATGG
>CAZRBZ010000053.1:0-6148 GCA_964598515.1 Candidatus Woesearchaeota archaeon
CAAAAAATAATTTTGTTTAATTTAAAAAAAATAAATACAAATTTAGAATAATTGTTGGTGGAAGCTGTATTAATTCAGCTGCTGCTACTGTTCTAGGTGGAGCTTATTGTGGTGCTGCTTTTACAGAAGCTACTGGAGTTAGTGAAGGTCAATTCTTGATAGATTATTTTTGAAAAAATAAATATTTTCAAAAAAATTCCTAAAAGGCGACAACATTCATTCGGAGTGCTAAAATTCTCAAAAGAATTTTTGCCCAAAGGTGTTCAAGATAAATTTACGACTGGAAAATTAGCTTTAGTTGTTGCTGGTTATGAAGCTGCAGACACTGTTAACGCTGCTACTTACTTAACTATGAAAGATGTTGATACTTCAGCTGAATATAAAGGAACTTCTGCTACAGAAGCAACTTTAATTGTCGCATAAGGTCATTAAAAACCAAAATTTAATTTATTTTTTTTTATTTTTTTTTCTTTTTCGCCTAAAGGCGAAAAAAACCAAACAACCGAAAGGTCAAGAAGGCCTTAAAAAAGTTCTTATGCCGGGAACGAAGTGAGGCGGCATACACCCGAAAGTGTGTTATTTCCGAACGCGAGTTTAAAAATTTACTTTTAATTATATTCAAATACATCTAATTACATCTAATTACATTTAATTTATAGTATATAATTTTTAAAACAAATTGCCGAACAAATTTAGAATTTATCAGTAATTATTCGTCGCACTGCGGGGACATGAAATGAGATTAGATTTCCAGTAAAATTAATATCCTCTTTCCGAGAATTTTTTTCAGTTAATTCAATGTCTCAATCAAAAAATTTTAATTTATATTTAGTAATTAAAATTTCTAAACAAAATAAATAAGATAATTTTTTTTTCAAAATTCAAACAAAAAGGTTTAAATATAGCATTATTATGATAATAATAATCACCATTATGATAAAATGACATTAATCCATTATTTAGAAAAAGACGAAAACGCAAGAAGATTATTTGGAAAAAGAGAAATAGAAATAATAAAAAAACAACTTTTAGGAGAAAATTTAACTCCTTCAGAAAAAACTCGACTTTCACGAGATATAAGAAAAAAATTACAAATAATAAAAGATATTTCAAGATACGAAAATGAATTTAATTTAAAAAAATCCCAAAATATAAAAAATATTATTGAAGAATCAAAAGAAATTATTTTAGAAAAATTAAATTCAAATGTTAAGAAAATTATTCTTTTTGGAAGCTATGCAAAAAATGAACAAATAAAAGAGTCAGATATTGATATAGCATTAAAATTAAAAGAAATGAATTTTTCTCCAACAAAATTAAGAGCACAATTATCGGGCCAATTAAATGAAAAAGTAGATATTCAAATATATTCAGAATTACCAAAAAAAATACAATTAGAAATAGACAAATTTGGAAAAACGATTTATAAAAATGAATAGGATTAAAGACAAAATAAATGAAATTGAAAAATATTTAGAAGAACTCTTAATAATTTTACCTCTTAATTTTGAAAAATATGAAATTAGTTTGGAAAAAAAGGCAGCTTGTGAAAGATATTTTGAAAAAATTGTTGAATCTTTAATAGATTTAGCCTATTTAATTTCTAAACAAGAAAGATTCAATTTATCAGAAAAAAATAAAATTTTTGATGTTCTTTTAGAAAAAGAAATCATTTCAAAAAATCTTTGCACAAAATTAAAAAATGCAAAAGGAATGAGAAATATAATTTCCCATAAATATGGAGAAATTGATGATCAAATTGTTTTTGAATCTCTAGCAGAAGAATTAATTCCAGATTCAAAAGAATTTTTAAAAATTATTAAACAAATTTTTGGCATTTAATTTATTTTTTTATTTTTCTCGCTCCCGCGAGAATTTATTTTTGCCCTTAGTAGATATTTTGCAAAAATATCTCGGGGCCTGCTTGCAGGTTCTCGCCTTCGTAAGAAGGTTCTTGTGCCATTGGTATACCGGGAACGAAGTGAGGCGGTATACACTTCGTGTGAACCTTGTAGATATTTTGTAAAAATATTTCGGTATACACCCGAAGGCGTGTTATTTCCAAACGCAAGTCTTTTGAAATTTATTCTTAGACTTCAATCAAATCTTACCCACTACAATTAAAAAATCTATTTGTAGAGGGTAAAATTTAAATAAGCTTATTTCTTAGAAAATTCATGGTTTACATTTACAAAAAAATAATCGCAGGAAAACCTTACTATTATTTACGGATTTCTAAGAGAAAAGGAGATAAAGTTATTTCTAAAGATATTGCATATTTAGGATCAGAAATAGAAACAGTAAAAAAACAAATAATGAAACTACCTAAATACAAAGACGAAATTAGAAGAAGTTATAAAAAAATAAATTTATTTTTTGAAACTGAATATTATTTAACCAAAGTCAAAAATATGAAACTAAAAGAAAATTTATTTCTGGGTAAAAAATTAATTGAAATTGAAGCTTGTAAACTTCATTACAATGATCATTTTGAAAAATTAGATCAAAAAACAAAAAAAGAATTTATAAAAGGATTTGCTACACATTTTACATACAATACAACTTCTTTAGAGGGCAATACAATCACCTTGAAAGAAACTCAAAATCTCTTAACAGAAGGAAAAACACCAAAAGATAGAACACTTCGAGAAATTTATGATATCCAAAATACTGAAGCCTTATTCATAAAATTAGCAGAAAAAAAACAAAAAATAACTCATAATTTAATTATTTACATTCATAAAGAATTAATGAAAAACATAGATCTAAGAACTGGATATAGAGTAACAGATAACAGAGTTATTAAATCTCATTTTGATTCAAGTCCAGGAGAATATGTAAAAACAGATATGGATTTATTATTGAAATGGTATAGAGAAAATAAAAATAATTTACATCCAATAGTTTTAGCAACAATTTTTCATCATAAATTTGAAAAAATTCATCCTTTTTTGGACGGAAATGGAAGAACAGGGAGAATGATTTTAAATTATATTTTAATAAAAAATAATTATCCCTCGATAATAATTTATAGAAAAGATAAAACAATGTATTTAGATGCTTTAGGGAGTGCAGATAAAATTCCAATAACAAAAACAGACAAATCCAAATATAAAAAATTAATTAGTTTTATATCTGATGAAATGATTTCTTCATACTGGAATATTTTTCTATAATCTAAATTAACAAATTAGTTATTACAGGTTTTTCTAGATTCTATTTTATAATGTCTTTTTACAGAATTAACTTTAATTGTCGCATAAGGTTATTAAAACCAAAATTTAATTTATTTTTTTTTTAATTTTTTTCTTTTTCACCCAAGAGCGAAAAACCAAATGACCATGAGGTCAAGAAGGCCTTGAAAAAGTTCTCGCACTTCCTTGGTGTTTATTATTAGGACGGGAGTCTCTGAAATTTATAATATTCTTATTTTTCACCCTGCCAAAATAAAAAAATTTAGATATGTGGGGGGGTTAAAATATCTATGCTCTACATAAAAAGATTACTTGAAGCAGAATCAATTCCAGATTCAAAAGAATTTATCATGAAAATAAAAGAAATATATTTCTAATCATACCAACCTTTTTATACTAAAATTTCCTTTTCTCTTCTATGATGAAAAGATTAACTTCAAAAAAAGAAGAACAAAAAAAAGCAAAGAAAAATCAATTAATTATTGGGATTGCTTTAGTAGGTTTAATGATATTATCAACTTTTGGTATTATTGTCAATTCTTTTGGAAAAGAAAAAGAAAATAATGAAATAAATTATAATGGTTATTCATTCGAAGAATCAAACGGATTTTATATTCTGACTTTAGGACAAGATCAATTTTATTTTAAATCAAATCCCTTAGAATTAAAAGGTTTAGAATATGAATCTAATTATTCAAAATCAATGACAAATTATGCAGCTCTACCCCTCTATTTAGATTCAAAAGATCAAACATCTTATTCTGAATTATATCAAAATTTAATATCTCATGCACAAAAAATACAACCAGGATGTTTAAATGAAGAAGATTGTGCAAACCAAGATTATCCAATAAAAAATTGCCAAAACAATTTAATAATAATAAGAGAATCTGAAAATAACAACATTTATCAAGAAGAAAATTGTATCTTTATAGAAGGAAAAAAAGAAGATTTAATTAAATTAACCGATAAGTTTTTATTTAAAATAATCGGAATAGATAAATAAAAGTTACAAATTCACAAAAGTGAATTTTCACAGTCGCCTTAGACAAGGTGATGCTTGCCCATTGGGCATCCATTAATTAAAAATTAATTAAGAACATATGGCAGAAAAAAAGAAAATCACAAAAAAAATAACCAAAAAGAAAACTCCTACAAAAACAAAAAAAGTGCCCCAGAAAACAGCAAAACGGGATACGCTGAAAAGCGAAAAAGTAACAGAAGTTTTTGAAGTTAAAAAAAATAAAGAAGAAAAAATAGTAAAATCAAAAGGAACAGAAGAAATCCCAATAGAAAAAAGAGGACAATTAAAACATCAAAAAAAAGTTTTAAAAACTTTTTTCATAGGGTTCATCCTAATAATGAGTTTAATTTTTGGAATTTATTTTTATACTCAAGCACAAATTCATATGAATTACAAAGGAATTGAATTTAAAGCAGTTAATGAAGGCACACAAGAAAATCCTTTGGTAATGTATCGAACAATAACTCTTTTAGAATCAAATGACGAAACAAACGCTCTTTTTGGATTTAGATTAAGAACTAATCCAAGAAAACTAAAAAGAATACCTTTTGATAATTTAAAAGATTTTGAATTAATGAAACTCAATGCATACTCATATGGAGAAGGAACATTTAATTGCGAAGGAAACGGAGTAATTGCAATGCCAAATTTACAAAGATTGTTCCAAAAAACTGGAATGGAGCTTATACATGATGAAAATGCAACTTGCGACTCAAAAGCAAGATACAACTATTTTGAACTAAAATACGGAGATAAAACAGAAATTAAAGAAGTGGCCCCTAAATGTTACGAAATTATAATTAAAGGAAATGATGATAAATGTGAAATTCTACCTGCAACAGAAAAACTAATGGTAGAAATATTTGTTAAATATGCTAAATTATGATTTTATTCAACCAAATCATCCAATTAAATTGTTAAACGCAAATTTAATTTTCACTTCACTTATGTTGAATTTTAAATTAATGAGTAAAATATTTTTCCGTTAAATCATTAGGTTTCCAAATATAATTCAGAGTAGATAATCTTTAAAACAAATTGCTGAACAAGTTCAAAATTAATATTGCTGTTTTGTTACACTCCCAACATACTCTTGGCATGACCTAAAGACTTCAAAAACCTGCTTATGCAAATCAATAGCAAGACATTGTTTGAATCTAGATGTTTTAAAAAATCTTAAACCATTTATGCACGCAGTTGCGACGAATAATTATTTTATCAATCAATTACGAACTATTTCGTGAAATTTATTCAGCAAAATTCTTATTTCTTAAGACTAGATTTTCCATAAATAAACTTCAAATCAGAATAACAAGGTATACTTAGTATCTTATTCTTCTTAACTTGCATAAACCAAATAATTACAATAAAAATTGTACTTCCCAAATACCAAAATAATTTATGAGTAAAATCAAAAAATTGAGAATCATTGATATACATAATACTTAAAACAAAAATTCTCAAAATATTTATTACTAAAAATACCATGCACGCAAAAAATAACATTTTCAATCTTTTCAAGATTTTAATATTTGGAGTAGATAAATTCAAAATAAATAAGAAATAATAAGCACTTCCAGCAACACAAGCTCCAACAATCTCAATTGATTTATTCGCAACAAATATAGCCTTTCCCAATATTACAGGATCATAAAAGAAACTTAACAAATAAAATACAGGATACTCAGTTAAAGGGAGGAAAAAAAAGTAAAATAAGTCAAATCCAGAAATTGCAATTAATGCCAATATCAAATATCTCACAATAATATTAATGAATTTTTTAGACTCTTCTTTCATAAATTATGATGTGAAAAAGTGTTTAAATAAGTTTAGAAAAACTTATTTCCTTTTCAAAAAATAATAAAGAAAAGTATCTAAATAAGTTTAGAAAAACTTATTTCCTTTTCAAAAAATAATAAAGAAAAGTATC
>CAZRBZ010000053.1:6248-7544 GCA_964598515.1 Candidatus Woesearchaeota archaeon
TAAATAAGTTTAGATTTAATCAACAGTATAAACCCAAGCTTTAACAAAATCATCCAATTCTTTAACAGAAATATGGTAATAATAATCCATTGGTTTATTTTCAAAAGAAGTAGCTTTTTCTTCTAAATCTTTTTGTCTATATACAATTTCAGAATGTTTTAAAATTTCAGACACAGCTGGAATTGCAGAAAATTTTCTTAAATTATTATATTCTCGCTTAACAATTTCCAAATTTTCAACATTAGAAGTTATTCTCTGAACAGATTCACCCAAATTATTCAAATCAGCTTTACTTATACACCAATAATTACTTTGTTTTTCCATTTTAAATATAAATAAAAATTTATTTCTTTTTCAAAATCTTTCTAACCACAACAATAATTGCAATTAATAAGGCAAGATTAACTAAAATAATGCCAACAAGTTTCCAATTAACATCATCAAACAAATCAGATAATCCTTTTTTAGCTTCAATAGTTACTGCAACTGGTTGAGTTGAAATTAATTTTCCATCTGAAAAGATATTTAAATTAAAATCTTTATTTCCTACAATTTCATCTTTAATTTCAAAAGTAATTAAAATTTCTTGATTTTGTCCAGATTCCAAAATAAATGATTCAGAAGAAACATCTTTCAATTTTGCCCAATCACTGTAATCTTCAGCACTAATTGAAAATGTTCTTGATTGAACATCATCATTCCTAACAATAACTTTAATAATCATGTCATTTCCTTCCTTAGCCTCAGAATCTAAAGTAGCTGTTACATAAGGTTGAACAATAAGACAACTTTCTTCATTTTCAAATCTAATAATTGTTCTAGATTCATCTTCCTCATCATCTTCATAAATATCATTATCATCATCATAAACTTCAAATTCTAAATTATATTTACCTTCATCTAAGTCCGCAGGAACAGTAAATTTAAACTCAAATACCTCCGAAGAATCAAATTCATTAATGCTTGTAATTTCAAACTTTTCATAAACTTCTAAATTTTTCGAATATACCTCAACATATAAATCTTCTTCCTCATCATCACCAATATTCCAAACTTCAAAAGAAACTGTAACTTCTTTTTCACAATCTAAAGTATTATATTCATCTGTTTTTGCAGATTCATCATTTATTTTAATATTATCAACCTCTGCAGTTACACCAGTATCTTCATCAGGGTCACTAAGATCTAAATCATAATGCGACCAAGTACTTAAAGGATCTCTAACATAAGTTTTGTTATTAATATCCCAATGCCAACTATCTAAATTTTTAGCATAAAGTTCTCGTAAAATTCTTT
>CAZRBZ010000054.1:0-7392 GCA_964598515.1 Candidatus Woesearchaeota archaeon
TCAAAACCACTCCTCTAACTTCTCCTGCCTTTCCTTCTCCTTACCAAAAATACTATCAATATAACTTTTAACCAACTCTAAAGTCTGTTGTAAATAAGGACTCACATTATATTTCTTTCCAAGATTAATTGCAGGTTCCATATATTTCTTTATTCCACCCTCATGTATTGTAAAAATTAATTTTCCTCCACATTTAGAACATTTTCCATTCAAAGGAGGACGACGATAAATCTCATTACAAGCAACACACCTAAATCCCTGCATAGAAAACTTTCTCAAATTACCTCGCAAATCACGAATAAAATGCCTTTCAATAATTAAACGAGCAGTATCAACAGTATCAACACTACGAATTTTCTCAACCAATTCCATCTGATGTTCCACTTTTTGAGCCATATCTCCCAAAATTTTATACGCAGAACAAACAACACCATCATTAAAATTATCAGTATTATGAGTAAAACCAATATTAACAAAAGGATCCTTTCCTTCTTTCAAAACATCACGCACCATATTAACTTTAACTTCAGAAGAATGCTCTCCCCTCTCAGCCAACTCATATAATTCCAAAGGATACTCATTCAAATACTCAAAATCCAAAATTTGATCATCAACTTCACCAGCATCAATCCTCACATTCATGACCAGGGGAGCATCCTGTGTCGCCCCACGCCTATCAGGTAGATACTTACGAGAAAAATTCAACAATACATCACCCAAAAGCATAATCGCAGCTTCATCACCATCACAATCACGACGAATAGCAGCATGCATATAAGGAGAAGCCATCAAACCTAAAGTATTAGAAAAACCAATAAACCTACAAGCAACACCCGCACAATTATGGGGCGCCATACAAACACCCAATTGACCAATCAAATCCTCTTTCTTCTTAACATTATAATAAGGTTTCAAACCATAAAACTTAACCAAAAGTTCATCAATAAAATTACAGAGATTAATAAAAACATCCTCTCCTTTCTCATCAGGCGTCTCAGGACTCGAAGGAATTAAAATATCATGAGGTTTGATTTCCACAATTTGATTTTCATTTTCCAAAGGTTTGCCTTCAACATCTTTCAAATAACCCAATTCAATTAATTTTTCAACACTAGTTCCAATCTCCTTCGGCTTAAAAGAAACAACAGGAAGTTCAGTAGCATCCATTCTAACAGTCCCATCACGAAAAACCTGCAAACCATGCTTTGCTCTCAAAATTCCTTTTTCAATTCTTTCATTAACACGAGTACCAGAAGAAACAGAAAAAATTCCTTTAACAACATCTGGAATATCAGTTTTCAAAAACCCTAATTTATGTCGAGCAGCATCAAAATAATGATTAATATCAATTTTCTTATATTGATAAGGAACACCCTTCAAATCAGAATATTCTACTTTATCCTCTTTAGCTTTTTCTTTAATATCTCTAAAATAATATCTTGTTTCAGTCTCATTATTACAAACTTCACACTTTCTAAAAATAGTTTCTTTTTCACATTTAGGGCAATATTGAATAGGAAACTGCCCTCCAACAGTTCCAACTTCACAAGCAGACTTAAAATTTTTCAGTCTTCCCCCCTCACGACCAACAGTAAATAAAGAATTGGGACTTCCAGGGATAACACGCAACTTAGCCTTTTCAGGACGACCCATCCGGGCACCAATAAATTCTCCTGCTTTATTCTTAATTTCAAATTTGCAATTATTATTCACTATTTCTAATATATTCTCTTTTCTGCCTTCAAAATCAAATTTAGAAATATCAAGATTTTCTTTTAAAAATGTTTTCTCCTTAAACACATCCAAATCAATTCCCAAATTCAAAAGCAAAGCTTTAGAATCAATCTCTTTCAAAACAACATTTTCAATAGTAACTTCATGAGGAATACCTAACAACTCCAAAGCCCTTTTACCTAAACTAAATTTTTCTATATCTAACTTTGCCCAAGGTAAAATTAATGCCCTTTGTAAAGATTCATTACATGAATCTTTCGGGGCCTCGCAGAGGTTCTCGCACCCCTTTGGTGTACACCTTTGGTGCTTTCCATCAACCCAAGAATGTTTCAACCAATCAATTAAACCCAAAAATTCATCCTTAGAAATTTCAGTCCAATAATAAATAAATTTAGGATATAAAGGAATTCCATACTTTTCACTAATCATAACTGCATCATCAAAAGAAACATTCCAAGTATCAATTGTCTTTTCAAAATCCGCATCTTTTTTCCTCAAATTTAATTTCCACCATTCTTCCACATATCCCGGCTTAACCATATTTGCTGCCCTATTTGCTAAATCAGAAAAAGGAAATAACATATCTCCCAAATAAATAATTTCTTCAATATTTTTATACAATTTTCTAGCTTCTTCTTTTGTTTTTAATTGTTTAACAGTCCCATTTTTTAATTTGACAATCGGCCCCTCAATAGAATCACAAACCGCAATAGCACAACCTTTCGTAGGTTTTTCAATTTTCAACTGGGTTCCAGTAGCCAAAAAATCATCACTAACCCCCATTGTTGCAGGATGAACACAAACAGCACTAAATCCAGAATTTCTTCCACGACCATATCTAAATCTAAAACTACCAGAACGACTAGGATGACCATAAATAGGACGACCAGCAACCAAATCTTTAATATAGGTTGGAGCACCTCCAGATTTAGATTTACCAGTTGTTCTCTTTTCATGAATTTCTAAATATTCAGGTAACCAATCAAAACCACTAGCTTCAATTCCATTCTTTCTTGCCATATTATATAATCTAAAACCCTTCGGTGCCTTTTGCGCAAGACCCTCTGCCATAACCAAACAAAACCCACTACGCAAAAAATTAGTAGGAACTCTTTCCAAATTTTTATAATTAGAAACTTCCATTTTTTCAGAAGGATCACCAGAAACTTGAAAAGGCATGTTCTTAGCAAGAAAAATTGCTTCTTCTTCTGTAGGCATATATTGTAAATTAGTTATTCTATCATGAAAATCAGAAAGTTCAGTCCAAACTCTTCTAATTTCACTTTCATTAGGATCATATTTAGCAAAACCAAATTTCTCCCTTAAAAAATCAATTAAAAATAAAATCATACAAGACGCCGTAGTACCAGCAGAACGAATCGGTCCAGAAAAATTAGCAATAATATAATCTTTACCTTCTCTTGTTTTTCCAGTTTGAATGCCTGTGTAACCCTCAATAGGGCTAGAAACAACACCCAAAGTAGTATAACACAAACCAACACGAATTCCTGCATCCATTGCCTGAATAATATTTTCAAAATTACAAAATTTCTGATCACTAATTTCATCAGCAATAATAAATATAACCGTAGGATCAAGTTTACCATATTTTTCTTCTAATTCCAAAATTCTCTCAGCAATTCCGGAATCAAGCATCTGAGGATAAACAGTAGAAATCAAACCAACAACCTTTTCAGCCATACTCATTGCAATAGGAATCTCCACTTCATCAGCAGGATCATAACCTAAAGCCCTAGCTTCATTGGCCATAACATAAACTCCATCAACTTCCTCCTTTAAACGATTCAAATAATCCTTTGTTTCTTGAGAATAATTATCCATTGACATTTTCAAATTCCTCCAACTTCTCCAAAATATCTTTCCAATTTTTAACTCGAATAATTTTTTCATGTTCACCCCTATTTTTATTCCAAGGCTTATCAATCAAAAAACATTTAACTCCAGAATTTGCACAATTTATTGCATGTTCATAACTATCTTCAATCATATAATCAATATTTAAATCCAAACAAATTTCACCTTTATGTTTACCCTCATTATTTACATAAGGATTAGAAGAAAAAAATAATTCAAAATTAATATCTGAAAAATGTTTTTGTAAGCTTTCTAAAGTATTTTTTCTATGAACTCTTGAAGTAATAAAATAAATTTCTTTATTCTTTGATAAATTCAAAATAGATTCCTTTGCAAATTCACAAACAGCCATATCTAAATTTTTATTTTTCTCAATCATTTCCTTAATAATGTCATCAACTTCTTCATGATTAATTTTTAGAGTATCTGAAATTTTATATGAATTCATTTCTTCATATAAAAAATTACTTCTTGTTTTTTCATTATAATAATTAACTAAAGTTTTCATGAATTCAAAAACAACATCATCCAAATCTATGCCTATTTTTAATTTTTCCTTCATTCTTCTTTCTCCTCATAAAGTTTAACTCCTTCTTGTTTTGTTTCAAAATCTAAAATTTTAACAGCTCTCGTTTTCAAATTAAACATGGGAACTTTACAATGATCTGGTGTGTTTCCAAATTTCTCTTGATAGGGGGTCATTCCCTCCCAACTAGAAACAGAAACAACTAAAATATTATTATGATAAACAACTCCACTTTTATGTGTATGGCCAGAAACAAAAATATCTGGTGCTTTTCTAATTAATAGCCCATCTTTCTCCAAAGGAAAATACTGCGTTGCTCCATGAGTAGGAGACAAATGTCTATTCTTCAATAAATATTTCATAATGTTTTCAGGTTTATTCATAGCTTTACCTAACATTAATCTAGGTATAGTATTTGCATAATAAGGAAAAGAAAAACCATGATAAACTAAAACATCAAATCCTTCAAAAGCTTCCCTCTTGCCAATATTGACAATTGTAGGGTTTTCAGAAATAATTACATTTTCTAACTCATAAACTGGCCAAGCAAATTTTTCATTCAATAAAGGTTGAGGTTCCATAAGTCTAACACAATCATGGTTACCGGGAGTAATAATTATTTTAATATCTTTTCTAATTTTATCTAATAAATCAGCTATTTTTTGAAATTGTTCTTCCAAATCAACAATAACTAAATCTTTTTCTTGATTAGGATAATTTCCAACACCTGTAATCAAATCCCCAACGATAAATAAATATTTTATTTTGTCAACCTCGGGAGTATTTGGTATTTTCCCATTCAAATAATTAATAAATTTATCAAAACTCTTGTGTAAAAAATTATGACTTCCATAATGAATATCTCCAATAAATAAAGCATATTCTTCTACAGGCCCTTTTTTCCTCTTTTCAAGCCTTGTTTCAGGAAAAATAACCTCATTGACAAACATTATTTCATTGTTTCCAACACCTTTAAAACCAACAATACAATCCAAACAAATATCTTCTGCTTCTTTCATCAATTCCTCTTTTTCAGAATTAATAACAACTTTCATACTTCCAGTCAAATCTTCAATTTCTAAAATTAAATTTTTATTTTTAGACATTTTTTTACTACTTACCATTCCAATTGCCGAAAATTTTTGTTTTTCATTAGAAAGTTTTCCAATAGAAATTAAATTTTCTAATTCTGGATCATCTTGCATGATATTTTTCAAAATTTCATACCTATTTCTAAAGTGAGTAACAAAATCTTTTACTTCTAAACTCTTTCCAACACAAGGAGAAGAAGAAATAATTTTAATTTTAGCATCAAAATCATTTTCTTTATTTACAATAACTTCTTTCTTTTCTGTTATATTTTTAATATTCAAAGAAAAAATTAATTCATTTAAATTAATACTCTTTAAGATAGAAATTTCTTCAATAATTTTTTTAATTTTTTCTTGATTTTCATCAATTAATTTTTTATTAATAAATTTTTTTTTAAAAACAATTTTAACTTTATTTATAAATAATTTAATAATTCCTTCATCATATTTTAAAAAATTATATAATAAAAAATTATCTAATAAAATATTTTTCTCTGAACAAAATTTTAATAATTCTTCTTTTTTCATATTTTATTATTTATTTAAATTAAAATATTAATTATAATTTAAACTTGATTCTACAATTTCTTTAGCCTTTTCTAAAATATTATTAGAAATTGCTAATTTAATTTCTCTCATCCTACCTCCTCTTCCCTTTGAAATAACTCTAACATTAATTATTCCTAACATATCAAATTCTTGAATAATGTCTCCTACTCTTCTTTGAGTTAAAAAATCAATTTTATCTCTTTTACATAAATCTTGATAAAAATTATAAATATCTCCTGTAAAAAAAGATTGATCTCCCTTAATTTCAGATAATTTAAAAATTGAATACAATACAAGTTGGAATTGTTTGGGTTCAGAAAGAATAACATCTAAAATTTTATCTCTTTCTATTTTAAAATTAGCCTTATCAATATGCTTTAATAAAACTTTGGTGTTTCCTTCCCTTTCAGATAACTCCCCTGCAATTCTTAATAAATCTAAAGCTCTTCTAGCATCACCATGTTCTCTTGCCGCATAAGCAGCACATTTAGCAATTACACCATTCTCTAACACATGCTCTTGAAAAGCATTTTTAGCTCTTTTATTTAAAATATCTTGAATTTGAATTGCATTATAAGGAGAAAAAACAATTTCTTCCTCAGATAAAGAACTCCTAACCCTTGGATCAACTTCATCTAAAAAAGTTAAATCATTTGAAATTCCCACAATAGAAATTTGAGATTTAGATAATTCAGAATTAAGTCTTGTTAAATTATAAAGAAAATTATTAGATATTTTTTTAACAGTTTGATCAATTTCATCCAAAATTAAAATAACTCTTTGTTTTTTAAAATCAATTAAATCTATAAATTTATTATAAACTGCTTGAGTGGGCAAACCAGTTGAAGGAACTTCTCCTCCTAATTTTTTAATTAATTCCGCTAAAATTCTATATTCCGTATCTGAAACTTTTTTTAATTTACAATTTAAATATTCTATCTTAAGTTCAAAATCAGAATCTTCTTTAAATCTTTTATATAAAGCATCTCGCACATATTGAATAGAAAGAGTTTTTCCAGTTCCAGTTTTACCATATAAAAAAAGATTACTAGTTGTATCTCCTCTTAAAATAGGAGCTAAAATAAAAGCAATTTGCTTTATTTGATCACTTCTATGAGGAATTTCAAGAGGTTTATAATTTGATTGTAAATAAGATTTATCTTTAAAAATGCTATTTTTATCAAACGATTCAAAAATTTCATCTAATTCATTGCCCATTTTCTTTATAATTTTATTTTTTATTTAAGTGTTTATATAATTGAAAATATATTAAAATAATTTTCAAATACCCCACAGGTCTATTTCTTGTGGAAATTAAAAATTATTTTTTATCTTCAACGGGAAAAATTGAAATTATTATATAAAGGATTATAACTACTAAAAAAGAAAGACACCTTAATTTCTTATGGAAAAGGATTTATTAGAATAAAATAAATTATTTTTATTATTATTATTATTATTATATTATTATATTATTATATTATTATATTATTATATTATTTTTATTTTTATTATTTTTATTTTTATTATTATTATTATTATTATTATATTATTATATTATTTTTATTATTATTATTATTATTATTATTATTATTATTATTATTATTATTATTATTA
>CAZRBZ010000055.1:0-7274 GCA_964598515.1 Candidatus Woesearchaeota archaeon
CGCTCACCTTTTCCACAAGGGATGACTCCATTTTACAATGAGCCTCAGGGATACCGTCTCGCCAAAGCTCCCGGCACAATCTTTTTTGAAAAGGCATCCACGACTTGAGGAAAATTTTTGAAAAATTTTGAGACACAACATCCACGCAGTGATTTTGGTCTAAGTAGTAGTTTCAAAAACAGCCTATCAAATCTTTCTACCAATCTTTTCAGAAAATTCTGTATTTCTTTTTTTCCTTTTGCCCCATATTTTAATTTATTTTTGAGATTAAATTGAAGATTTCTTTTTGAAGCGTATGTCTATACGTAAAAAAATAAATCTTTGATTTAAACCAAAAAGAAACAAAATATCCAACTAAGGCGATTGCCCTTCCCGAACAGCCTTAAAATCCAACTGATTCAAATACTCTCCCGCAGCCTGAGAGGCAGGAGCATCCAAATAGAATTTTAAAAACACCGTCGAATTATCTCCCAAAGCATTACCAATTAAAACATAGGTTGTATTCATAGCAACTTTTGCTGTATCATTTACATAAGAATTATTATTACTAACAGCAAAAGTTTCATTACCTAAACCAATCACATCCAAACCAGCATTAAACAAATCATCATCCGCACGAACATATAAATCAACCAAAGTATTTGTAGCAGAAATGTTCACAAAATAATCAGTTACATTATTTTCATTATTTCCCACGGCATCTAAATCATCAATAGGTAAACTCAAAACATCCCATCTAACTTGTTGTAAAAGCAAAGGAGATAATAAAATAGCTATGGCAGCCTCGTTATCTATTGTAAAATTAGTATAATTGCTTCCCCAATTTCCACTAGTATCATTACAATAAAACCAAACCTCATGATATCCTGGACCTAAGGTAGGTTCATACCAAAAATAACTATCATTCAATTCATTCATTGTCACATTGCCTTCATCATCCAAATTATAAAAACACATAGAAACATTTTCATTCTCGACAATAGAAACATTAAAAGAAATATTCAAATAAGAATAATTTATTGGTTCAGGACTAATAATATACACAATAGGATCAGTAACATCAATAATTGTCAAATTATTAGACTCAACCCAATTACTATAATCTTCACCATCATCCAATCTAACTTCACATTTCCAAACATCACCCAAAGTTAAATTGCCAGAATCTAAAATTGAATAAAACAAACTAGCATTTGAATAAGGACCATAATTCAAAGTCAAATTCAAAATATCATCTTTATACCATCGAACAGAAACATCTAAACTATTACTATCAGGGTCATAAACAAAAGAAGAACAATTCAAATCAACATCAGATTCATTACTCCCATCTAAAGAAACCAAAATAGGTTCAGGATCAATGGGGGCATCATTCACAATAGTCAACTCATTACTCAAAACAGTCACACTGTCATAAAAACCATCATTAGAAGTCATAGCAACACTCCAAACATCTCCCTTATCAGTTTCCTGTGAAACTAATGTTTCCATACTTTTTCCTTGTGAATTTTCATCAAAAATATGTTGTATTTGTTCATCTGAAAGAGTTCTATTAAAAATGAAAATCTCATCAAGTGAACCATTTAATTCATGCATTGTAGATGAGGAATATGTTCCTAATCTAAATACTTTATTTACAATTGATATTGGAAAATCACCAAAATTATTTGTTCCCATCAAATCGCCATTTTTATAAAATTTAACATCCCCTGAAATATAATTATGACTAATCACAATATGTGTCCATTGATTTTGAGAGACTGCTAAATTTTTTGAAGATACTTTTACAGAACTTCCATTTGAATATTGCCAATATGCGTAACCCGTAGCATCATTGAAATATAACCAATGATAACCAACAGTAGCACTCTGAGAACCCAAAATAATCATCGAAGCATAAGTATTAACATCTGAATTTAACAAATAAACCCACCCACCCATAGTTATTCCATTCGCTCCATCATTAGAAATTGATTGACTACCATAAATAGAATCTGTTTCACCATCAAATCCATAACAACCACCTACAATACAAGAACTATTCCAAATAGGAACATTTCCCACAGAACCTAAAGTCCCATTATTTTCATAACTAGAATAATCTCTAGTTGTTCCCTGAAATTTATAAGAATCAAAAGGCATATTCAAAACAGCAATAGAATTTCCTCCCAATCTCCAATCAGAAATATTTGTTATCACATCATTATCAGGATCAGAACTTGTATAAGTCACACTTAAATTCTCCGTAGTGAAATTAGTTCCAAAAGTAGAACTCAAAATAACATTACTCATCAACGGTCTTAAATTAAAATTAAAAAAGAAACCTTCAATTGCCGATTCAGGATTAATAATTAATTGATTATCTCCCCCAGAATTAATAGATACAATATCAGCAGAAACAATTACCAACAAAAAAATCAAACAAATTCCTAAAACCAAAAATCTAATATCCACTTTTCCCTCTTTAAATTTCATTTTAATTTTTCCAAAATTAATTTAATTAAAAATTCAAAATTTTTTTTATTCTTTAAATAAAATTTCATAGGAATATTTTCCCCATAATAAGTTAATCTATTTCTAAAAAAAGACATCTGCTGAATCAAAACACATTCAGTTTCTAATTCTGGATGTTCTTTCAAAAAATAACTAATTAAACATTGATGATTTTTTGATCTTAATCCATTCTTTAATAAATATGCTATTAAAAGTTCCTTAATAACTTCATAATAATCTTCAACAATAAAAGAAACAAATTCTAAATTTACTTTTGTATTTTTGCACCTTTTTAATCTTTTTTTAGCTTTATCAATTATTGATTCGACTCTTCCCAAATCAATTTCAACTTTTCGAATAAAATTTTTTTCACAATAATTCCAATTCATAATCATTTTAATTTCAAACCCCCAAACAAACTAATTCCATTAATAATATTATTATACAAATTTTTTTGTAAATTATTAATATCTGTTTCTAAAAAAAGTTCAATCTTATGGCCTATTTTTTTTTCAAAATTGACAAAGTCCATTTTTTTTTCTACACAAGTTTCAACAAAAATATCTACATCGCTATCTTTTACAGAATCTCCTTTTCTAATACTTCCAAATAAAATAATAGAACTAGGATTTAATTTTTCAACTAAATATTCCAATAATCCACTACTAACAATTTTTTCAATATAAAAATTAATTTTTTTTATTTGTGACAAATTATTCCGAATAAATTCTCCATCTTTTGATACAATTTTTTCTTTTTTTAATTCGGATAAAATTCTGTGGACACTTGATTTAGGAACTTTAGTTTTATAAGAAATTTCCCTAATTGTAAATTTTTTCTCAGGATTTTCAAAATATAACTTTAAAATTTTTTCTTTATTATTATGTCCCATTTTTTGTACTTAAGTCCCAAATTTAGGACAAATTAAAACTATTTAAACTTATTGTTTGCTTTTCCCTCTTTAAATTTCATTTTAAAATTTAAATTCCTCTAAATCCTCCTTTTTTAAATATTGAACCTTACTACAAACATCAACTAGATGATGGGACAACAAAAAATCAGATCTTTTTTTTCTTTCACGATAAGTCAATAATTCAACTTCAACATTTCTATTAATCAATTCTTTTATCACAGGACAAAAATCAGTATCACTTGTTATTAAAACGACTTTAACATCCTCAAATCTATCCTTAACAAAAGCCAAATCTAAAGTCATTAAAGTATCAACTCCTTTTTGATGAAACTCAATAATATTTCTAGAATTAATTAATTTTTGAACCCGCCCTTCTCTAATTTCAAATAATGATTCTTTTCCCAATTTAGAAATAAATTTATCATAACCTTTTTTTCTTAAAATTTCTTTTTTGTTAGGATTATTTGGCAAAAAAGGAGGAGCAGTATAATAAAAAACTTTTTTTAAATTTAAACTCTTTTTAATTGCCAAATTTTTAAAAAATTTCAAATAATTAAATCTTAAATATTTACCCTCTCCAAAATGTTTTGATAATTTTGATAAAAAACCAGCATCAACAAAAATAACAAGATTAGATATCACAATAATCCCCCTCAAAAAAAGCATCCAGTGACCCGGAGATCACTGGGTATATGTTAATATTAACAATTCTTCCAAATTTATAAAACTTACTATTAACAAAAATTCCCTCTTTAAATTTCATTTTATCAACTCCAAAAAATTATTTCTCAATTTTTTCAATTTTATTTAAATTTAAATTTTGCAATATTAATTTAATTTCATTTAAAAAATCTCCAGATTTAAAAAACAAATCTTCACAAACAGAATAATTTAAAACGGTTTTATCATTAACATAATACTGTTTATCAATTCTTTCTTTTTTTACAAAATTTAAAACATCAAACAAATCTTTTCTTAAAAATAAATTATCCAAAAGAAAAATAGAAAAAGAATGATTTTCAGATTTTACTCCAATTCTAAATAATAAAGAAAGTGAAGAATCATACATTGCATAATAAAACATAGAAATAGAATTTTCAAATAAATTATTTTTTAACAAAAGTTTTCCAGATTTCAAACAATCCTGAGCCTTAATCAAATAAGATTGAGAAACTTCTAAAGAAGATTCAACCAACTTGATTTTTTCTTGTTTTTTTAATAAATTAATAAGAGATTTTTTCATAAAATTCCTCCACTCCTTTCAAGATAATATGGTGTTTAATAATCTCTTTTATTAAAAGAGAATCTTTATCAAAAGAACCAATCTTAATACTAATTTTAGAATTAATTTCCTCTAATTCTTCTTTAATTTTTTTAGTTCCATCAATATAAATATCAATATCACTTTTGGAACCTGCGGAAAAGTTAGCATAACTACCAAATAAAATTATTAAAGAATTATTACTCTTACTTAGAATGTCATCAAAAATAATTGAAAGTTTAGGATATTTATTTAATAATTTAATTAATTTATATCTTTCAGCATTAAATATATAATTTTTAGATTGTAAATTTGTTTTAAGAAAAAAAAGTTTATTTCTTCCCTCTAAACTATAATCAAGAATATTATCCTCAACTAATTGATTCAATTTCCTCATGAGTGTGGCATGAGGAACAGAAATTAAACGGGAAATCTCCCTCAAATGTGCCTTACCCTTTAATAAAATTAAAATAACTTCCAATTCAATGTCTTGTTTTTGAACCATATGTTTCAATAATGAACCATTCACTTATAAAACTTTCTTTAATTTTAATTACTAATTTTAAAATTGATTAAATTCTTTAAAAATTATTTATTATTATGAACCAAATAACCATCAGCATAATAAGTATGATCTCCCTCCAACATTAAATTATAAACCTTCATTTCTTTTTTAATATATTTAGAACCAATACTTTCAATTATAATCAAACCATCTTCAGTTAAAAGAATATCTCCAACTTTCAAAACTTTAGGATCCAATAATCTAAATAAAAATTCATCTTCTTCATATAATTTTTTAGGATTAATTGCTTTCCAACCAGTTATTGTTTTAAATGGATGTTCAGCAGCTACAAAATATTTCCCCCCATTAATAGAATATAATTTATCATTAGAAAAATCATGAATTTGCATTCCTAAAACTTCATTCAATTGAGTTTCACCTCGAACAAATTCCCCTTTTTGAACATTAACAATTTCTTTATAGGTTCCATCACTCATCAAAATTTTTGTTTCTGAAATAAAACAAACAAGTTCCTCCTCACACAAACCATCACCATTACATGCATAACCTGATTGACAATTATGTTGTTCAGAAGTATAATATCCACAAGTATAGGAACCTCCAGCACAATTACCTGTATTACAATTAGCAGTATTACAATCATTCCATAAATCCTCCGTGGACTCTTGAGCATTATATCCTGTTCCAGTATTTGCTTCAGCACATAGAGGTAAATTTAAACAATCTCCCCCAGTATGACAATAATATCCACTAGAACAATCTGAACTTGTGGTACATCCAGGATCAACCATAGATATAAAAGAAGGTGCATTTGCTCTAAATTCACTCCATTCTAAAGAAGAACCAGTAGGAACCATTATAGCTAAAGTGGAGTGACCATTAGAAACCTCTTTACTAACCCCATATGCATCTATTTCTAAACTTAAACCAGCAGGAATTTTGTGAATAGTTACAACTGCCCCAACAAATCCAAATAAATTCAATATCAAAAACAAACCTACAAAAATTCCTAAAATATTTTTTCTTCCTCGAAGAGGTTCTCGTGACCTTTGGTTATTCATCTTTCCTTCCACATCTCCACATCAATTATATTTAAATTTTTATCCCCCCGCATATCTCCTTCAAATAAAGCACCATATCTATTCACCTCAATTCCCAATCTATTTTCTTCTGTACTAATTAATTCATCAAATGACCATCCATGATGGGACATTTTCATAATTCCTTCTTCAAAATAATAATACATTGGTTGTTCAACATCTCTAAAATTTACAACAGCTCCAATATTTTCACCGTATTCATAAACAATTAAAGAACCTTGAATATTATGATTTAATAAAATATTCAAAGCCAATCTCAATAAATCATATTCAGTTCCTTCACCAGCCTCATAAACAGTTTTTGCAGGCAATAAATTACCATCTCTTTCAATCACCTCAAAAGAATTAATTAAATCCATAACCTTCTGACTCGTATTATATTCTAATGTTTGTTCAACAAAAGAAACCACAACAACAGATTCTCCTCCTTGTTCAAATTCAATAACTTTATCATCATTAATTTTTTCAGAAACATTTTCAACTTCTTCTTCATTCACTTCAACATCATAAACTAAAATTACAACAACAGAACTAATAATAATCATAAAAAGAAAAACAAACACAAATATCAACTCCTTTTTCATAACAGTTATTATAAAATATTATATTTAAATGTTATGAAAAAAAAATCAATTGTAGAAGCTAAGCGCATATATCTTAAAATATAGAAAATTAGTTCGTATATAAAATCATTATTAAGATATAACTTCATTTCACTCAGAATTGATATTAAATTATTGCAATCGACAAGGACATTGGTTGTTAATAAGTTTTTGAAAAATCTAAATTCGATTTATATTTGGCCACTAGGATTAATTATTTATTATTGTCACAAATTCGCTAAAATCTGCTACCCCACAACTTAATTTGTGAGCTTGACCGCAGATTTTACTAAAGAAAAAGTTTCAAAAACAGAATTCGACTGAAACTTTTTGAGACACGAATTTTTATACCCAAAGGGCATAACCAAAGGTCACAAGA
>CAZRBZ010000056.1:0-7166 GCA_964598515.1 Candidatus Woesearchaeota archaeon
ACCCGATGCATTGAAAAACTCCATATAATTATAACCCCCGTCGGGATTTTGAAGTTTGAATATTGAGTCAGCTGTGCTATAAATGTGTAATGGAGATAAAGGGGTATCAATTCCAATACCAATCTTCTTACTCAAATCATAAGGAAAAATATTCGAACCACTCTCATTCCACAAACCTTCCCCCTCGACAGTCCCATAAATAGTTCCAGTAACATTCAAATTCTGTAAATTAACCATTCCCGTACCAAAATCACCCTGAATTAAAGGATTAGAATTAACATTCGCCTGCTTAACAATAAATTGATTTGCAAGAATATTATCTTTTCCTGCCCCATAGCCGATTCCAACAACATTGTTTGCTGAATTGTTTCTTACTGCTTTATAACCCAATCCAATAACATAATCTCCATCATTAATCCCACCTGCCTCATAGCCGATTCCAACAACATAATTTCCAAAATTATAGCTTATTGCGCCAGAACCAATTCCAATAGATTCATTTCCTTTATTATCAGAACCAGCATAATAACCCATACTATTCAAATAATTCCCCTCATTTCTCAAAGCAGAAACCATTCCAACTCCATTTACTCTAAGCCCTTTATTTTCTTTACCAGAATTATAACCTAAAAATGAAACATAGTCTCCAGTATTTTGAGATCCTGCTTCACTCCCTATTGCAACTATTAATTCACCAGCATTTTGATTAGCTGCAGATGAACCTATTGCAATTGAACTCAACCCAGTATTTTGATTAGCTGCAGATAAACCGATTGCAATTGAACCCTGCCCAGTATTTCCATATCCTGCTTGATAACCTAAACTTGTTAAATATCCTCCACTACTTCCATATCCTGCTTGATAACCCAAAATCGTTTGATGAAGAAGGGTATCTCCCGTAGATGTTCCAATTGAAATAGCTTTATTTCCATCATCAAATTTAAAATTTTCTGAAGCATAAATTTTTCCAACAACATCTAAAGCCTGAGAAGGACTACCGGTTCCAATACCAACATTCTTACTCAAATTATAAGGATAAATATTCGAACCACTCTCATTCCACAAACTATCGCCAGAACCACCATCCAAATCACCATAAATTATCCCACCAACATACAAATCATCAGAAATATTCACAGTGTGATTATTAAAATTCCACATCTTTTCAGCAGAAACAATTCCCAAACTTCCAATTAACAAAAACATTCCAAAGATTAAAATTGATAATTTATTTTTCATTTTCTACAAACCTCCAAAAAATTTTCTTTAGTTAATTTAACATATTTATAAACAGATTTAATTAATTCATTAGAAGTAGAAAATTTAGATTTACGATTTCTTTCAAAATAAGTATAAAGAACAACTTCTAAACCCTCTTCAATTTGTAAATTATTAATAATTGGAACAAAATCACTATCACTTGCAATTAAAATAATTCTTTTAATTCCTTTATATTTTAAAGGAACCCTCATTAAATCCATTGTAAGTAAAGTATCAACTCCTTTTTGAGCATAAACAAAATTTTCCCCAAATTTCAATCTTTGACATCTTCCTTCACGAACAACAATTCCTTCTTCAATTAAAGATTTAATAAATTTATCATAACCCTCTTTTCTTTTAATTTCATCAGCAGTTGGCTTTGGATTTTGAAAAGGAGCAGAAGTATAAATAAAAATTTTCTCGCAAGATAAATTTTCTTTTTTAGAAATAAAATTTGCAAATTTCTTTCTATGTAATTTTAAATATTTTCCATCTCCAAAAAATTTACTTAATTTAGATAAAAAACCATCATCAATAAAAACTAAAGTCTTATTCATTTAAATTCCCCTCCAAACAAAAAGAAAAAAACTCATCCGGCAACCCATTCCGATTACCGGGGATCATATCTATCTTAACAAATTTTTCTAATTTATAAAACTTCCCACAATTTTCAACTTCATCCAAATCACCATAAATTATCCCACCAACATGCAAATCATCAGAAATATTCACAGTGTGATTATTAAAATTCCACATCTTTTCAGCAGAAACAATTCCCAAACTTCCAATTAACAAAAACATTCCAAAAATTAAAAATAATAACTTTTGCCTATTCATTTTTTGACAACAACCGTTTTATCCTTTTTATAATTTTTATTTTTTATCACCAAATCTTTATTATTTTTTGAAGAAACAATTTTTGAATTTGATTCTTTCTCTAATTTTCTTCTAGCACCACCTGCAATTAAACCGCCTTTAACTGCAGCAATTTTATTTTCATCAAATCCCCTAACATTTTGATTCCGAACAATTTCGGTTGTTGATGCCTCACCCAACATACTAAAAATTAATTCAAGATCTGTCATATTATCCCTCAAATTTTCGTTTTTCAATAAAGGATTGAGTCCTTTAATTTTTTTATGCTCAGTTATTGGAACACCAAAAGTAGCAAACGAAATTTCATTAGTTAAAATTGCATATTCCTTTCCTTCTTCAACTTCTCTCTTTTTCCATTCATTTGTTAAATCTTGTCTAACTGCAATACCTCGAATTCTTTTATCAATCCACTCTTTAGAATATCCTTTTTTTTCATAATATTTTTTAGCTCTATTCTGAGCCAATTCAGGATTTTCAATTTCATCAATTCTATCACTCCCAACCTTTGCAAGCCACAATTTGAATGGCTCAGCCCTCTTGGAAGGAATGGATTGAATAATTCTAAAAATTCCTTCTTTATTTGCACAATTAATCATTTGCTTTCCACCTTTCGTTTCAATCAAAAGGGGGGTGACAATTTGTCCCCACCCTTCATTAAGTAAAAAATCCCTTTGTTTCATTTTCTTAATATAATCTTTAACATTTACAGAATCAGTCAAAATAAAAACAATATCTGCAACAGAATAATACCATTCATCCTTATTTAAAATCCGTCTAATCTTTCTATCTTTAAATATAATAATTTTATTATCACTCATCTTCCTCGCCTCCTAATAATAACAAACTACTTCCAGAACCACCATCCAAATCACCATAAATAGTTCCACCAACATTGCCCCCAGTATAAATTTTTGAAAAAAATGTTTCGGGGTACACCTCGGGTGACAAATCATCAGAAATATTGCACCATTCAATAATTTGGTGTACTCCTTCAGGAGCCACAGTGTGATTATTAAAATTCCACATCTTTTCAGCAGAAACACTTGTAAGTAAAAAAACTGATATCAGTAGTGCAACAAATAAAATATCTTTTCTCATCTTCATATTTTCTCTCCTATTAACAACAAACATCCTCGGTTTTTTAATCTTATCTTTTTACTTACTCTTTTCATTTTTTCTTTTTCCTCAATTTCCACGAACCACTTTTTTTAGAACCAACAAATTCTATCAAATTCCTCTCTTTCATTTCTTTAACATCCCTTTCAATTGTTTTACTATCAACCCTAATTTCTTCAGCAAAATTTCTTTGATTAAATTCTTTTATCTTAATTTTTTTTTATGATTAATTCAAACCTTTCTTTTTTGCCGACATTTTCTTTCTTATTCATTTTTTTGCCTCCCAATAACCCTCTTTTCTTCCACCAATTCTCACAATAGCATTCTTATCTTTTAATTTTTTAATATATTCCTTTACAACACCCTCACTAATATTCAATTCTTCTGAAATTAATTTACGAGTAATTTTATTATTCTCAAAAATTAATCTAAAAATTTTATTCTCCAATTCAGTAAGAAAGATCTTTTGGGGGGTCTTTTGGGGGGTCTTTTGGGGGGTCTTTTTTCTTTTGAAGATTGTATAAAATTTCCTACCTAATTCTTCAAACTCCGTTTCTGGCTCCAACTTCAAAATTTTTCCAATTCCTTTTCCCCAATTCTCAACAAAATGAACCATATGAAACATATTCGCAATCAACTCATTTCTCCTCTCAGAAACTTTTTCTGTCTTAATTTTTTCAATTGTCAAATTCCCAAACAATAAGCCAGGACTTCTAATCTCAACCCTATCACTAAATATTGCTAGATGTACTGCATCATCATTCCAATAATCCCTATGACAAAAAGCATTAATAATTGCCTCACGAAAAGCCTCACAATTAATCTCAGGAATATCAACTCTCTTCATTCCCTCAATCTTCATCCCAATATTAATATGTTGCAAAAAATATTCTTCTGCCCTTTCAATCAAATCAAATAAATTGCCCTCAAATTCCTTCATATCAATTGAAAAATTAGTATCCTCTGTTCCAAAAACAGCACACCTCAATTTAGCATTCCTAAAAAAACCCTCCAAATTTTTTCCAAATAAAATTAACCCAGCATTAAGTAATTTATCCTCCTTAATTAATCCTAATTTTTTCAAAGAATTTTCAACATCTTCAAATTCTTTACCTGATTCTTTCAAAAACCATTTTAATTTTTCTTCATCAATATTACTAATATTAGCAATAGAAATTTTATTATCCCACCTCAGCTCATCTTTATTATTCTTTAATATTAATTTTTCTAATTCATCTAAAGAAATTGCCTTATCTTCATCAGCAACCCTTAAATAAAATTTACCATGAGCACAATAAGGAATTTTTTCCCCTTCAAATTCAACAACCACGCAACTTTTTCCATCAATTAATTCTTCCTTAACTTTAGGGAAAATCTTTCTTTCAATATAATCAGAAATAGATTTAGAAACATCCCTCAAAGTTTTTTCATTTACATTCTGACCAATAACACTTCCATCATTCTTAATACCAAAAATAATTTTTCCTCTTTGATGTTTATTTAAAATCGCAACAATAGAGATAATCGCCTCCTTCAACTCCGAAGTTGATTTCTTTAATTCTAAAATTTCCGTTTCTTTAAATTTCATTTTCTTATCAATTCCTTTCTATTCATTTTACTTACCATACCTGAACAGCCCCATTTACTTCAGTTGTAATATTTATTTCACCAATAATCCTTGCTTCCATTACTATTATAGAAATTACACCCTGGTGCGAACCAGTAACCTTAGCAGTTCCATTAATACCTAATTTATTTTTCATTTTAAAATTTCCTTAATTTTAATTCTAATCTTTTTAACATCCTTTTCTTTAAGTCCTTCAATTTTTTCCTTAAAATTGAGATAAAATAACTTAACTTTAGAATATATTTTCAACAAATCTTTTTTTTGTCTAAATTTAAAATAATACTGAGAATCAATTCTATTTTTTTTAAATAATTCAATATTAAAATCATCTTCAAATAAATATTTAATTAATTCAATAGAGCAATTATGGTTTTCAGATTTAACTCCAATTTTTTGTAAAAAAGAACTAATCAAATAATATGCACAATAATAAATTCTAGCACTAGCCCAAATAAAATCTTCTTCATCAATAAGTTCTTTTACCTTAGAAAGAGTTTTTTCTGCCTGACTCAAATAAGAATTAGATACAATTAAATTAGGTTCAATAATTTTCAAACCATTACTTGTTAAAAAACACCACTTAACTTTGTTCATTTTTTCTAAATACCTCCAAAAAATAATCACTACCAAAAATAATAACATTATTTCTAATAATCTCCCTAGATAAGTCATCTCTTAGTTTTACAGAAATTTCAAATTCCTTTTTACTAGCTCTAATTATATGTAAATCTACAGGACATAAATGTTCAGGCAATTTTTTATCACCCAATACAAATAAATCCAAATCACTATCTTTTTTATTACTAAATGAAGCATAACTTCCAAAAATCAAACAGGAAATTTCTAATTCAATTAATTTTCCTACAAATTCCTTCAACTTATCATTCTTTTCTATAAACTTAATTACTCTTTCTACACCAATTAATTTCTTAAAATAAAAATTATTAATATCTTTTTTAATTGAATAATAAGTATTTCTTCCTTTAACTTTTTTTTCAAAAAAATTCGAATACTCTTTCAAAACATTTTGAGTTCCACCTATACTTACTCCTGCTTTCTTAGAAATTTCTCTAAAAAATAAAGGTTGATTCTCTCGATCAAATAAATTTAAAATATTGTACTCATTTAAGTTCATTTGTATTTATATAAATATCCTCCTTTATTTAACTTCACTTTTTTCATTTTCAAATAACTTTTTTTACTTACCATATCTGAACATCTCCATTTAATTCAGTTGTAATATTAGTCTCACCAATAATCATTGCTCCCATTACTAATATGGGAAGTACACCCTGGTGCGAACCAGTAACCTTAGCAGTTCCATTAACTTCTAATTTATTTTTCATTCAAAATCCTCTCCTTTTAACTTAACCCATTTAGAACAAGATTTTAATAAATGATTACTTCTAAAGAAAAAGCTATTCCTATCATTATCAAAATAAGTATAAAGAATGACCTCAATTTTTTTCTTATCTTGAATCATCTCAATTATTGGCGCAAAATCACTATCTGAAGAAATTAAAATTATTTTATTAATCTCTGGAAAATCTTCCTTAAATAAACACATATCTGCAACAATCCAAGAATCAACACCTTTTTGATTGAATTTAATTCCTTCACTATTAACAATCTTTTGACATCTTCCTTCCCTAATTGTTATCCATTTTTTTTTAAGAAACATTTTTTTCATATTATCATAACTTTTTTGCAATTCTCTTTCAATCTTAAAAGGTACTTTGCTTTGAAAAGGAGGCGTCATATAAATAAATAAATGTTCTAAATTCAAATCCTCATTATTACAAATATTTCTAAAAGTCTGCAAAAATTTTTTCTTTTGCCCAGTCTTCAATTCAAATTCTTTCTTAACTAATTTGAAAAAACCCTTATCAACTAAAACTAAACAAGAATTCATTTTAAACCTCCAAAAAAAGAAAAACATCCGGCAACCCAAAGATTACCGGGGAATATCATCACGATATTTCTATCGCTAAAATAACTAATCTTTTCAAATTTATAATTGTTTCTATTTTTATTCACCATACCTGAACATCCCCATTTACTTCAGTTGTAATATTTGTTTCACCAATAATCATTGAACCAGTAATTTTAGCAGTTCCATTAACTTCTAATTTCTCAGAGGGAGAAACTGTTCCAATACCAACATTCCCATCATCATAATAAATATCAGCACCATTTTCAGACCATAATCCTGCACTAATTCCAGTCAATTGCGAACCATTTCCATAAATCAAACCTGTCGCATTAATATCTCCAATTACATTCAATT
>CAZRBZ010000057.1:0-3208 GCA_964598515.1 Candidatus Woesearchaeota archaeon
AACAACTAAAATCTTTAAAAAACCCAATTACTTATTCTCATCATGTCTTATATAAAAAAATTGGTGATGCATGGATTCAAAAGTTTTCCAAGGAAAACAGAATTACCCTTTACACCCGGAATTAATGTGATTCTAGGTCCAAATGGTTCTGGAAAATCAAATGTAACAGATGCACTATGTTTTGTATTAGGAAGACTTTCAATAAAATCAATGCGTGCAGCAAAAGCTTCAAATTTAATTTTCCTAGGAACAAAAGGTGCAGCACCATCAAAAGAAGCATCAGTAGAAATAATATTTGATAATTCTAATAAAATTTTTGCATTACTGGAAAAAGAAGTATCTATAAAAAGAATTGTAAGAAAAAATGGCCAAAGCATTTACAAAATAAATAATCAAACAAAAACAAGACAAGAAATATTAGCACTTCTAGCACAAGCAGGCATAGACCCAAATGGATTTAATATAGTTCTCCAAGGAGAAATACAAAACTTTGCAAAAATGCAACCAGATGAAAGAAGACAAGTAATAGAGGAAGTTGCAGGAATTTCAATATATGAATCAAGAAAAGAAAAATCATTAAAAGAATTAGAAAAAACAGAATCAAAACTAAAAGAAATTTCAACAATTTTAAGAGAAAGAACAGCTTACCTAAATAATTTAGAAAAAGAAAGAGAGGCAGCATTAAGACACAAAAAATTAGAAAATGATGTAAGAAAATTCAAAAAAAGTTTAATCTATCAAGAACTAGAAAAAAAGAAAAAATCAAAAAAGGAAATAAAAGATCAAATTGAAATTAAAAATAAAGAGATTGAAAAAACAAAAAAAATAATTTTAACATATAAAATAACAGTAGAATCATTAGAAGAAAAAATTTTTGAAATAAATACAACTATCCAAAGACAAACAGGATTAGAACAAGAAAAATTAAATCAAGAAATTGCAAATCTTCGAGCAGAACTTGCAGGATTAACAGTAAAAAAAGAAAGTTATGAAAAAAAATTAAGAGATATAGATAGACAAAGAATCAATTTAAACGATTCAATAAAAGAAAACACAATTTCAATAAATCTCTTACAAAAAGAATCCCCCAGTTTAGAAAAAATAAAAAAAGAACTTAAAATTAAAAAACAAGAATTAGAAAAATTAGAAAGTGAAAGAAAAAAATATTATATGACTAAAACAGAATTAAGAACTATTAGGGATAGATTACAAGATAAAAAAACAATATTGCAAAATTATGAAAATGAATCTCAATTTCTTTTAAAACAAATAAATAGTTTATCAATAGAATTATTTGATAAAAAAACAACAGAATCAAAAGTAGAAGAATTAAAAATTTCGCGGGTACAAAAAAAAGAACTTTTAGAAAATTTAAATAAAAGAGAAAGAGAAATAGGAAAAATAATTCACACAAATGAATCAAAAATTGAAGAGCAAAAAAAAGTAATAGAAAAAATAGCAAAATTAGATATTTGTCCACTTTGTAAAAACAAAATAACTAAAAATCATATTCATTCAATTAATCAAGAAGCAAATCCAAAAATAGCAAATTTAGAAAAAGAAATTTCTGATTGTGACAAAGAAATGGGGGAAATTTATTCAAAGAAAGATATTTTAGTAAAAGATATAGAATCTATTTATTCCGAAATACAAAAAAGACAAAGCGATTCATCAAAATTAAGAACAATCAGTGATAAAAATGAACAAATTAAAAATTTACACGAAATAATAGAATCAACAAAAAAAGAATTAACTGAATTAGAAAAAACACAGAAATATCTTGAAGATAATTTTGATGAAAATTTAAATATTGAAGAAAAATATGAAAATCTAAAAATTGAAGTTCAAGATATTTCATTAAGAAACAAAGAAAATTTATCTTCAGAAATTGCATTTAAAGAAAGAGAATTAGAAAGAGCAAAAATTTCTTTAAAACAATTTGATAGAGAAGAAGAGGATTTAAGAGAAGAATTAGTTTCCCTTGAAAAAAATATTGTAGGAAAAGATTCAATATTAGTTAATAAAAGAAAATTAGAAGAAGAATTAATTAAAAAAGCAGAAAAATATATTGCTGAAAGAGATTTATTACAACATAAAATAAGAGAAAATGAAGGAGAATTATCAAAAAAGAAAAATACAGTTTATAATTTTGAACAAATAATAAATAATTTTAGAATTGATAAAGCAAAAATTGATGCAGAAATAGAAAATTTAGAGATAGAAATACTTGAATTTCAAAACGTAGAAATTGTAAAAATAAAAAGAGAAATTCTTCTAGAAAAAATAAGAAAAGCAGAAGATATGTTGTCAAGAATAGGAACAGTAAATATGAGGGCATTAGAAGTTTATGAAGAAATTAAAAATGAATATGATGCAATCAGTGAAAGAGTTGCAATAATAACAAAAGAAAAAGAAGGTGTATTGAAAATAATTCATGAAATAGATATAAAAAAGAAAAGAGTATTTCTAAAAACTTTAGAAGAATTAAACGGAATATTCACAAGAAATTTTTCACAAATTTCAACAAAAGGCCAAGTATTTTTAGATTTACAAAATAAAAAAGATCCATTTGAAGCAGGAGTAGATATAATAGTAAAAATGGGGCATGGAAAATATTTTGATATTAAATCTCTTTCAGGTGGAGAACAAACAATGGTTGCACTTTCCCTTATTTTTGCAATACAAGAACTAAAACCCTATGCATTCTATATTTTAGATGAAATAGATGCAGCACTAGATAAAAGAAACTCAGAACGTCTAGCAAATCTTCTAAAAAAATATATGCAAAAAGGACAATACATTATAATAACTCACAATGATGAAGTCATAACAAATGCAACTAATTTATTTGGTATAAGTATGCATGACGGGATTAGTAAGGTTATTAGTTTAAAAGTGTAATTGCTTCCATGCAACTAAACTAATTTTGTCAAGTTTAATTTTTTGTTTAATCAAATTACCTCACAAATTTATTTTTCACTTGCTTTTTGCAAAGTAAGGAATTATCTAAAAATAATTTTTCATCTAATAAAATATTTCCATAAATCCTCAAACATCCAATACCCTCACAGATAGTGATAATTTAACACATTAATAACTTGAACTAGTTCAAGTAAATTTCTTTCCTCTTTTTCTGTTTTATTAATTTCCAAATAAATAAAAAAATTATTCCCCAAGAATTTTCAAAGAAAATTTTTCGATTAATTTC
>CAZRBZ010000057.1:3308-6919 GCA_964598515.1 Candidatus Woesearchaeota archaeon
TAAATAAAAAAATTATTCCCCAAGAATTTTCAAAGAAAATTTTTCGATTAATTTCTAAATAAATAAAAAAATTAATCCCCTCCACCCGAAGGGGAGATTTTAAAAAAATAATAAAATAAGAATTTACTTAGCTAAGTTAGTAATAACTTTCGCCGAAGTCTTCTGCTTTTTTAGGTTTCTTTGCTAATAGTACAATAAGTACAACTAAAAGTACCAAGAAGATAATTGCCAAAACAATTGTTAAAATAACAATTGAGTTATTGGATTTGCCTTCTACAGTTAATTGTAAGTTTACTGATTCTTCAAGTCTGTCACCAACGAAAACGTTAGCTACAAATGCATATTCTCCATCTGTATCAGAACTTGCAATCACAGAAACAACTTTGCTAGATCCAGCTGGAACAGCAACAATTGTGTTAGTAAAAGAAACATCTCCTTCACTTACGATTTTGTAAACCTTAACATTATTTGTCGGATTAACAATCAATAAATCGTAAACAGCATCTTCATCTTTAGCTACTACTTGTCTAGTAGTTGAAACGATAACATTAGATTCAAAATCATTTCCAATAGTGATTGACTTAACTTCAACAGTTTCAGTATCATCATTTTGAACAGTAATTTCTAAATCATAGCTACCAGCTTTTGCATTGTATGGAACTTCTAAGTAAAGTTTACCAGCAACAGTATCTTCTAAGTCGCAATCATCATCGCAAACTTCTAAAGAAACCAAGTCTCCTAACCATTTAGGACCTTGAATAACATCAAGTCCAATAATTTCAGCAGATATGTAAATATCTTCTAATTCATTGTAACCTAAATTCTGAAGAACAATTTCTACTGGGAAAGATTCGCCAGCATCAATTGAGTTTGGAGTTGTAATAGACTTAACAACAGCATTGTATGAAGGTCTTTGAACAGTTAAAGTATAAGCCATTTCAGTCTTATGCTCTTTACCATCAATTTCAATGTTCAACTCTAAAGTGTTATTAATTTCATCTTTAAGTTCGTATGGAACTTCAAGAGATAATGTTTTTTTGTAAGTTTTTCCTGCAATAACATCAAAAACACCAGTAGAAGCATCAAATTCAATTTTTTCGCCTTCAATTTCTGCAGTTACTGTAACATCAGTATCGCTTGCATTTGGAGTAAAATACACTTTAATAGTAATATCTTCACCAGCAACAACACTAATATTATTAGCAGATACATTCATACCATCAACAGTTACTGTATCAATATTATATGTGTCAGTAGCACTAACAATACCAAAAGACATTAGTAACATTGCAAAAGTACATAAAGAAACCAATAGGTTTTTTGTATTCATTTTTTTGCTCTTTTTCATATATTTAATTCCCCCAAAAACATTGTTTTCAGTTAATAATTAATCATCAATTTTCTTTATAAACTTTATGGTGATAACATATTTGTATAATTATACAGTAACAAAATTTTTTACCAAGTGTTTAAACAACCTGTGACTTTTTCATACAAGAACCCTAATCTTTGTCACAATATGTTTAAACAAAGAGTTAAATGTTTTTTTATTAATAAACTTTGTTGTGGTAAATTATATTTTTTCGTCGGTAATAAATAAATTGTTCTATTACTCAACATCAAATCATTTAATTCTAGCTTGTGGCACAAATATAATTTGAGTTTAACAATATTCCAAAATCTAATTAATCAATTAAGAATTTATTTTCTAGATAATTTAATTTTTTAGTGATCTGATTTATCAGGTTCTCGTACTGGGAACGAAGTGAGGCAGTAAGATATTTTAATTTGCGTTTAGCAATTAAAATTTTGTGAGCATTATATTTACCTCAACCTCAAATTATTTTCTTTCTTTTCAAAATCAAACCAAACACAACAAAAATAGCTAAAACAATCCCTCCCAAAACAGGAAGAATATTTGCACTATTTTGTAAAGGCAAATTAACATTCATACCATAAAAACTAGTAAGCAGCGTTGGTATAGAAATAAAAATTGTAACCAATGTTAATAAACTTACAGTCTTATTCAAATCATTAGAGAGTTTAGTAGAATAATAATTTCTCATATTGGAAATAGTTTTCAAAGTTTGTTTACATAAATTCAAAGTTTCATTCAAATCAATAATTAAATCCTCCACAATCTCTTCATCTTTTTTCAAAAACTTAACAGATTTATCTCGAAGAACTCTAGAATAAACACTAGTAATTCCACCAAAAGAAGCAATATAATTGTTAAGTTGGTCTTCATAATTAATCAATTTTTCAATATCTCTATTTTTCAATTTATCTAATTGAGCACGATTTGTTTTAGTGTCTTTCAAAATTTTATGAACTGAAGTTTCAAATAATCTAGAAATCAAAAATAAAATTTTTGTCATATTTTTTGAATTTGAAAAAGCAGAGAATTTAGTTTTAGAATTTAATATTCTATCAAAAATTTCCAAAGAATTTTTAGCAATTGTGATAAATGAATCTTTAGAATAAACAATCAAAAAAGAAGAATCATACTCATGTTTAATTTTATTTGTTGGACAATTTAAATAAATATATGCTTTCTTATCATCAATTTCAAATCTTGGATTCTCATGAATATCCAAACCATCAATAAAATTTGGCTCACTCAAATTAAACTTCTTAACCAAAAAATCAATCTCCTCTTTAGAAGGATTAACAACATTGACCCAAGACCCTTCAACAAAATTATCAATTTTCTCAATTTTATCTTCTTTCTTTTTTTTATAATAATAATCTATCATGAAAAGAAAAATTTTTGTCAATATATAAGTGTTTTGAATGTTTGTTTTTCAATTTCATAAATCTAATAATTCAACCAAAATTTGTTTTCTACATAATTACTTTTTTTAAATCTCCAAACTACTTCATGAAATTTATTCACTCTAAAAGAATAATAATAAAAAAAATAAAAAAACCCTCAAAAGAGGGTTATATAAAAATTAAAATTTTTCTCCCTACAAACTCAACAACTTAATTGATGTATCAGTAGTTTGAAAGTTCTTCGCTACAATAGCTTGAACATTAACTTCTTCAGCTGCTTTGATAACATAATTTGTTGCTGCACCATCAATAACAATTACTACAATATCCTTAATTCTTTTCAAACTTCCACCAATAGATTTAGCAGAAACTTCTTTCAATTCATTAAGGTTACTATCTAAAAGAATCGCTTTTCCAGTTCCTTCAATTTCTTTTGAAATTTCTTTAAGCTTTGATTTGTTATCATCACTTAATTCAATCTCAGAGACAGGTTTTGAAACTTTCTCAGTTGAAGTTTTCCTTTTACTATTGTAAAAAAATTTCTCTGCAGGAACCTTTTTTCTAAGATTCATAAGAATTTCTTTACTAGTTAATTCTTCAACTTCTTTTCCATCTGGAGCAACTGCAATGTATTTAACATCAACATTTTCCATAACATTTTGAGCAATCAATTTTCCACCCCTATCTCCATCAAGATATAAAGTAATTTCTTTATCTTTACTTAATTCCTTAATTTCATCAGGAAGTTTAGTACCATTCATACCAATTACATTATTGATTCCAGCTCTAACCATGTTAACAACATCTGCTCGACCTTCAACAACAACCAATTCTTT
>CAZRBZ010000058.1:0-6455 GCA_964598515.1 Candidatus Woesearchaeota archaeon
AAGCTTTGGCTTGTGAAGTTCAAGTTGGAATTGATTCAGATGCCTTAGCAGATTGTATTGATTCTGGAAGAGCAGATGAATATTATGCAGAAGATTCTGAATTAAGTGAACAATATGGTATTGCTGGAAGTCCAAGTTTTGTTGTTAATGGTGTGAAAATTGGAGGAAACCCTTGTAACTCAGAAGATGATTGTAACTCTGGAGAATCTTGTGTAGTTGTTGATAGACAAGGTAATAAGATATGTTCTCTTGGAAGAGACTCTACATCTTATCTTGAATCTGCTTGTGGTGGATTCGAAGAACTTGTAGGAGCTTGTTCTGAAGAAGTTAGTTCAGAATCACCTAGTCCAGGATTTGGATATAGTGGTAGTGGATCTGCGACAACAGCTCAATGTTAAATTTTGGTTCTTTTTGGTTAAAATACAAAAAATTTAATTTTTTAAATAGCGATGCTATTTTACAAAATGAAATCTTAGATTTTACCTCAAAAATAATTCAAAATTAGAATAATTGGATAGTTAGATTGTTATTGATGATGTTTTGTTATTTCAAAAATTCCACAAAGTTCATTATTTCCCTCAGGAAATGTTGATAAATACCCGTTATTTACGAATGTTTTTTCAGATTTATTATCTATATTTACAAACATGTGCCCCATATTATTATCTTTATTTCTAATAAATATTCCATGTGGACCATCAATTTCACATTTTTCTTCTAAATTTATTAAACCTTTTTCTAAATTATTTTGAAATACTTTTTTAAGAGAATCAAAAGAAATTTTTGAGGATTCATCATATTCTTTACTTATATCAAAGGTTGGAGGAATATAAGCAATTCCCGAATATTTGTGATCCGATAAATCTTCAAGAATTTTAGGTAAGATATAGACTTTTGTTGTACCATTTATTTCAACTAATGGATGTTCTTTAGATTTTTCAAAAAGTTTTTTCGCAGTTTCAAAATCTTGGTATTTTATATAAATTAAATTGGCCAAAGAACATATTCCACATTCTTCTGTTCTATTTGGAAAATATCCATCACTAGTTAATTCAATTGATTTTTTGGTTTTCATCGTGATTGTTTGATATAATCTATAATAAATTAAACTATTTAAAGCTTTCTTTTGTCACTCCTGATAAAAAGTAACAAATTAGAATAAAAGATTAATACTTCATAACATAATCAATTTCATCTTCGTCTAGTCTTAGTTCTTTTTGGATTATTGGATTTTTTAGTATTAGTTTGATTTCTTTCCATTCTGCCATTATTCTTTTGTATCCGACATGTGTTTTTTTTGCATATTTTATTGCTATTGTTTTCTTTTTTCCGTGTTTTTGGTTGTTGAGCCAAATTTTTAGTATTCTTCCTGGTTTGGAGTATTTTTTGAATCCTGTTATTTCTCTATCTCCTTTTGATTGGGATATTCCGTAACTTAGAAATATGTTTTCATAAACTAAGAAACGCCAGTATTGTTGTTTGTAAATTCTTCCTTTGAATAAATCTACTTTTGCTAATCTTTGATAGGCTTTTGCTAGGTCTTCTCCTGAATAGACTTTTGGAATGTTTTCTTCTATCCAAAGAATTATTTCATCTATTTGCATGTCAACTTTGTCGAAAGTTCCTAACATTTCCTCATTTGCTTTATCTTGGAATATATGTTTTATTGAATTGAATATATCTTGTTTTTTGTTTCTCTCATCCATTAATATTTCTTCTGGTTTATCCATAGCTGCTACTGCTTCAAGGTCGTTTATAGCGCTTCTAAGGTCTCCTCTTGCCTTTATTGCTATTTGATTAAGCACTTTATCATTAATGGATTTATTTTCTTTTTTTAGGATTAATTTTAATAATAATTTAATTTCTGCAGGAGAGATATTTTTTAATTCTATTATATTGGTTTTTTTTCTTAGGGGTGAAAGTTTTTGTATCCAAGCATCATTTGCTGCGCAAATTATTGGATAATTTGTATTTTCTATCAATGAGACTAATTCTGATACCCCTCCCCTATCTTTCATTCCAGATAATCCATCTATTTCATCTACTAGAATTAATTTGTTTTTATTGAATAAAGAAGTTTGTTGTAATACTGGTTTTAATTTTGTATTAAGTGAAGATTTGTTTCTCAAATCTGATGCGTTTAATTCGAATATTTCATATTGATTTTCTTTTGCAAATACATGGACTAAAGTTGTTTTTCCAATTCCTGGTGGACCATTAAGTAGAAGTGCTTTTCTTTTTACTTTTGGAAAACTTTCTAGATATGTTTGTACTTGTTCAATTGCTTCTTCTTGACCTATTAATTCTGATAATTTTTGTGGTCTATATTTTTCTACCCATGATTTCATTTTAGAACTATTTTCCCAAACCAGCTAAGATAAAGCTAGCTAATAATGCTTGAAGTTGTATAAAAGGATCTGAACCTTCAACAATTCTAAATTCTGCTTCACCAGTTTTTTCTGTTAGTCTTACTTTTGTTTCTGGTTCAATTGTTAAATTCCAAATTTCTTTTTGCATTTGTTTTATTATATCTTGACCTGAAACTGATTGTTTTAACATTACATCTAAAAGTTTTTCTCTTGCTCCTTCGAAATCTCCTGAGAGAGCGTAATCTAGAATGATTTTAATGTCTTTTGGTTTTGCTTCTGAAATTAATGTTGAAACTAAATCTTTTGTTATTTTTGGAGATACTGCCGAGGTTGATTGCATTAAGTTTACTGAACGTCTACAGTCTCCCTCACTCCCTTCATAAATTGCAGTAATTGCTTCATCATCAATTTCTAGTTTTTCTGCTTCAGCAATTCTTTCGATTACTTTTTCAACATCTTTTTTTTCTAATAATTTGAATCTAAATACAGAACATCTTGATTGAATTGGATCGATTATTTTTGATGAATAATTACATGACATGATGAATCTACAAGTTGAAGCATAGTTTTCCATGGTTCTTCTTAATGCCTGTTGTGCTTCAGGTGTTAACGCATCGGCTTCATCCAAGAATATAACTTTGAAGGGGACATTTCCTAATGATTTTGTTCTTGCAAAGCTTTTTACCTTGTCTCTTACTACTTGAATTCCTCTTTCATCTGAAGCATTTAATTCTAAATAATTATCCCTCCAGTTTTTACCAAATAATTCTTTTACTACAATTAAGGCTAAAGTTGATTTTCCTGTTCCTGCTGGACCTGCGAATAATAAGTGTGGAATATTTAGAGAATTTGTTAGTGCTTGTACTCTTTTTATTATTGCTTCTTGGCCTGCTAATTCTTCAAATGTTTTGGGTCTGTATTTTTCTGTCCAAATTTCGCTTGTCATGATTAATAGAAATAACTCTTTTTTATAAAACTTGTTTTGTTATTGGATGGGAGTATAATTAAATGGAATGAAACCTTGTGAGGTTAATTCATAAGTTTCAAATTTTCCATAAACATATAAAAATTTAGCTGATTCTAGATTATATTTTTTTTCAATTAAATTTGGAATTCTTTTTAATTGTTTTTTTGCCTTATTTCTATTCAATTCACAATCGTTACATTTGTATTCTATAAAATAAGTATGTTCATAATTAATTATTATTGCATCTATTTCACCTTTTACTTTGGAATTTTTATATAATTTTTTTTCTATTTCGGAATGCAGGGCATTATTAATGCCTATTAATTTTGGATTTTGTGCCATATCTTCTAATGCTTTTTTATGTTTTTTTTCCATTAATTGACATTTATTTTTTTTATTAAATTTTGATGTTTTGGGATTTAGAATTTGTTCAACAATTTCTGGATAATATTTTATATTTTGACCTTTAGGTATTTTTTTCATAAAAGATTAAATTAAAATTCATTTAAACATAAAATTCTATTGGAATATGTATTTTCTAATATATATGTTGTAGATATATTTAGTTATTTGGAGAAATTATGCCTTTTCCATTTAAAATTTCTTGGTTAAATTTTTCTGCGTGAGTTTTATATTTAAAGGTAGCTGACCAAGAATTTCGATCAATTAATTTGTATTCTAATTTTTTTGTATTTTTGTTTAATTTTTGATATTTATAATTGAAGGCTTCTTTGTATTTTATTGAATTTTCTTTGCCTTTTATATATGCAATTGGTTCTCCATTAGATTCTGTAAAAAATTCATACCATTTATTTAATATCATAATATCTTAGAATTAATATGTTTTATAAAAATAATGTTTTAGAATTACCTAGATCTATCTCTTCTTAGTTTACGCTTATGTTTTTCTTTTCTAAGCTTTTTTCTTTGCCATTTCCATCTCATTTGGCCTTTCTTTTTCCAACGTCTTGAACTTCTTTTCATAGAAATTTTATGAGAAATTTGTTTTTAAAGGTTTCGGGTTGAATTTGAACAATGTAATAAATTAAATGAATTTTGCATTCTTAAGTAAGTTTTAAAATAGAATTATATTATTAATTTTAATGATTAATAAAATTCTTTTAATTTATGGTGAGAAAAAAAGTTTGGCTCATTTGAATAGTTTGAAGATAGTTGAATCTATTTTGAAAGAAAAAAAAATTAATTTTAATAAAATAAAAATAAATGATTTTAAAGAAAATTTTTTGAAAGATGTTGATTTGGTTATTTCTGTTGGAGGAGATGGAACATTTATTCGAATTTCTCATTATTTGAAAGATTTGCCTATTTTAGGAATCAATTCTGATTCTAAAACTAGTGAGGGTGGGCTTTGTAGTTTAAATGAACAAAATTTAGAAAAATTAAAAGAAATTTTAGAAGGAAAATATAAATTAATTTTTAGGAATAGAATCGATATTTATTTGGATGGAAAGTTTGTGAAAGAAAAAGCATTGAATGAGGTTTATGTTGGAACTCGAGATCAATTCCATACTTCTAGATATATCATAAAATTTCAGGATTTTGAAGAGGAACATCGTAGTTCTGGTGTTTTGATTAGTACTGGTTCTGGAAGTAATGTTTGGTATAAATCTGCAGGAGGAGAACCTTTTAGTTTTGATGAGGATAAATTAAAATTTTTAGTTAGGGAGCCATTTTTTAGTAGATTATTTCAACCAAAAATTTTGCAAGGTGAAATTGTGAAAAGCGAATCTCTTATTTTTTATTCAAAGAGATGTATGGGGGGAATAATTGCACTTGATTCAAATGTTATTTATGATTTTAATGAAGGAAATAAAGTTGAACTAAAACTTTCTAAATTTCCTTTGAAAGTTTTAGAAAAGATTTAAGAAATAATTATCTAAATCTTTTAACATTAATTTTTTTACAGTATTTATTTATGGGGCAAGTTGAACAAAATGGTGAAATTGGAACACAAATTGTTCTTCCGAATTGCACAAATATTGAATTGAACCCTTTCCAATATTTTTTTGGGAGAATTTTTATTAGTTCTTGTTCTGTTTTTTCTGCTGTTTTTGTTTTCACCCAACCGATCCTGTTTGGAACTCTATGACAGTGTGTATCTACTGGAATCACTAATTGGTCATAAGCAAATGCTAAAACTATATTTGCTGTTTTTGGACCGATGTGTTTTATTGAAATTAATTCTTCGTATGTTTTTGGAACTTTGTTATTGAATTTTTTTAAAATTTCTTTTGAAACTGATTTTAATGCAGTTGCTTTTTTATTGTAATGTCCTGATTTGAAAATTATTTTTTTTAGTTTTGGAAGTGGAAGTTTAATTATTTTTTCTGGAGTATCTGCAATTTTGAAAAGTTCAGCTGAGATTAATTCTGTTGTTTCATCTCTTGCTCTCAGTGATAATAAACATGAAATAAGAATTTTGAATGCAGCTGTTTTTCCTCGCATATTGTTTAGAGTTGTTGTAGAAATGGGATAGATTGATTCTAGTTTTTTCATTATTGGTTGAATTGTTTTTGGTTTCATATTAAAATGAATATAAAGAGATTAAAAAAGTTTGCTGAATTTTAGTATAATCTTTAAAGAGGCAAAATTGTTTGCTATCGCAAATTATTTTTGTAATTATTTGTTGTAACTGTGAGGATATGAAATAAGTTTAGGTTTTTGAAAAGTTAATAAGGAGAATTATAAAAATCTAATAATTTCTTCAGAGAATTGTTGTCAAGATAATTTAATTTTTTAACGAAGAGATTTTAATTTGTGTAACAATTAAAATTTTGTGAGTGTGAAAAATAGGATAGCATTCTTTTAGAATTAATATTGAAATTATCACTTTGGCAGAAATATGAATTAGGTTTAGATTTTAAATTTATCATGGGCTGTTTTTGAAACCATCACTTAGACCAAAATCACTGCGTGGATTTTGTGTTTCAAATTTTTTAAAATTTTCCTCAAGTCGTAGATGTCTTTTCAAAAAAGATTGTGCCGGGAGCTTTGGCGAGAAGGTATTCTCGAAGGGTGAGCGTCACATTGTCGAGGGTGAATGTAAAAATTCGCGCCTCAAAAAGTTTCAATTGAATTCTGTTTTTGAAACTTTTTCT
>CAZRBZ010000059.1:0-3564 GCA_964598515.1 Candidatus Woesearchaeota archaeon
TCTAATTTTAATATTTCGGCGACTATTCAAAATCCTCGTTGGAAAGCTTTTGTAGGAGAGGTTATTGGACAATTTACTTTGGATGATTCTGGGGGGTCCACAATTTATGATTGGACTTTGGCAACCATTACAGGAAGAGTTTATGCTACTAGAAAAAATACTGCAGTTACTTGGACAGGAATAGATTGTGCAAGTGTGGCTCAATTGGAAACAGAAAATGGGGCAATGAGTCTTTCCAATGTCGATGATAATATTACTTCCACTTTTGCAGATACAACTCATGAAACTTTTAATGTTGGTCCTGAAACAATTCCTGCAAATAATTGTGCAACTTTGAATACTTATCGTAATGGAGTCAAAACTCAAGATGCAGGTCAACCTTTTGAAGAAATGGTTTTATATGAGGCTGGAGGAAATTTAGTTTATGCAACAATTTTGGAAGAAGATCAAACAGGTTATAATAATGAGAATTATGATTTTCAGATGATTGTTCCTGAAAATGAGAGTAGTACTTCAAATACAATTTATTATATGTATGTTGAACTTGGAAATTAAAATGAATGAAAATGTTAGAAAAAAAATTGGAATCACAGTAGGCGTGTTTGTTTTTTTAGAAGTTATTCTAATTTTTTTAATTTTTTCTTCTTTTACTCCTTTTGTTTCTGGAGGTGTTGGTAGGAATACAACTGTTCAGACTTTTTTAGATGTTGGGGCGAGTTTCCCTGAAATAATTAATATTACAATTGATGATTATGCTTCAGAGGTTATTCTAACTGCCAATTCTACAAAGACGGTAATGTGTACAGCTTTGATGGTTGATTATAATAATGATACTGATATGGTCAATTTGAGTGGAGTTTTGTATGATACTAGTGTTTCAGATTCTCAACCTCATCCAACTACAACTGATGATAATAATCATCATTATACGAATGCAACTTGTGTGATTACTATGGATACAGGTGGTTGGGGTGCTCCTGATGACGATTATCATGCGATAGGAAATTGTAGTTTTGAAGTCTATTATTATGCTAATCCTGAAACTTGGAATTGTTCTATGACTGTTACAGATAATGCTTCGTTAACAGATACACAACAAGATGATATTAATATGGCTGAACTTTTAGCGATTGGTTTACCTGATTCTATTAATTATGGGACTGTTAATGCTACTTATGTTTCTTTGGAGCAGATTACGAATGTTAGTAATGCTGGAAATGTTGAATTGAATTTAAGTTTAGATGGTTATGCTTACACTGATGGTGATGGTCTTGCTATGAATTGTACTTTGGGAAGAGTTGGAAATATTCCTCTTGAATATGAAAAATATAATTTGACTGCTACAACTTCTGGAGAAATTAGTTTGACTAGTTTTGAGAATTTGTATTTGAATTTGACTGATTTGCCGGTTGTACGAAATTTTGGATTAACTAAACGTACCTTACCTGCATATGACAATTCTATTAAACCAACATACTGGAGGATATATGTACCTAAAGGAGCAGCAGGAACTTGTCAAGGGAACATTGTTTTTGGTGCTAGGGTACAGTCTGGTTCTTAATTATTGATTTACTTATTTTAGGAAATTGAGGAATTTATTGAAATGATATTTCAGAATTAATATTTAAATTATTGTCTCAAGGCTGGGACATAAAAGGTTTTTAAATTTTTGAAACATTTTACAAAATTTAAATAGTTTATTTTAGTAGGGGTTGAACAGATAATTTAATTCTCTAGTGAAGAGATTTTGATTTGTATCAAATAATCAAAATTTCGTGAGTGCAGTAAATCTAATAATATAATTTGAAAACTTTTTTGTTGGTTGAGCTATGATTGAAGTGATTTAACTTATTTTCAAAATACAATTGCAATAATGATGTAGTTTTATTTTCTAAAGCACCTATATTTTGATGAAAAAGTTTGATGTTTTAATGTTTTAACACATAAAATTTATAAAATGTAATGTTTTGTTATGAATTATAATAAAAATGGTTCAGACGTTAATTAATTTAGATTCAATGGAAGACAGAGTTCTTAACATTGTTAAAGCTAGGCATGGTTTAAAGAATAAATCTCAGGCAATTGCTATGATTTTAAAGAGTTATGCAGATGTTTTTTTGGAGCCTTCTATAAATCCTTTGTATATTAAGAGATTGGATAAAATTAAGAAGGAAGGTTAGGGTAAAAAATATGGTTCTGTTGAGAATGCAAAAAAAGATTTGTTGGGATAATTTTTTTTGTTAAAGTATAAAATATTGTTTTGTTTGTTGTTTCTTATGTATGATTTTAAGTTGAACAAGAGGTTGGAAAAAGTAATTAAGAAATTGAATAAAAAAGATAAGAATTTATGTAAACAGATTTGGAAAAAGATTGATGAGGTAGTTAATTGTGATGAAATTGAATCTTATAAAAATTTAAGAAATGTTATGAAAGATTATAAGCGAGTTTGAATTGGTTCTTTTGTTTTGGTTTTTAGATATGCTAAAAGTGAAAATTTAATTTTGTTTGAAGATTTTGATCATCATGATTTTATTTATGGGAAGAAAAAATAATCTGGGAATTATCGAAATCTTTAATAATAACTTTAGAGTTTATTTATTATGGATATTAATGAAAAATTAGAATTAGTGAAGAGAAATACTGTCGAAATTATTAATAAAGATATTTTGAAAGGTATTTTGGAAAAGGGTGAAGAACCTGTTATTTATTGTGGTTATGAAACTAGTGGCCCGATTCATTTAGGACATTTAGTGAGTTTAACAAAATTATTGGATTTGCAGAAGGCTGGTTTTAAGGTTAAGGTTCTTTTTGCTGATTGGCATACTTATTTGAATCAAAAGGGTGATTGGAATTTTATTAAGGAAGAAGTTGAAAAGTGGAAAAAGGGAATTGTTGCTTCTGGTTTGGATTCTGTTGAATTTGTTTTGGGAAGTGAGATGGAAAGAAATTTAGATTATATTGATGATGTTTTTAGATTAGCTACAAAGAATACTTTGAATCGTGGGTTGCGTAGTATGCAAACTGTTGCTCGTGATATTAATAATGCGAAGATATCTCAAGTTATTTATCCGTTGATGCAAATTGTTGATTTTAAGTATTTGAAAGTTGATGGTGCTCTTGGAGGAATTGAACAGAGAAAGATTCATATGTTGGCTTTGGAGATTTTGAAAGATATTGATTATAAAACTCCGTTTATTATTCATCATGAATTAATTCCTAGTTTGAAAGGACCTAATGCTGGAAAGATGTCTTCAAGTGATAAATTTAGCATGATTAGTATTATGGATGAGGAAAAGGAAATTCAGAAAAAATTAAATAAGGCTCATTGTCCTGAAGGAGTTGTTGAAGATAATCCTGTTTTGGCTATTGTTAAATTAGTTATTTTTCCTCGTTATGATAAATTTTTAATTGAAAGATCTGAAAAGTTTGGAGGAAATTTAGAGTTTGAAAGTTATGCTGATTTAGAGAAGGCATTTAGTTCTAAAGATTTGCATCCAATGGATTTGAAAAATACTTGTTCTAAATATTTGAATGAGATTTGTGGCGAGATTAGGAAAAGGTTTG
>CAZRBZ010000059.1:3664-6332 GCA_964598515.1 Candidatus Woesearchaeota archaeon
ACAGTATCCATATCTTTTAGAATATGATTTAACCCAACTATTTGACCGCTGAATTTTGAGGAAGGTCCCCAGATTTTTATTTTTTTTACTTTTTTTGAAAAGCCTTTTAGGATTTTTTCTGCAATATGTTTTATTGTTGATTTTGGTTTCATTATTACTGGTTTTGGAGATTTTTCTTTTCCTGGTTCTTTTGTAAATATTCTGATTATATCAAATGATTCAAATATTTTTTTTCTTAGTTCTTCTATTTTGTTGTCTGGCCAGTGGGGCATGCAAGAAATTATTTCAAAATTATATTTTTTTGATTGAAGTGTTGCTTTTATTTTTCTTTTTTCTTGGGGAGAAAGTTGATCTGATTTGTTAAATATAATTATTTTTTTACCTGTTATCATATATAATTTATCTTCGAGTTTTTTTAGTTCTTTTAAGTTTGTTATTAAAATTAAAATTGTGTCTGCTGTATGTGCTAGTGATTTGTCAAAGTGTTCTCCTTCTATTGCAGGTATTTCTATTATTTGCACTTGGGCATTTTTGTAATTCATTATTCCAATTGCGGATTTTTTGGTTGTGAATTTTGTTGAAGTTATTTTTGGTTCTGCATTTGTTAAAATTCTTAATAAACTTGATTTTCCTGAATTTGTTTTTCCGACGATTATTGCTTGCATGTCTCCTTTTCTAATTCCTATTTGAGTTCCTTTTCCTACTTTTTTCTTTTTTTCTAATTGACCTTCTAATCTTTTTCTTCTTGTTGTTAATTGTTGACGTAGGTTTTCTGCTCCTTTATGGCCAGGGGCATGAGAAATCATTTTATTTAATGCAATTAGTTGATCTTCGATTGTTGAAGCTTCGTGAAATGCAATTTCTGCTCTATTGTATTCTGGATCGTTTATGTTTATTGGCATAGAATAAGTAAAGAGAGTTATTTTATAAAATTTGTGAGGATAAAAAGAAAAAGGGAGCGCATAACCGAAGTTCTTTGCTCCCAACCTAAAAACCGAAGTTTTCAGGAGTTCAAAGCAAGCTTTGAACCTCTACCGCAACCGAAGTTTTGGCAGGAGTTAAGCCCGAAGACTTAACCTCAATCAACCGAAGTTGACTGGAACTGACCGAAGTCAGTAAGAATTTTAATTTTTTTTAGTTAATAAAGGTTTTGATTTTAGATTTTTTGAATTATTAGGATAAGCTTGGTAAAAGAATATTTTTTAAAAAATTACTGGGTCAAACTCAGGATTGATATTTAAATTATTGCACCAGCGGGAATATTGTTTGAGTTTAGTTATCAATTATATTTTGTTAGAAATGTTGAACAATATTTGCACGCAGCCGCTACGAGTAATAAAAATATTCATTATGGGTGAAATGAGTCAAATTGTTTTGGCTTAGAATTAATTTAAATTATCACCCCCATGGCAAAGGTATGAAAGGGGTTTAGTTTGTGAAAATATTATAAAATTGTGAATTGGTTTAGTAGGATTTTTTAAAAATTAATTAATTAATTTTTGAAGGGAGTAAAAATATAAAACAATTTGCTTACTGATGGAATTTATTTCTTTGCAATTATCCGTCACAGCTGTGGAACATTGGTTGGAACTATATTTTTGAAATGCGGGATTTTAGATTTTGAAAAGATTGACCATTTTGGCAGAGGATTTAATTGTTTGGATTATGGAGAGCTAATTAACTTATGAATTAATCTTAAAAACTTTTAATTCTTATTTATTTTATGACTAAGAAAATTAATTATGAAAAATTAAATTATAATGAAATTATTTCTGAAATTGTAAAGAAAAAAGAGTTTAGTGATTTGCCTAGGGAAGATGTTGAATTGGTTTATTCTAAATTTAAAGATGAAGAATTTGTCGAGGATAGGATTAAGAAAACTAGGGAAATGCTTATGAAAATGTATACGGCTTTTGTTAGTAATAAGCTATTGAATGTTAAAGATAAGGATGTGGAATGGTTTTTGAAAAGGCATAAATCTACGAGTGAGAGATTTGATTATTATGAAGATGTTTATCGAAGGTGTTTGGAAAATTTTTCCTCCGCCGTCCCCCAAACTGCATTGCATTGCCCACTACCCAAAGGGCACAAGAACCTGCTTTCGCAGGCCGTCCGGACGACGAAAATTAAAAGAGAAAAATTATCAATTATTGATTTTGGTTGTGGTGTTAATGGGTTTAGTTATGGGTATTTTAAGAAAGTTGGTTTTGATGTTAATTATGTTGGAGTAGAGCCTGTTGGTCAATTGGTTGATTTACAGAATAATTATTTTGAAAAGAATAAAATTTTTGATGCAAGATGTGTTAAGGCAAGTTTGTTTGATTTGAAGAAGGTTAAGGGGATTGTTGAAGGGGTTAAAGGAATGAAGATTGGTTTTTTCTTTAAGGTTTTGGATTCTTTGGAAATGTTAAAGAGGAATTATTCTAAAGAAGTTTTGAAAGAATTGGTTCCAATGTTTGATAGGTTTATTGTTAGTTGGGCGACTAAAAGTTTGGGAGATAGAAAGAAGATTTTTGCAACGAAAAAATGGTTGAAAGATTTTATTGAAAAAGAGTTTAAAGTTATTGATGAATTTGAAATTGGTGGAGAGAAATATTTGGTTTTTGAAGTGATGAGTTAATTTTATAAAAGTATATTACATAATTTGTTTATGAAAAGAGGGGGAATA
>CAZRBZ010000060.1:0-3271 GCA_964598515.1 Candidatus Woesearchaeota archaeon
GAATTCAAAGGATCAGGGCTTGATAGATTAACTGGAAAAGAAGGTACTGGAAAAAATGTTCCAATTTGGTACAACAATGGAGAATATGATTTAATTATGAGATATATTGAAATTGAAACTAGGGAATTTATAAAATTCAATCAATGGCTTTACAAAAAAATGCCTAAGTTATTAATTGAATTTAAAAAAGATTATGGTTTGATTTAACTTAAATTTTTTGATAGTTTTATAAGATATTTATTCTTGTGTTATTTATGGATGAGGTGAAACCCAGTGTTAATCAGGAACAGGTTCATGATTTGTTGTTTAATCGTGAGCTTGGATGGCAGGAAATTATTTATGATTTAATTAATACTGAACAATTAGATCCTTGGGATATTAATATTTCTGTTTTGTCTGAGGGTTTTTTATTAAAGATTCAGCAGTATGAGGAGACTGATTTTTTTGTTTCTAGTAAGGTTCTTTTGGCGGCTGCTTTGCTTCTTAGGATTAAGTCTGAGATGATTTTGAGTAGATATATGAAAAGTATTGATGAAATTCTTTTTGGAGATAGTGGAGAAGAGAGAAAAATTTCTTTTGAAAGAATTGAACTTGATGAAGATATTCCTGATTTAATTCCGCGTAGCCCTATGCCGAGGTTTCGTAAGGTCACTTTGAAGGAGTTAGTCGATTCTTTGAATAAAGCAATTCTTACTGAAAATCGGCGTATTAAGAAAGTAATTGTTGATAAGAATGCTTTGCGTGAAACTGGAATTAGTTTGCCTAAAAGAAGATATAATCTTAAGAATAAATTGAAATATATTCAGGGAAAAATTTTGCTCTATTTCGATGCGAATAAATCACATAAAAAAGTTAGTTATACAAAAATAATTGGAGATGATAAAGAGGAGAGAGCCTTATCATTTTTTCCTATTTTACAGTTAGAAAATAATGGTGAACTTTGGTTGGAACAAGAAGCTCATTTTGAAGAAATTCATATTTGGTTGAAAAAAGTTTTTTTGAAACATAATCCTAATCCTTATGCAGATTTGTTGACGGGTGAATGGAGTGAAGAGCATATTGAAAAAGGTAAAATTGTGACTGATGAACGAGAAGAATTGGGAAACAAAGGTTAATTGTTTGTTTAATTAAATTATTAAACATAAATTTAATTTTAATTTTTAATTGGTTCAAGGGAATAAATAATTATCTGGGAAACAAATTTTAGTTAGATTATCTAAAAGATAAAACAAAAAATTAATTGCTGAACAAGTTCAGAAGAAATATTTAATTATTGCTACTGCCTCACTTTATTCCCAGCACAAGAACCTATTTATGTAGGCTGTGACACAAACATAATTTGAGTAGTAAGTGATTAAATTACGGAAGAATTAATTATTTGAAAAACAAGTCTGGTTGGATTTTTAGATTTATATTAATTATTTTTTTTAAAGATTTATATATTGTAATTTTATTAAATTATTATGAAATTAGCCAGTTTATTTTCAGGTGGAAAAGATTCTGTTTATTCTGCGTATTTAATGCAGAAGAAAGGACATGAAATAACTTGTTTGATTTCTATTTTTTCTGAGAATCTTGAGAGTTATATGTTTCATACTCCTTCGATTGAGAAGACTAAGAAGCAGGCTGAAGTTATGGGGATTCCTTTGATTATCGAGAAGACTAGAGGGGAGAAGGAAATTGAGTTGGAGGATTTGAAAAGAGCAATTAAGAGAGCAAAAGATGATTATGGAATTGAAGGTATTGTTACTGGAGCGATTAAATCTGTTTATCAGGCTTCTAGACTTCAGAAGATTTGTGATGAATTGGAAATTGAATGTTTGAATCCATTGTGGCAGAGAGATGAATTAAAATATTTGAAAAAGTTGATTAGAGAAAAGTTTAAAGTTGTTATTGTAGGTATTTTTGCTTATCCTTTGGATGAATCTTGGTTACTTAGGGAAATTGATGAAAAGTTTATTGAAGAGGTTAAAGTTTTGAATGATAAATATAAAATTCATGTTGCTGGCGAGGGTGGAGAGTTTGAAACTTTTGTTTTGAATTGTCCCATGTATTCTAAGGAGTTGAAAGTTATTGGTAAGGAAGTGAAAAAAGAAGGAGAATATAGTTTTAGAGCAGAGATTGATGTTGAGTAGTTCTAAAAAAACTTATAAATGTAAATTTCTTATAATTTTTACTTGCCAAGATGCATTTTGGCAAGTATTATTACGGCGGTTTTCGTATAGTGGTTATTACACGTGGTTGTGGTCCGCGAAACGGGGGTTCGATTCCCCCATTCCGCTTATAGTATTTTTAGAATTTCTGAAAAACTTTATAACTAAACAAATGTTTAGTGTAGGATGGTAGAAAAAATAAACAAAGGTTTGAAAGAACTTGAATATTGTGCAATAGAACAAGGTTTTGGGATAGATTTGAATCCATTATACAAATATCCTGTAATCAATTTGTTACTTTATTTTAAATTAAAAAACATATTAACAAAAAAATAAAATGGAAACAGTTAAGGGGTTCAAGGATAAGGTTGGTAAAGAAGCAGAGAAAGCTGCATTGATTAGAGAGATAGCTAGGCAAACATTTGAAAAATATAATTTTCAGGAAATTGAAACTCCAATTATTGAGTATGAAGATTTTGTTAAATCTGGAAGCGATGAAGGGGATGAAGCCATTTCAGAAATTTTTAGATTAAAAGATAAAGGAGATAGAAATTTAGCTTTGAGATATGAGTTTACTTTTCAATTGAAGAGAGTTGCAAAACTTCAAAAATTACCATTTAAAAGATTTCAAATTGGTCCTGTTTTTCGTGATGAACCTGTTAAGGGAAATAGATTAAGGCAGTTTACTCAATGTGATATTGATACAATTGGTGCAAAAATAAAAGATCAAGCTGAGTTATTATCTGCTATGCAAGATATTTTGAATGCTTTGAAAGTTAAGTCAATTATTTATATTAATAATAGAAAGTTATTAAATGAAATTTTAGAAGAGCAGGGAATTAAAAATAAAGTTGAAGCAATTAGAGAATTGGATAAATTGGATAAATTGCCTTTGAAAGAAGTTAAGGAAAATTTGAGAAATGTTGGTGCTGAAAAATTATTGGAAGTTGTTAAACAACCTGAAAGTTTTTTTAAGAAATATAAATCTTATTCAGAAATTGAGGAACTAGAAAAATATTGTAATTATTATGGTATTAAAATTAAATTTCAACCAACTTTGGCTCGTGGCCTCTCTTATTATACTGGAAATGTTTTTGAAATTAAATCTAATATTAAAG
>CAZRBZ010000060.1:3371-6005 GCA_964598515.1 Candidatus Woesearchaeota archaeon
AAGAAGTTTAAGATTAAGGATATGAAAACTGGAAAAGAAGTTTTAGTTACTATTGAAAAGATTAAGAAAGGGTTTTGATTATCCAAACCATTTTCTTTTAACTCATCCATTGTTTCGTCATCTTGCATTTCTTATAATATTTCATTAATTTTTTTCATAAGTTCTATATTCTCCTTATCCATCGCAATTCTATAATATTCCTCTGAAAGTAAATTCCCTATGATTTTTAGTTCATCATTATTTTTTACAATTCCGTTTGCTGCTTCAAAATCTATTATTGTTGCGCCTAATATCTCCCTTTTTAAATCTTCAACTGTATTTGATGGGTTGTTTTTGAAATCACGACTTAAACACAAAATCCATGAAGTGATTTGAGTCCAATTCGTGATTTCAAAAACAGCCTATAAAAAGTTTTAAGAATTGTTTTATATTTTATATTTTATGAAAAAAAAGGGGTTTGATTATAAAAAATATATTGATGTTCAAACTTCTGAAATTTTGAGAAGATTGAATTTATTTGATAGATTATATTTGGAGATTGGAGGTAAATTGGTTTATGATATGCATGCTTCTCGGGTTTTACCTGGATATAAGAAAACTGCCAAGATTCAATTATTGAAAACTTTAGGCGAGATTGAAATGATTTATTGTGTTAATGCAAAGAATATTGTTTCTTCTAGGCATTTGGGAGATTTTGATTTAAATTATAAAAAACAAGTGTTGAAAGATTTCAAAGATATTAAACGATTTGGACTTAAAGAAAATTTTATTTGTATTACTCGTTATGAGGGGGAGAAAGGGGTTTTAAAGTTTAAGAAAGTTTTAGAGAAAAAGGGAATTAAAGTTTTTATCCATAAGGAAATAAAAAATTATTCAAAAAGTGTTTCTGCTGTTTTGAAGGGATATTCTAAAGAGAAAAGAATTCCGGTCAAGAAAAAAATTATTATTGTTGCTGGTACTTCTGGAGGTTCTGGGAAAATGGCCACTGCTTTGAACCAGATTTATTTAGATCGAAAGAGGGGAATTAAATCTGGTTTTGCTAAGTTTGAAACTTTTCCGATTTGGAATTTATCTTTAAATCATCCAGTTAATGTTGCTTATGAAGCTGCTACTGCAGATTTGGGGGATATTAATATGATTGATCCGTATCATAAAAAAGTTTATGGAATTAAAGCAGTTAATTATAATCGAGATATTGAAAATTTTGAAATTTTAAAAAAAATTGCTGAGAAATTATTTGTCAAGGGTAAATTTTTATATAAATCTCCTACAGATATGGGAATTAATATGGCTAAAGAAGGAATTGTTAATGATGAAATTTGTAGAAAAGCAGGAATAAGGGAAATTAAAAGAAGATGGAAAATTTATTCTAAAGAATTTAAGAAAGGTCGTGAAACTCAGGGAACTTTAGATAGAATGAAAGTAATTATGAAAAAAGTTGGATTATAAGGGATGAAGATTTTTTTTGGCAAAGGAAAACATGAATTATTCGTCGTGTTATATACATAAAATGAGTTTAAATTTTTAAGAGTAAGGAGTTTAGATTTGATGAAATATTAAATTTATTGTTATATTTTTTAAAGTAGTATAATATCAAGTTATATTTCCGTTGGGATGATAATTTAAGGTTTTAATAATGAATGAAAAGAGTGAAATGATTTAGATTAAAATTTATTGAAAGAGAGTTAGATTTATTTTTTAAATATCACAAACATCTTTAACTTCTTGAATTATTTTTTCTATTTCTTTTTTTGATAATTTTGTTTTTAGTTGTAATTCTTTTATTGAATAGTTAAGTAAATCTTTTGCTACAAGTATTTTTAATTCATAGAGTTTTTCTTTTGCTTTTGTTGAAAGATTTTTTAAAATTGTTATAGGATATAATTTTGGTTTTTCAATTAATTTTTTTAGTGATGCTTTTTCTGGATATTTCCAACTTGTTATTTTTTGATTTACCCCCTGAGAATATTTTCTTGCATCTGATGAACATTTTGTATTAGTTACTAACCATGATTGGTTGAAACCATGTTTTTTTACATCTAGAAATCTTGCATATGTATACATGGCAGGTTTTAATTTGATTCTTCCTCCTGTTTCATTACGATATTTACATTCTATCATAAATTTTTTATTTTTTTCTGCAATAATATCTATTTCTTGATATACTGCTTTCCCTTTTATTTTGATGCCTGTTGTTGTTTTAAATCCATAATATCTCAATACACTTGAAAAGAAATCTTCAAACGGAAAGCCTGAAGGTCCTAAGGACATTATTGCCCTCTTTAAATCATATCTTTCTGATACTCCTGGTTCTTTTTTTAAAAAATTTACTAAAAGGTTAAGAATTTCTTTTGTTTCTAAATTTTTGTGGTAATGTTTTTTTACAAAAATTATTGATTCTTTTGCAAGTTTATTTGAACCCCCTGCTTCTCTTATTGTTTTGTAAATTTTTTTTGGAGAAAATTTTTGTAAATCTCCTGTTGCTTTTATTACTTGCATTCTTTTATTAGACAAAGGTAGATTATAAATTATTTTGTTTAGAATATATTCATGGGAGATTACTTTAATATTTTGGTAGGCTGTTTTTGAAACCATCACTTAGACCAAAATCACTGCGTGGATTTTGTGTCTCAA
>CAZRBZ010000061.1:0-5990 GCA_964598515.1 Candidatus Woesearchaeota archaeon
AAACAGGTTCTTGCCTTTCAAAGAAAGGCTCTTGTGACCTTTGGTTATGCCCTTTAGGTATAAAAATTCGCGTCTCAAAAAGTTTCAATCGAATTCTGTTTTTGAAACTTTTTCTTTAGCAAAATCTGCGGTCAAGCCCACAACTTAAGTTGTGGGATAGCAGATTTTAGCGAATTTGTGACAATTATGAATGTTAATTGTTTTATGCTACAGAAAGGCTATGAATTCGTTTTAACGGAATTCTGAACTATTCCTGGTTGTGTTGAATGCTGGGATTTTTATTTTTCGAAGATTGTAGATGCAAAGTTATGAAATTTGTTGTTAAGAAGTTTTTTTATGGGTTAAGATTTTGTTAATTTTTCAAAGTATGTGATTTGTGGCAAGGGGGAAATTTAAATTAAAATGTGGAGTAAGGAGAAAAAAAGGATAGAATTGGAGAAAAGTTTAAATACACAGATGTGTATGTGTATTTATGTCAACTAAAACAATTTCAATAATGGATGATGCATATAATTTGCTTGTTTTAAATAAGATGCAGAATGAAAGTTTTTCTGATGTTATTCGGAGGATTTTTCAAAAAAAAATTAGTCTTATGGATTTGGCTGGAAGTTTAAAATCTGTTGGAAAAAAAGATGCTGAAAATATGAAAAGGGACATAATGATTCTTCGAGAGAAATCTACTCGGGAGTTATATAAGAAATGATTTTTGTTGATTCTGATTGTATTATTGATTTTTTAAGGGGCGATGAAGATGCCATTAAGATTATTGCTAAATATCTTGGAGAAGTTGTTTCTAGTGAATTGAATTCTTTTGAAGTTTTTTTTGGTATTTTTAATAAAGAAAATATGCCTAAGAATGAATTAATTTCTGCTGAAAGATTTTTTGAAAATATTAAAATTTTTGGATTTGATTCTCAATGTGGAAAAATTGCTGCTGGAATTTTATCTGATTTGAAGAGGAAGGGTGTTGAAATCAATCAAAATGATTGTTTGATTGCCTCTGTTATGATTAAGAATGGTATTGATAAAATAATTACTAGAAATAAAAAACATTTTGAAAGGGTTAAAGGTTTGAAGATTTTGAGTTATTGAGAGAGATTTGCCGAATTAAAATTCAGACTTGATATGTTGAATTATCACTGGTGCATAGGCATTGTTTAAGTTTAATTAATTTAAATCAATAGAAGAGCTTTCTGAAAAGATTTATTGTGGAATAATGTTGTTAATAACATCATTCATTGATATTGATTGTGGTTTTAGAATTTTTAATATAGGTGTTACATTGAAGAAAGCTTTATAAATAATATTTTCTATTAGGATATATGGATGAGAGATTGTACAATGGTATTCTTATTGGGATTTTGGCTATATCTTTAGGTCTATTATTTTTTGCTAATGTTAGTGCTATTACTGGGCATGCTACTGAGGCTGTAACAACATCCAATGTTTCTATTATAAAATATTTAGCAATTGATCCTAGTATAGATTTAGAAACAGGAATTGTTTTTGAAGAAATTATTGCTTTGCCAACAGATAATGATAATGCGACACATAATTATGATGGTTCGAGTGATGCCACTAAATATTATATTAATGTTTCAACTGATAGTAATACTGATGTTGATTTTTGTGTTAAGGCTAATATTGGATTATCAACTTTAGGGGGAGATATTATTGGTTTAGGTAATGAAAGTTATTCAACTAATGTTACTAATTCAAATTTGAATACTCCAGGTGTGGGGGCGGAAATTAGTATGAATACTACTTATGAAAAAGCTGCTAATTCTGTTCCAATTGGAAATACAAGTTATTGGAGATTTTATTTAGATGTTCCTGTTGGACAGGCAAGTGGTAATTATAATAATACTGTTTCATTTAAGGGAGTTACGGAAGGAGTAATTTGTGGTTCATAAAGATAAATTAAATAAAGAATGGTAAATAAATAATAAAATGAGAGGTGAAAAATTGAGTAATAAGTTTATTGTATTTGGTATTATATTTGTATTTTTAATTGGATTAGTTTCTGCTGGTGTAGGTATTAGTTGGGATAAGGAATCTAGTTTGGTTCCTGAAAAAACTAAGACTTGTTTGACGTATAAAGTTTATAATCCTTGGCCAGATGATGCTTATGCTAAGGTTGAATTATCTGAGGAATTACAAGAAATTATTAAATCTGAAGAAACGGAAATTAAATTTATTCCTGCTGAAACATCAAGTGCTGATGCTATTCCTGTAAGTTTTTGTTTTAAGACTCCAAATATTTATGAAAGAGATTGTTGGATTGGAAATAGTTTTATTTGTAAGCAAGATTGTAATGAAGAAATGAAGGTTTATTCTGGTGAAGTTTTAGTTATGGAAGTTAGTGAAGATGAATTTATTTCTGGTGGTGCTGGTGGTTCTAGAACAATGATGTCTATTTCTGCACCATTAAAGATTAGAGTTCAATGTGTTGCTCATGATAGAAATTATAGTTTAATTTATGTTGTCGTGGCTCTGATTGCTGGAATTTTATTAATCTTGAATGTTCTTAAACAACGGAAGAAAGGTAAAGGAAAGAAGAAAGAGGATAAAGAAGAGAAAGTAGAGGAAAAAGATAAAGGTAAGAAGAAGAAATCTTCTATTGAAGAAGAAGAAGTTGTTGAAAAAAAGGGAAAGAAAAAGAAATAATTTTTTGTTGGGAAGATTACTAAACAAGTTTAGAATTGATATAATAAATTTTCGAATGTAATTCTGGAAATTTTAAGATTTTTATTAATGTGGGAATTTTTTTATGGAAGATTGGAATTTTAGATTGATGTTGGAAATTCATGTGAAAATATTTTGAGTTTATTTTCTTGAATAAAATAAACTTTTATTAACGATGAATTCTTATTAATTTTATGAAACAAAAAATTTATAGATTATGTTTAGGAATAATTATTTTTTTATGCTTAATTTTAATTACCTTTGAAAATGTTGGTGGAGTTCATGCTAAAGTTACTTCTACAGATGTTTCTTCTAATGTTTCTATTGCTAAATCTTTAGCAATTGAATTTAGTTCGGGATTATCTGAAGGAATCCTATTTGGAGATATTAATTTTTTACCTGCAACAAATGTTAATGCTTCTCATAATTATGATGGTCCAAGTAATTCTACTAATTTATATATTAATGTTTCAACTGATGGAAATAGTGCAGTTGATTTTTGTATTATGGGAAATTCTGGATTGATTAATGCTGGGGGGGATGAAATTGGTTTGGGTAATGAAACTTATTCATATTATAATATGAGTAATATTACACGCCCTACATTGAATGAATTTTCTTTAACACAGATTTATACTAAATCTGGAGAGAATATTCCTCTTGGTGGAGCTAATTATTGGAGATTTTGGTTGGATGTTCCTGCTGGACAACCTAGTGGGAATTATAATAATACTGTATTTTTCAAGGCTGTTGAAACAAGTGCTAGTTGTTAACTAAAAGATTAAAAAAATTTATCCTTTTTTATTGATTAAAGGTATAATTGATTTTTTATTTTTGGAATGATGAAAAAATTTGATTATTATATTTTTATAGATTATTCTGAGAAATTGATTGGTTATGTAATCTTAGAGTATGTTAATTTAGATAAAATATTGTTCTTTTGTAGAAAATTAAAATATTATTGTACTTTGAGATATAAAACCCAAGATATTTAATCGATGAAAAAACATTTCAAAAAGAATAATATTCTTTCTTTGATAGATAAAGTTAAGATTTCTGAGTTAAGGACTAATTTGAAAATTTGTGGCGATGTTTTAGAATTCATTAGAAGAAGGAAGAATTTAAATTTTTTTATTTCGGTTGATGATAAACAATATAGAAATTTTGAGAAGTTAGTTGGAGTTTTTGAGAAGGAAAATTTAGTGGTGGTTAGAGAAGGGAAACTTAAGAAAGGCTCCAACGAATATAAATTAATCTTAATAATTGATACTTTACTTAACATTGAAAGAAAGAAAAAGTAGAGTAAGGAGGTCCGTCAATCTTACTAACCGCATCATTGCGTGAACGAGCACGGAATTCGTCAGGCCCTGTTTTCCTACTTTATTTTGAAGATTTTTTGATTTATATTATTTGGGATGGAGAAATGATAAGTTGAATTGAGTGAATGAAGTGGGGAGTGGGATGGGAAATTAGTTGGGGAGTTTGGCATTTATAAAAAAGAATAACAAATAATAAACAATTAAAAACTTATTTTGTTTATTCTTTTTATGAGGTGCAAATTTATTTTAGGAATTATTTTTTTATTAGTTAGTGGGGGATTTATTTTTGCGATTAGTGAGGGTTTGAGTCCATCAGAGGTTAGTATTACTATTTTTGAAATAAGATATGTGATGTTTAATGGGGATACAACTGATTTTTATAGTTATGATGAAACAGAATTATCAAATTTATCTGGAGTAATTTTGGAAAAAACTTCTTATGGTAAGGTTGAATTTCAGGAACCGCTTGATGTTATGTCTATGGATAGGGGGGATTTTGTTGTTGATTTTGATGCAGATGTAGAAATTTCTAATAATTTGATTAATGTTGATGAATATAATTTGCCTGGGGTTAATAAATCTGCAATTTTATCTATTTATGGTTTGAGTTTTATCGAACCTAAAATTTACCATAATGGTGTTGAATGTGTTAATTGTGTTCTAATTGATTATTCTGGAGGAGTTTTGGAATTTAGTACACCTGAATTTGAAGGAGCTTATTATGCTATAGAAGGTGTGGGACCTTATTGTGGTGATGGGACTTGTAATGGTGGTGAAACTTGTGAGACTTGTCCAGAAGATTGTGGTCAATGTAGTTCTGGAGATGATCCAAGTGGGGGAGGTGGAGATACAAATGATGATGATCGACCTACTGATTCATATGGGGGAGAATTTGACTTCAAAGTTGATCCAACTAGTTTTTTTGTTGAGATGGGGAAAGGAACTTATTATCAAAAAAAGATTTTTGTTACTAATAATGGAACTAAAGATATTCTTATTGGAATTTATGTTGAAGGACTTAATGATTTTGTTTTTCCAACAATTCGATCTTTTGTTTTAAGTCCTGGAGAAGTTAAAGAAGTTAGATTGGATATTTATGTTTCTGATAAGCGTTTATCTGATGTTTATGTTGGTAAAATTAGATTTCAATCTAGTTATGTAATTCGTTATACTGAAGTTGTTTTGGATGTTAAAGAAAGGGATGCATTATTTGATATTAGGACTGAAGTTTTGAAAAAATATATTTATCCGGGAGCAAGAGTCAGAGCAAATATTAGTTTGATTAATATGGGGGATTTAAGAAATTTTGATGTTGAATTGGAATATAAAATTATTGATTTTGATAAAAATGTTTATACGGTTAAGAAAGAAGATTTTGCTATTAATAGAACTTATAATAATATATTTTATTTGGATGCACCTAAAGATCTGGCTATTGGAAATTATTTATTTTATGCTCGGGTTTTATATCCTACAAGTAATGTAAGTGCTTCTAGTTATGATACCTTTGTTATTGAAAAAATTTCTTATTTATCTTGGATTATTTTAATCATAATTATTTTGTTGTTAATGTATCTAGTTTATAGGTGGTATAAATCAAAGAGATATAAAATTTATGATAAATTTAGGCAAAATATTTTGAGGGGGCGGGAGAAAGATAAGATTTCTGGTATGTTGCCCAAAATTATCAAAGAGAAATTCACTAAAGTTCCTGAGTTGCCTTAATTTGTTTAAATATTTATAAAATTATTTTATTATAATTAATTATGAAAAGAGGTGAGGGCAGTATAAATAAGAAATTTCTTTTTGAATTTTTTTTATTTATATTTTTTTAATGTAACGAATAAATTATATTTGAATTTTTTTGGGTAGCATTTTTAATATTGTTTATAATAGTATTTATAAAATCTTTTTTCATATTGAAGATATGGAAGAGGGGAAGAAGTTATTTTTTGTTTTGGGATTTGTTTTGTTATTGAGTTTGAG
>CAZRBZ010000062.1:0-5701 GCA_964598515.1 Candidatus Woesearchaeota archaeon
AGTTTTCTTTTAATTCAAAATCTTTACCTAAATAAATTTTATTCATTTTAAATATTAATTTCAACTGTTTTTTCAAGTATTTTTTTAATTTTTTCTCCATGAACAGGACATAATACTGAAGGAATAAATCCATATTCATCATTCTTTGACCAATCACAGATACATTTTTCTTCAAAGCCTTTTAATTTACCCTTAATTGAGAATATTTCAATGAATTTTAAATCATTTCTTTTAATTTCTATATTGGGTAATTTACTAAAATCCCTAGTATCACATGCTGGGATAATTATATGATATCCATTTGGAGTCTTAATGATTTCTATTACCTCTAATTTATATCTTTCAATAAACCAATCTACAAGGGACCTATTCCAATCACAATCAATATCTAATAAAAAATTTCTCTCAGCTTTATTTTCTTTTTTAAGTAAACAATTTTTCCATAATGAAGGGATTTTCCATTCAAATTTCTCTGGTTCATCAATATATTGTTTAAACATTAGCTTTGTAGCCTCTCTAACGGACCTTTTATTAACTGTCCTATATATTCTCCAAATACCAGGTTTATTGTCTATACGGGCTTTTAAAACATTAATAGACACCATCTCACTTGTGTAAACTATATCTCTAAAACATAATTCTTTTAATTCTCTGTTACCTGGATCTTTTTTACGTCTAAGTGCCACCATCACATGATATGAATCTGATTGAGATATTCTTTCCCGATTATTCATTTTTTATCTAACTCTCGCCCCCATTTTCAGTTGATTCCATTTTGGAACATACTCAAATATTAAAGCTTTTAATTTTTGGAAAAATGTTCTATCATCAACCATCATTATTCCAAGATTAATTTCCCCTTTATGTTCACTTAAATTTCCAATAAAAGTTTTACAATTTGGTGTGTTAGATAAAACTAATACTCTTTGATTTTTCTTCCCACAGATAGAAATACGAAATGCTTCAACATATACCATCTAACTCTCCTGCTAACTTACTCTTGTGCATATCATCATATTTTTTAAGTGGACAATCAGATTCTAAATGTGTTCTAATCATATTTACTACATACTCAGTTCTTTTCTTAGAAAATTTAAGATAAGTACAAATTTTATAAGCAATCTCAGCCCCTACCAATTCGTGAAAAACATAATTTGATTTAGTAGAAGGAATTATTACTTTTCCTTGTGTGGGATGATTTATCTCTTTTTTTATTTCCTTATTAGTTCTAACAAAAGGTTTAGCTATATCATGAAAAGTTGCTGCATAAAGCATCTCAATTGGTTCTCCAGCTTTTTGTGCAGATTCTACCACATGAGCAGTATGGTCCCAAAGTTCTAAATTATGATAACGTGAATTTTGATCATATTCCCATTGTAGTTGTAACTCTGGAATGATAAATTTAAATATCTCTAATTTCCATAACATTTTAAGTCCATTATAAACATTCTTATCTAATAGGATTTTATCAAGTTCAGATACCCACCTTTCTTTACTAATACGTAGGAGTGAATAAGCCATATCTTTCATTCTTTTTTTAGTTATTTCCTCAATCTCAAAACCAAATCGTGAAGCAAATCTTATTCCCCGAATGAGCCGTAAGGGATCTTCTCTGAATCTATGTCTAGCATGGCCAACAGTTCTAATAATTTTATTCTCTATGTCTAATTGTCCATTAAATGGATCAATTAATTTAAAGTTAGTACAAGAAATGCATATGCTGTTGATTGTGTAATCACGTCTTTTCAAGTCTTCCAACAAATCAGTTCCAAATTCTACTTCTGGTTTTCTAGATTTTCCATATTTCTCAGATTTACGAAATGTTGTTATTTCAATTTCTTGCCCTTTTGCTTTAAATATTATTGTTCCAAACCGTTTACCCATACCATATGTCTTATGAATTCCCTTCAGCTGTGATTCAATTTCATCTGGTAATAAAGATGTACAGAAATCATAGTCTTTTGGTCTATTTCCCATAATTAAATCCCTAACACAACCTCCAACAGCATAAATTTCTTTGTCAAATAGTGATTGTATATATTCTAAAAACTCTTTTGTTTCTTCAATTAATTTCATTTTTCATTTATCTTGTATTTGGTACTTCTGTTGCATATTTATAATGTGATACTAAAACTACTGGGTGTTTACATTTGGTGCAAATTGTATACTTTATTAAAAAATCACCAATATAACTATAATTGTAATTATTTCCCATACCTGCTTCTTCTTCTTTAATATTCCAACCTTCAAAATCATACAATTCTCCACAATTTATACATTTTATATGTTTCATAGAAATAATAGTTTCTTAATCTTTATAAATCTTTTGGTTTTTTACCCCATTCAAATTTATATTTTGTTGGTGGAAGACATCTCCAAACAAAACCTTTTGAATTTTCTTTTACATGGTAGTCCATTAAACATTCCTCACTACAATAATAATGTGGTTCTCCATCTGGACTATCTTCTTTTAATGTGGCTAGCTTGCCACAATTTATACATGTTTTTCCAAATATAGGATAAATCTGCTTTGTGGTTGGTTCCATTTTGGAACTATCTGAATATAAATTCATAGTAGAAAGAAATTCACTTTCTTCTTCAGTAAGTACTCCAGTAGCGAGACAGGTGGATTCACCCATCGCTACTTCTGTAATACCTTCATCAATATAAACCTGAACTGGAATTTTCTTTCTATTAAGATATTTTTCTATTCCGAGTAATTGTGCTGAATTATAAGCTTCCAATACAATAACACACTCACCATTTTTTAACCATTTATTAATTAACTTCTTACCCTCAGCAGTCTTCTCTTGTTCTTTAAGTGCCAAATAAGAAGAATGAGCAGTCATAGCACAACTTTTCGGTAAACTCATTTTAAGGCTTTTATTCAAAATTATCATCTGTTTATATTTAATTTCCATTATAAATCCTTCCTACCTACATCTATGCAAACTGGAAATCTAGGAATTCCCTCTTTAGATAATTCTTGATACCTAATAGTTGCAAGTTGTCCAATTAATTTAAGTCTATTATCAAGTAATTTTTTATAATATTCTTCACCACCTCTTATCCCAGAAGAAAATTCTCTTTCATCTTTCATTTTTAGTATTAGATTTCCAGCCATCCCAGAACGATTACCTTTCCCCTCAACAACATCTACAATCACAAATTCATTATCTAAGAAATGTTTATATTTTAGTAAATTTTTACTTCTTTTATTTTCATATATTGAACCCCTAAGTCTAATCATTATTCCTTCATAACCTTCAGCCACAAATTTATCGTGATATTCATTTATTTCTCCATGAGAATAGAGGTTTGTATTTATCACGATATTAATATACTTACTTTCACCAATAATCTCACTAATTTCTTTTTTAATTAAATAAAACCTTTCTTCAAATCCGGCCTTAACATCATCAACAACCCCATCAAAAATATAAATTTGAATTATTTTTTCTGATTCTTTTATATCCTCTTCAGTAGGTTTACTTTTTCTAACCAAACTCATAATCTTTTCAAATGGCACTTCATGAGAATAAATTTCTCCATCTATTATCCAATTAGGATGTTTTTCAAATAATGGTTTAAACAATTCATGGATGTGTGGGCAAGAAACATATTCTTTTCCATTTCTAGTATAAAGCCCATCACTTTTAATTATCATCCTTGCTCCGTCTATTTTAGAAGAACCTAATACTGGAAATTCTATTTTATCTTTATAATTTAAATATTTATGTGCAAGCATTGGAGAAAAAAACTTTTTAGCAGTATCTATCTTATTAATATCTTCACTATATCCTTTTTCTATTTTCTTTTTATATTTACTTTCAGCTTCTTTAATTGCTTGTTCATTATCACTTGTTTCATTACTTCTACCAATATTTTTACCTTTAACCATTGTATTTTTTGATTGTGTTATTTTGCCATTCAAAATGCCCTCATTAGTATAATAAGAATCATTATTAACTGTTATTTTCCATTGATTAATACTCCCATTAGTATTTCTTTTATATATTGTTTTAAATTCTTTTTTAATTTCCATTTTTATCTTCAAATTCCTTTAGTTTACAATAATTATCAAAAGTTGTTTCCAATTTAATCATCATTCCAGAATAATCTGCTTCAACAAAAGTTATATTTTTTCCCAAGTAAGCTGCAAAATTAGTACCACTAACAGTCTTAGGGTTTATTCTACAGTTTTTTAATAAGATTTCACAATCTCTTTCTACAAATTTATCATTAATTTGATCCAAGATATAACAATAATTTCCAGAAGGATTGCCCCAATCACGTGGGTGACGAAGATACATTGGTTTTTTTAGTTTAACTTTTTGTTTTTTAGTTCCTAATTTTTCTCCATTTTCCAAATAGTTATAATTAATAATAACTGTATCACAAAAATAAATCTCATAATTAGTAAATCTTTTAAAATTTTTAAATTTCCTTAATATTGATTTTTCTTTCATAGTAATTATAAATATTTATCCTTTATAAATCTTTCTCTTGCCCACAACCCCTATTTTCATAAATACCAATCCTCATTATAGTCTTCAACTCTAACTTTTGTTATAGGAAAAGGGTAAGATTCCAATTTAACATTAAATCTTTCATTGGATTCAGTATTTAAAACTTCTATAACTCCTGGATTTTTATTATTATCTAAATAAAAAATATCTGCTCTTCCCCCACCAACAAATTCAGCCTCAGTTAATATTTCATAATTATATTCATTTATTAAACGCCAAACAATATCACAAATTGTCATCCAATGTTTCTTAGAGGTTTTTTTCCAACATTTTGCACATCCAAATCTTGTAGCAAATTGGCTAGACCTCTTTATTTGATTAAGAGCATTTCTACGATTTATTACTCTTTGTTTTTGATTCATTTTGATTAGAATTTATTTCTGCATTTATATAATTATTTATTACAAATTTTTGAAATCTTTCTGGAAAACACATTTCTAACATCATTTCAGTTACAGTGAGAATTTCACCAAGATAATCACATTTTTTATTCATTTTAATTTTTTCTTATCCTTGGAACAAAGAAAGCTAGCCCACATTTTTCACAAACATAAAAAGATCCTTTTGAATTTTCGCTTTTTGGTTCTAATTTTGCTTTACATCCTGGACGATTACAATTTATTTTTTTATTGATTGCCATTCTTTTAATCCATATAAATTTAATTGATAATCTTTTTTTAAGTTAATATAACCAACAGAATAAGTGTCTCCAATATAATTTTCTCTAATCACTAAGGATAGATAATTATTTGAATATAATTCCCAATTGTTATGTAAATTCTTTTCTTTTGATAAGTGTAACCTATCTAAATCTTTATTTGTGATATTTTCTAATTTCATAGTGATTGTTTAAATGAATTCTTTGGAGTATATAAATCTTTCGTTTTATTAACTAAATCTGAATCTATCCAAAATGAAGCAGTATTATTTTCAAACAAAATACTTTCAACATATTGTTCCAAATTAATACCTAATCTTGATGAAGCCTCTATTAATTCTGCATATCCAGCTAAGTTTAAATGTTTAATTAAACTTTCTTTTGTACTAAATTCTGTTTTCATTATTATAACCTTTTTCAGCTATTTCTTTTAAATCTTTTAATGAATATTTGGGATCATTGTATTCCATTAGAAAATCAAATAGTGTTCTTCCAAAAGACTCCCACAATTTTA
>CAZRBZ010000063.1:0-5654 GCA_964598515.1 Candidatus Woesearchaeota archaeon
CCAAAACAGGAACATTATACTTACTAGGTAAATTAGTGGAGGGGATTTTATGAAAAATAAAATAATAACAACAATAATTTTAGGAATCTTTTTAATTAGTTTTGTATGTGCAGAACAGTTGACTTTTGACGATGATAATCCAATAATAATTTATGATTCTTGGAAAGATATAGATGGAACACCTTTAACTAGTGCTACTTGTACTTGGTTTTTATATAATCAAGATGGTTCAATTAATTCTAATGGAGTTCATACAGAGATAAATCCAGGAAATTTTAATATAAATATTTCTCAAAAACCAATAGGAATTTATCCTTTTCTTCTGAATTGTAGCAAATTGGGGTATAATGGAACTTCAACAATTTCTTCTATTAAAATAGTAGACGAATTAACAGAAGATTTCAAAGATAATCTAATTGAATTAAACACTACTACAAAAGAAATCAACCAAACAACCCACGACATAAAGGATTTTTTATTAAATGACCTAAACAACACAATAGACCAAATTCTTTCAATCACAACATTAAATCAAGCAAATTTAACCAACATATCAAACACATTAGATATAATTTTAGAAAATCAAGATGAAACTTATGATTTTCTAGTTCAAAAATGGGGAAGTGATACAGCAGAAAAAATAATAGACAAAATAGATGATGTAGAAACAACAGTTCAAGAATTAGAATTTAGAATGGGTTTTGTAAGCAACGCAGATTTAAGTGGAACACTAAGCATATTAAAAAGAGATACAAATGAATTAAAAGATTTAATGTATGAAGAGCCAAAAGATTTTTCTAAATGGATATTCCCTTCAATCTTAGTTCTATTTGTTATCTTAATTATTATACTTGGAATTACAAGAAAGAAACAAAAGAAATTCCCAATGAATGTAGGGAGAATACAATGAATATTCCCATTGAAGAAAAAAGTAAACTTTATCCTTATGTAACGGAGAGTATAGTTCCAACAATTGCAGTTACTTTGATTATTTTAGGAAAATTATTTCTAGGTGAATCAAGTGGAGTTTTTGATTTTTATATTATTCCTTGGTTAGTTTTATTAAGTTTTGTTCCTAGAAAAAATGTGGATGTTTTACTTCAAACAGTGGGACTTAATTTAAATACTAAAAGAAAACAGATAATTGCTTTAGTTTCAATTCCAGTAGGTTTATTATTTGGATTTTTATTGGTAAAGTTAGCAACATCTGGATTAACTTTTTTCACAGTTTCAACTTTTCCATGGGCAAGCACTCAATTATCAACTGCTTTATTATCTACCTCGTCAGTAAGTAGAAATTTTGTAGTCTTTGGAGTTGTCGGTATTTTTGAAGAATTACTTAGTTTATTATTTGGAAAAGGAATAGCAAATTTTATTTATAAAAAATGGGGTGGAAATCCGATCACAGTTTCAATAATTGGTTTATTATTAGGAAGACTTGTTTTAGTTTCACAACACTGGTTTAGTTATGATGGTCTAGCAAATCCTACACTTTATATAAGTGCATTCTTGTTTTTCTTTTTCTTTACTTTACTAGGAGTTTTATTTGGATTGTGGATGGTTGGATTTAAAGTTGGAGATGATTTTGAAGACCTTGGTTATTTGCCTGTTTTAGCAGTTCCAATGATTATGTCACACTTCATGTTTGATTTTGTAATGAGTAATTTAACAATTGCAACAGATGTAATATTAAATACTTTTATGCCTACACTTCTTAATCTTAACGACGGTGTAATGGTTTTATTAAATTTGATTTAGAAAGATATATAAAGATAAGTTTGTTAACAATAACATGAACAACAATACAAAAATATTAAGAATTTTAAAGAAAAATAAATATGGTTTAAATATTTCTGAAATAGAAAGACAAACAAAATTATCTAGAAGTTTAATCAGAACAACTTTAAGTAAATTAGAAGGTGAAAGAAAAGTTTCTTTTTATAAAGCAGGAATGTCTAAGGTTTATTGTTTAGTTAGTGATTTTTAATCTTTTTTTAAATGTTTTTTTATAATTTCTTCAATGTTGCTATCTTCATTTAGAATTGTTGTGAATCCACCCAAATAAACAATCCATTCATAATGAGCCAATAACCTTAACATAATATTTAATCCTTGTTGTCCGTTTTGGGTTCTATCTGCAAGAATTTCATTCCAACTTCTTTTATAATGTTCTTCTGCTATTTTTCTTGTAGGGATTGGTTCTCCATTATTTACTCTGTTAATAGAAACAATTAATTTATTTATTTCTTCTTTTGTGATTTCTTTTACTATCTTTTTTGGTTTTTCAAATTTAGTTTCTCTTTGATAAGTTATTACTTCAAAATATTCTGGATGAGATATTACTTCTAAAGAACTTTTGCTTTTCCACTGTTCTAAATATACTTGATCCTTTTCAGTATAAAATTTATATTTTTCTAGAATAAATTTTAATTCTTCTTCTTTTTCAAAATTTTTATCATTATGTAAAAGAGTTATAGAACTTTGTAACCATTTTTTGAATGTTTTAGCTTTACTTTGTCTAGTAATAATTTTTTCTCTACCTTTTGTTTTTTTAGGTTTCCAATGTTCAACTTTTTCAATAGTTTCTATTTGTTTTATAAATTTTTCTACCATGTAAATTCCTCATATTCTTCAATTTTTTTTCTTAATTTTTTTACTTGTTTTATTCTTTTATCTAAAAAACAGATAGTAATTCCCCACATCAATAAAAAGAAAATCCAAAGTGGTTCATGAAATACATTAATCATTTTATTTTTTGTTTGGGATATGCTTTATTATGAGCTTCCTGATATTTAGTTAAATTCTTTTTTCTCTCTTTTTTCTCTTTTATCAATCTAGCAATAAAAAATATGCAAGGTAAAATGTAAATTGAACTCAGGATTCCAAATTCAGAATAAGAAGCAAGACCAAGAATAATCAAAAAAACAGAACAAAATTTACAATAAATAATGGAAAGTTTATTTTGTTTAATTAATTCAGCATGATTTTTCAAATAATATTCTTCATACTTCAAATAATCAAGAAATCTATTCGCTTCCATTTAAGATATCACCATCTAAATATATATTAATTGTATAATTTGGAAGCAAGGTAAGGTTGTAATCATTATTGACCACTGGTTTAAAATCATAAGCATTATCTACATTAATATTATTTTCTGGTTCTAAACTAACTTCTTGATTAACTTCGCTTTTAAAATATCCATCATAAGCTAAATAGAAAAATCCAGCAAGAGCCAAAACAATAATTCCAATTGTTAATAATTTATAATTAATTGTAAAAGAAGTTTTATTTTTTTTCTTTACTGGAACTTCTTCAGTTTTGTTTTCTACATTATAATTAGTCATTTGATATTATATAAATTTTAGCCATGCCTACAGTTCTATGACTAATTTTATCTTCTCCCTCTAATTTATTAAGTTTAATTCTAACTGTATCTCTAGAAAATTTAGTTTTATTAACGACTGCTGTAATAGTTAAACCATATTCATTTTTTTCCAATACTTTTAATATTTTCTTTTCAAAGGTATCCATAGTATTACTAACAATATTGACTATTTAAACCTTTCTCTACTTAAACTTTTTTAAGTTCATGTTTATAAAGATATAATACATAGGAATTTTATGAAACTAAACACTATTACAAGGGAGGGTATAAAATTAGAAAATGCCAACTAGAGTATTATGTAAAACAAAAACTGGTAAAATCACAAAAAAGAATAAAGATGGAAGCTGTCCAAAAGGAACATCTAAAAAAACTATTCGTGTAAAAGCCAGAAAGAAAGCAAGAGGAAAAAAGAAGTAATTCTTTTAACCTAATTTATTAATTTTTATTATTATTATTATTATCTAAAGAAGAGAAATGGAGGAAAATATTATGACAAAGAAAAAAGCTACACCAAAACAACTCAAACAACGAGCGAAGTTTAAGAAGTCTGCAAAGAAATGTAAGAAATCTAAAGACTATCGGGGTTGTATGAGAAAGGAATTAAAGAAGTAAAAATGAGAAAAGATATTTTTAGAGAACCCTTACATCCAATAGAAGGAATACAAGAATTTGATAAGAGAAAGGCACAAAATAGAATAAGTAATTTTGGAAAACAAAAAAAAGATTTTTGTGTTGTTAAAGAAAAAAAGCCAAGTTGGAGAGATAATTCTAGTGGGTGGAAACAAACATATTCTGTTCAGAGAAGAGATAAGATGAAAGAATTGGGAATAAGTTGTTTGAGATAAGATAATTAATTTTATAAATAAGATAATTCTTGTATTAATATGCCAAAGGGAGTTTATACTAGGACAGAAGAACACAAAAAGAGAATGAGTGAATATTGGAAAGGTAAGCCGAGACCATGGATTCTAGGAAAGAAATTATCAAAAGAACATATTAAAAAATGGCATAAAAATTCTTCAAGTGAAAAATTAAGAGGAAAAACCTATGAAGAGGTTTATGGAAAAGAAAAAGCTGATGAATGGAATTTAAAAAAAAGTAAAGCATTAAAGGGAAAGAAAAAACCCCCTTTTTCTGAAACTGCTAGAAGAAACATGAGTTTATGTAAAAAAGGAAAAATGCCTAAAAATCTTGATCAATTAAATGAAAATAAAAAAGGAGAAGGAAATCCAATGTATGGCAGAAGAGGAGAATTATGTCCTGCATGGAAAGGGGGAAAATCCTTTGAACCATATGATGAAAGGTTTAATGATTATTTTAAAAGAAAAATAAAAAAAAGAGATGGTAAGTGCTTAATTTGTAATAATAGTTTAGATTATTTTAAAAGAATAAAGAAAAAAGTTGCAATTCATCATGTAGACTACAATAAAGAAAATTCCATTATTGAAAATTGTTGTGTTTTATGTAATAATTGTCATTCAAAAACAAATCATAATAGAAAAGAGTGGAAAATATTTTTACAATCTTTATTAAGTAAAAGATATGGATATAAATTTTAATTATTTATAATCCAGTAACCCTTTTCTTTCTTCAATTCAATCTTAAATTTATCCAATCTAGTGAAAGGATGTTCTTTAAACAAGTAATAAAGCCCCAGGGGAGCATTTAAAACTAATTCTAAGGATTTCATTGTTAATTTAAGGTTTCCTGCAATATGATCGTCTATTTCGTATCTTCCAGGGTTAATCTCGATCATAGAGCAAATATATTCTTTTTTATTGAACTCGTCCATTATTTCTATGATTTCTTCAATTTCTTTTATGCTTATAAATAGGTTTTTTTTCATTTTATTTCAAATTCACCTTTATTTTTGTATCAATACCTTGAATAAAACCATCTAAATCCTTCATATCTTGATTCTCCAACACTATCGCCTTTCTTTTATAATATCTCATAGTTAATAATAAATCTCTATACTCTTTAGTTCTTATTGCAATTTCTCCCATCTTTAGTTGGCTTAGTTGTTCTATTATGTTATTCATTTTAATTTTTCTATTGTTTTTTTTAATTCTTCAATAAATTTTTCTAATAATTCTATTTCTTTTTGTTTATATTTCAAATCTAATTCAAGGTTTTGTATTTTGTATTCTTGTTCGTTCATTTTATCTCTAGTATTACTAACAATATTGACTATTTAAATGTTTTCTTTTTTTGTTTTTGCTTTTTTTTGTTTTTTGTTTTTTGGTGTTTTATTTGTTTAGGGGGG
>CAZRBZ010000064.1:0-5186 GCA_964598515.1 Candidatus Woesearchaeota archaeon
TTGTTATTTTGGTTTTGGGTTTTATTGGTTGGAAGTTTTTGAAGAAGGGGAAGAAGTAGATTTTTGAAAATAGGAAATAAATTGTGAGTTATTAATTTTTAAGACAATAATTAATATAAACTAACTTTTCTTTTTATTCTTAGAGGTAATAAATTATATGTGGGGGTGATAACTAAGTTAGTCCACAAACAATAAAACAAAAAATGCAATTTTCAGATGATGCTAAACTTTATTCTTATGAAGTTCAAAGAGAGGGTGGAGAAGATATAATTTATTTTAATTATAGGGGTGCTCCGTTTTTTCCTAGTTTGGCTGATTCTCCCCAAGTTATGGATAGTACTGTTGATGCTTTAATTGAAAATCCAAATGTTTCTCGTATTGTTTTTGTTCAAGAAAAAAATTATAATTATGATTTTAAGGAAACTACCTATCTTTTGGAAATTGCCTCTTTGTATGTTTATTTAATGAAACAGGAAAAAATTTTATCTCATGAAAAATTGGTGACGATTCATGAAGAATATTTTTCTAAAAGATATAATGAATTATTTTCTTTTCTCTATTTATTGAAACAAGATCCTATTGCGGCTTATTCTGATTTGAAAAGAATTTTGATTGAATCTAGAATTTCTTTAGAAAAAGTTCAGGGAGATTCTAAAATAGATTATGCAAATTATATTCGGTTTTTGGAAAGAATTTTTGATTTGTTTGAAAAAACTAAAATTATTCAAAATGCTTTATCTCATTTGGAAGGTTATCGAAAGGGAGAGAGGGGAATTTATAATTTTTTGTTTAAAGCAGATATTATCCCTAATTTTACTTTTACCAGATTAGTTAGTGATTTGCCTAATGATGCTGAAATGGTTGATCAGTATGAGATTTCAATTGATGAGTTTGACAAGAGTACGGTTACAATTTTAAGAAAAAAGGAAGAATCTAAATTATTTTATTATTTAACTCCTCCTGAAAGTTCTTTGACGGATAATGAAAATATTTTATTGAATCTTGCTCGGGGGGTTTTGATTGAGCATCAACCTAAAGCTGAAGAATTTATGGATACGGATAGGACCAGACAGGTTTTTTTTAATATTTCAAAAGATTTACTTCGTGATCTTTCTACTACAAAAGGAATTCAATTAAATTTTAATAATTTGAATAAATTGGCAACAATTTTAGTTCGTCATACTATTGGTTTTGGAATTGTTGAGGTTTTATTGCAAGATAAGAGGATCCAAGATATTTCTTTGAATGCACCAATTTCTCGAGTCCCAATTTATGTAAGGCATCAAGATTATGATGAATGTGTTACAAATGTTTTACCTAGTAAAGAGGATGCTGATTCTTGGGCTGCTAAATTTAGGATGATGTCTGGTCGTCCTTTGGATGAAGCCAACCCCATTTTAGATACTCAGTTGGAGATTGGAAAGATGAGGGCGAGAATTGCCATTGTTCAAAATCCTTTGAGCCCTGATGGCCTTGCTTATTCTATTAGAAGACATAGAGAGTCTCCTTGGACTTTGCCTTTGTTTATTGAAAATAAAATGATTAATCCTTTGGCTGCTGGTTTGATGAGTTTTTTGATTGATGGTGCTAGAACACTTTTAGTTGCTGGAACAAGAAGTTCTGGTAAGACTTCCTTTTTGGGAAGTTTATTATTGGAGATTAATCCTAAATCTAGAATAATTACGGTTGAAGATTCTTTGGAACTTCCTGTTGAGTCTATGCGTAAATTAAAATATAATATTTTGAGAATGAAGGTTCGTTCTGCTTTATTAAAAACTAGTTCAGAAGTTTCTGCTGAAGATGGAATTAGAACTTCTTTAAGATTGGGCGATAGTGCTTTGATTGTTGGTGAAGTTAGAAGTCATGAGGCTAAGGCTTTGTATGAGGCGATGAGAGTGGGAGCTTTGGCAAATGTTGTTGCGGGTACGATTCACGGTGCGAGTCCTTATGGTGTTTTTGATAGGGTTGTAAATGATATTGGGGTTCCTGCTACTTCGTTTAAAGCAACAGATATTATTGCTATTGCTAATCCAATTAAATCTGCAGATGGTTTGCATTCGTGGAGAAGATTATTACAAATAACTGAAGTTAGAAAATATTGGAAGGAAGATCCGATGATTGAAGGAGGGTTTAAGGATTTGATGAAATATAATGTTGAAAAGGATGAGTTGGAAGCTACTGATGATTTGATTAATGGTGATTCTGAAACTATTAAAGATATTGCATCCAATGTTAAAGGTTGGGCTGGAAATTGGGATGCTGTTTATGACAATATTTTACTCCGAGCTAAAATAAAAAATGAAATTGTTGAAGTTTCAAAATCTTCTGGAAATAAGGAACTTTTAGAAGCGGAGTTTAATACTTTGGCAAATAATGAATTCCACAAAATTTCTGATTCTGTAATTCGTGAAATTGGTTTGCCTTTAAGTGAGAGGGTTTTTCCAGAATGGCAGAAATGGTTGAATGAAGAAGTTAGAAAAAAAACAATTTGAGTTTTTTGATATGAAACAAATTAAATATTCACTTGACTGAAGAGGGAAGTTAGAAAAAGAAGGATTTGGAGGTTGGGAGAAGAGTTTTTTAATTAGGAATTATGGGAAGTATTATTTTTATAGAAAAGTTTAAATAATAACCTTGTTATTATAAAATATAGATTAAAGATAGTGAGGTTAAATTAAATTGTACATAGAGAGAGATTTAGAAAAAGAATTGGAAAAATATGGAAAAAGAAAAGAAATAATTGCAATAGTTGGAGCAAGACAATGTGGAAAAACAACACTTTTAAATAATTTTTTTTTAAAATTAAGAAATAAAAACAAGAAAAGTATAACTTTTGAAGACCAGAAAATTCTTGATATGTTTTCAAATAATATAGATTTGTTTATTGAAACTTATGTTAACGGGAGAGATTATTTGTTTATTGATGAATTTCAATATGCGAAAAATGGGGGCAAGCAGTTAAAGTTTATTTATGATACTTGTAAAATTAAAATTTTTATTACTGGTTCTTCTGCTCCTGATTTGGCGGTTCATGGATTAAAGTTTTTAGTTGGAAGAGTTTTTATTTTTAAGCTATATCCTCTTAGTTTTTCTGAATTTCTAAAGTTTAAAAATAAAAAATTACAGGAGATTTATTTGAAAAATGATATTTCAAAAGAGTTGTGGATCATGTTAAAAAAATATTATGAAGAGTTTTTAATTTATGGGGGATATCCTGAAGTAATTTTATCCAAAACCAATGAGGAAAAAATTAAAGTCTTAGAAAATATTTATAACACATATTTTTTAAGAGAAATAAAAGAAATTTTGCAATTACCAGATAATTTTAAGTTGGCGAAGTTGATAAAAATTTTAGCATTACAAATTGGGAATCTAACAAATTATTCTGAATTATCTTCTTCAACAGAATATACCAATTTTGAACTTTTAAAAAATTTAAATGTATTAAAGCAAACTTTTATTTGCATAGAAGCAAGACCTTTTTTTACAAATAAGAAAAAAGAGATAATAAAGGCTCCAGAATTTTTCTTTTTGGATAGTGGTTTAAGAAATATTTTAATTAATAATTTCCAAAAATTAGATGAAAGAGTGGATAGGGGTGGGCTTAATGAGAATTTTGTTGCATCTGAAATTGTCAAGAAAGATTATGAATTAAAGTATTGGAGAACAAAAGCCAAGGCAGAGGTTGATTTTATTTTGGAGAAGAATAGTGAAGTTATTCCAATTGAGGTGAAATCTCAATTGAATGATAAAAAAATTACTCGTTCGTTTAGAAATTTTTTGGAGATGTATAAACCTCAGAAGGGTTTTGTTTTGAGTTATAATTTAGTTGGAAAGATGAATGTTTTGGAGAGCATGGTTAATTTTAGAGGTATTGTTGATGTGGGGAAGATTATTTAGGTTGGGGGATTGAAATTGAATAATTTAAATTTGGTAATCTGATAATTGAAGGAAGAATTTTTTTTAGGGTGCAATATTTTTTGAACAATTATTATTTTATCTTAACACTTGTTGAAAATTTTCACTGAGTTTTGCGTTATGTAAATTTTTAATTATTGTAACATATATGTTACAGAGGGTACAAAAAGATTATCTATCTGAAATTATTTTGAAATTGATTTAGACATATCTTTAATTATTAGGGAAATTTGAAAGGGGTATCTGCTAATGCTTTTTCATATCTTTTAATTTTTATTCCAATATTTTTTGAAATATTTGTGATTAGAAAAAAGAAGAGTTTGAGAAGAATAAGGCAAAGAAAAAATTGTTCGCTTCACTCATTTTGATAAAGTAATTATTCGTCGCACTGCGGAATATTAATTGAGTTTAGTTGATAACAATATTTCCAAAAACCCTCCAACAACTAATGTCCTTGCCGATAGCGATAATAGAATTTATTAATTACGAATAAAGCGAGTTAAACTTTTATCTGTTAGCAAATACTAAAAGTGTAAAGTTTTTTAAACAAGTGTTTATTAATTTTAACATATGTTAAAAATATTTAACAATTTAAAACCTTTTTTTGAGGATTGTTATAGGGAGTTTTCTGTTAGGGAATATGCAAAGATTGTTGGTTTGAGTCCCCCTACTGCTTCTAAATTATTGAAAGAGTATTCTGAAGAAGGTTTTTTGAATAAACGGGAAGAAAGAAATTTGTTGTTGTTTAGTGTGAATAGGGAGAGCTTGGAGTTGAGAAATTTGTCGGGTATTTATTGGAGAGAAAAGTTAAAGGAATTGATTAAAAAATTGGATAAGGATTATTATTTGCCTAGTATTGTTTTGTTTGGTTCTCTTTCTAAATTAGAAGTAAATGGAGATTCTGATATTGATTTAATTATTTTATCAAACTTTGATAAAAAAAGTGATTTATCTATTTTTGAAAAAAGATTAAAAAGAAAGATTCAGTTATTTTGTTATGATTCCATTGATAAAATTCCTAAAAATTTGAGGAATAATATTTTGAATGGACATATTTTGAAAGGAGTGATTTCATGAATTGGAGAGAATGTAATATTGAGGGATTGGTAAAGAAAGCAAGGATAGATTTAGAAATGGTTAAATCTCTTTTGGAGTCTAGTAAAAATAGTTTGGAGTCTTCTAATCTTTTAATTTTAAAAAAAGAAACCATTGAAAGTAAGTTTAATCTAGGATATGATTCTGTAAGGTGTCTTCTTGAAGCATTAGCT
>CAZRBZ010000065.1:0-4892 GCA_964598515.1 Candidatus Woesearchaeota archaeon
AAAGCTCCCGGCACAATCTTTTTTGAAAAGGCATCCACGACTTGAGGAAAATTTTAAAAAATTTGAAACACAAAATCCACGTAGTGATTTTGGTTTAAGTCGTGGTTTCAAAAACAGCCTATCAATTACGAACAAAACTGAGTTAATTTGTCGGTAAATTATGGTGAAAAGGAATTAACTTAATTATGTTAAATCTAAATTTATTTAGCATTTTTTATAAAAATTTAGTTGAATATTTTCATAGCCAATGAAATAAGAAAACCTAAAAATCCCAAAATCACAATACCAATTGCAGAAACTTTTGCAGTTGTTTGAAACTCAACTTTTGTAGGTTTTTTTAAAACTAACCATACCCGTTTACATTTCTTAAAGAATGTTTTTATATTTTTTATAATTTTTTTCATAATAGAAATACACAATTTGGGTTTTTAAAATTATTCAATAAACTCAATTCCTAACTCTTCCTCAATTTCCCTATGTTTCAAAGATTCAATACTTTCACCATTTCCTAAAACTTGAGAACTCTTAACACCAGTAACTATTAATAAAACCCTAATTGATTTATCCATTTCAGGAGAAATCTTTGCACCCCAAATCATTTTGGCTTGAGGGTTTAATTTATCTCCAACTGTTGCAATAATCTCTTTACATTCATCTAAACTCATGTCTGCTCCCCCAATAATATTAACTAAAGCTCCTTTAGCATTAGAAACATCAACATCAAGAAGGGGGTTATTTAATGCTTTAATTACAGCATCTTTAGCTCTTTTTTCAGTGTCACTTTCTCCCATACCAATCAAAGAAACTCCCCCTTCAATCATCACAGCACGAATATCCGCAAAATCCAGATTAACTAAACCAGAAGTTGTAACTAGTTCAGTTACACCTTTAACAGCATTAGTCAAAATTTCATCAGAAATTTTAAAAGCAGTATGTAACGGTAATTCTGGAGCCAATTCCAATAATTTATCATTTGGAATTACAATTAAAGTATCTACAATAGTTTCTAATTTTTCCAAACCATAAATAGCATTTTCAATTCTTTTTTGACCTTCAATAGTAAAAGGCATAGTAACAACTCCAATTGTTAAAGCACCCATTCTTTTGGCAATACTAGCTACAACAGAAGAAGCTCCCGTACCAGTTCCACCACCCATACCGCAAGTAATAAAAACCATATCAGAACCAGCCATTTTCTTTTTAATTTCAGATTCAGATTCTTTTGCAGCTTCCTCTCCAATTTTAGGATTGCTTCCAGCACCAAGACCTTGAGTTAATTCTTTTCCAATTAAAATTTTTTTATTTGCAGTAGTATATAATAAATCTTGAGCATCAGTATTAATAGCAATAAGTTCGCCACCTTTAATTCCAATTTCTCCCATACGATTCAAGGAATTATTTCCTCCTCCCCCAATTCCAATCACTTTGATTTTTGCAGATTGTTTATGAATAATATCTGCTAGTTCTTTGTCAATCTCTTTTATCTCGGGGGAACCCCTTTCTTCTTCATTAGAATATATTTCTTCCATAAGAAAAAAATGAGAACTCAGTTTATAAAAATTGTTGTGTTAAAATCATTCTTTCTTAACTTCAACTTCTTTATTTTCAGTTTCAGAAATTGAAGATACCTCGTCAGATGTTTTCGCCTCGTTAGAGGTTCTCGTGCCATTTGGTATGTCAGGGATAGATTGAAGTGGTGCACCCTCGGACATAATTTCCAGATCTAATCCAATCATGTCTTTATATTTCTCTTTAAAAATTTCAATAAAATTTTTCATTCCTTTTGGAATTTCAAGAACTAACTTTTTATCTTTAATTTCAAATTTAAATTCCTGTCTAAAAAAGAAATCATTTAATGCATTAATTTTTTCATTCATATCTTCAACTTTTCTTAAAACCTTAAGGTGATAATCCACTTCTTTTCCAGCTAAAGGATTATTAAAATCAATCATAACTCTCCCACCCGAAACAGTCAAAACTTTTGCTAGTTTTCCATCAAAATTAAACATTGCTCCAGGGATTGGATTCAATTTATGTTTTATAAATTCTCTCATGGGAATCATTTGAATTAATTTAGGATTTCTTTTACCAAAAGCATCTTCAGGAGTTAATGAAACATCATACTCTTTAATTTCCTTATTTATTAAAAATTCATCAATTCCTTTAACAAACATTCCTTCACCCAAACAAAATACAAAAGGTTTAGCATGCCCCTCAATTTTTGACTTTTCTAATTCTTCTTTAATATTTGTATCAAAAATATCTCCTTCTTTTGTTTTACCAATGAATTCAATTTCAATAAAATCTTTTTTCTTTAATACCATGATAAGAAAATAATTAATTGATTTATAAAATTAATGGGTTTTGATTTTACACAACTTTTATAAATAAAACTTTTTTTAAATTATTATGGTAGCAAAAATAATTGGTGCAACTGAAGCGAGAGTTGGAACAAACATTATTTATGAGGGAGAATGTTATACTGTAAAAAAAATAGATGTTTCTAAAACAGGAAAACATGGACATGCTAAGTGTAGAATTGAAGCAGCAAATATGTTTACAGAAAACAAAAAAATATTTGTAATCCCAGGGCATGATAAACTTGAAATTCCATTAGTTAATAAAAACAAAGCTCAAGTATTATCTTTAACTGAAGGAAAAGCAAGTGTAATGGATTTAGAATCTTTTGAAACAATTGATATAGATGTTCCAGAAAAATTGCAATCAGAAATTGCAGAAAATGACAATGTAGAATATTGGAATATTGAAGGCAAACTGATTATTAAAAGGAAATTATAATTCTGTATGTAAATAATTAAAAAAATAATTTTATTTTTGAGGAAAAATTATTTAGATAAAAAATCTATGATTAAAAACAAGGGAAAGACAAGTATATTTTTACTTTTGAAAATTTTGCCAAGATTAAACCTGAAAATTTTTTAGAATTGGTGATTGAAAGAAAATCCAATAAAGATTCAAATGGATTAATAACTATTTATTTTGGAAAAAAATTATAGTAGGAACTCAAAAAGTTTTTTATAATACCAGATTAAAACAAATTCTTATTTGTATAATGAGAAAAAACCTATTGTTATTGAATATGAAAGAAGAATAATTTTTTCTTAAAAGAAACCTTTAAAAACTAATTCTAAATCTAATTAATATGGCAACAAAAATTCCAGAAGCAATGAATAGACTTTTCAAAAATGTATACGTTTGTCAAAAATGTCAAACAAAAATGAGATCGGATCCTCAAAAAATTTTGAAAGGAAAAGTTAGGTGTAGAAAGTGTAAGAAGTCACAATTTAGAGTTCTAAAGAAGAAATAATTTTTAATTAAAAAAATAAGTTCATTTGAAAATAATTTGGTAAAATTAAAAATTTTTAAAATAAAATAATTTTGCTTTGTTCAGATTTAATATTTAATTATCGTTACTGTCTCGTTACACTCTCAACACACCTCTGGCATAACTAAAGCTTTCAAGAACCTGCCCCCATAGGTTGTAATACAAATATAAGATATTAAATTTATCAAATATTCTCCCCATTAATTTTAATTTTAAAATTCATAACGCTCTGTGCATGGATTTGATTTTATCAATTCTAAACTTGTTTTTAGCAAAGATAATTTTTTATTTCCCTTTTCCCGGCGTTAATTTTATAAAAATAAACCACCACCCTTTTAAACCCTGTTTTATTTTAACTGTTTAGGTGAAAATATGAATTTTATGATTTTAGATTTGACGTTATTGGGATTGTTTTTAATTTTTGTTGGAATTTTTCTATATAGAAAAAGAAAAAAGATTCAACGAGAAGGATTGTTATATCTTTATAGAACAAGTTGGGGAATAAAATTAATTGAAAAAACAGGAAAAAAATATAAAAAGACTCTTCAGATTTTAAGTCATGTTTCAGTTTGGTTAGGTTATGTTTTGATGGGATTAATGGTATATTTATTTGGAAAAATTCTTTATATTTATATTTTTCATGCAGATATCGTGAGAGCTGTAAAATTACCTCCAATTATGCCTTTAATTCCTTATCTGCCTCAAATGTTTAAATTAACTTTTTTACCTCCATTTTATTTTTCATATTGGATCATAATTTTAGCAATAATTGCAATCACTCATGAATTTTTTCATGGAATCTTTGCATCAATAGCGAAAGTGAAAACAAAAAAAACAGGATTTGGATTTTTTCCTTTTTTCTTACCAGTATTTTTAGCAGCATTTGTAGAATTAGATGAAAAAGTAATGATTAAAAAATCAAATTTCAAACAAAGAGCTGTTCTTTCAGCAGGAACATTTGCAAATACGTTAACTGCAATTTTAGGAATAATTCTTATGTTTGGATTTTTTTCATTGACATTTTCTCCTGCAGGAGTTGTTTATGATGATTATGCTTATAATGTTGTGAACATTTCTTCAATAAATACAATAAATGGATTACCTTTAGAAAATTATGAAGGTTTAGAAAAATTTACTACGGCAGAAATAATTGTAAATGGACAAAATTATTATGCAGTAAAACAATTAGATTCCTCCAATGGTCTAATAGCATTATATTATGATGCACCAGCAATAAAACAAAATATTTCTGGGGCAATATTAGAAATCAATGGAGAAAAAATAACTAGTTTAGAAAAACTTTCAATGGAAATAGAAAAATATTCTATTGGAGAAACAATTTTCTTAAAGACTTTTGATGGGGGAGAGATTCAAACAAAAGAATTAATCTTGGGGGAGTCTCCTGAAGGAAATTCTTGGTTGGGGGTAACTTTCTTAGATAAAAAACCAAAAGGGGTTTTAGCAACAATTTCAGCTTGGACAACTTCATACAAAAAACCACATATTTATTACAAACCAGATTGGGAATTCACACAATTTATTTATG
>CAZRBZ010000066.1:0-4641 GCA_964598515.1 Candidatus Woesearchaeota archaeon
GATAATGCCCTTTAATTCCTTTCGCTAATTGAGTTTCTGTGTAAGTTGTTGATATGCTTCCACCTGAAGTTGTAGGGGGAGTTGGTTCTTCTTCAGAAGGTTGACTACCAATGTTAATTGTTCTAATTGCTGTTTGATTTCCATTCCCCAAGGTATCATTCGCAAACAAATAATAATCATAACTTCCATCGTTCAAATTAGTTATATTATTGTAAAATCTCCATTCAGTGGGATTATATTTCTGAAATTCTGAATTATATTGCATTTGCATTTCCTGAGAAGATAAAGTTTTATTATAAAATCGGAATTCATCAATTACCCCATTAAATAAATATGTAAGAGTATCATCTGAACCGAGATATATTGAAGAAGCATTTAAAAGTTTTCCAGAATTTTTACGAAAATCTTTCCAATAAACACGAATATTAGTTTCAATCTGACCTTCCAAAACTACAGTATCATTCCACCCTTCAAAACCAAATTGTGCATCAATTTGATAAACTTCTTCAACTTCAAAAAATCATTTAATCTTATTAAAGGGTTTTCAGCATCATATGCTCCAATCCACCAACTTCCATTAAATCTTCCAATATTCTGAATTCCCTGACTTAAATTATAATTAATTAAATGACTATTTAAATAAGTAAAATTTTCATCATACTCATGAACTAAAGGATATACCTTCCCATAACTTATTCCCTCGGCAATAAAAAAATGTCCATTATAATAAGCCATTCCCCCAGGAAACAATTCCCCAGGAAATTCAGAAAGAGCATAAGATTCTATAAATGAGCAATTAGTTGAATTATAAACCCAAACAGCATCACCACTAAATGGAATGTAAATTTTATCGTTATTATATGCACAATCTCCATGGTGGGGAAGTACTTCTCCAGTACTACAAATTTCCGTCCCATTTATATCTACAACTTTTACTTCTCTGGAAAATGAAAGAAAAATACGATTTATTTTATCTGTATCTAATCCCTGTAAATGCCCCTCAAATGCTGTATTATTATATTCAGTCATATTTACTTGACTAAAAAAATAATTACGAGTACTTTCATTTTTCTTTAGTTCACCATTTTCATAATATGCCAATTTTGATAAATTTTTATTATAAGTAATCCCCATATGAATCCAACTATTATTTTCCATTTCACTCTCACTTGAGGATAAATTAATAGTAGTAATTTCTTCTGTGAAAGAACTTGTAATAATATCATTGTTCTCCTCAATACACAAACTCAAAGAAGAATTCAAATCCCAAACACACATTTTTTGTCCTAGCCTTGGTTTTATCCAACCCATTAAAGTATAATCCTCTGAAGTATAATTCTTATTTATTTTTAAATAATCATCTTCACCATTAAAAGAAAGACCTGAACCAAATTTACCTTTTGTTATTTGAGGTGAATTAAATCCTTGTAAAATCCCATTATTTTCATTCCCAGAAGAATCTTCTGCAACATTTCCACTTATTTCATCAAAATGCCATTGTCCAATCAAACCAGTAGTAGAAATATTGCTAGGTAAACTTTGTAAACTTCTCTGATACATCCAATTAATTTCTGTTGAATTTAAACTTCGATTAAAAATCATTACTTCATCTATTGAACCATTGAACCAGTGATTTGAACCCCCATAGGCACCAAAAAAAACTCCTTGAGAAGTTATATTATTTGTATCATCATCCACACTATTATTGATAGCTCCGTTAACATAAACATCAATTTTTCTTGAAGTTAAATTTTTAACAAATCCAATATGATACCAAACATCTGGAGAATAATCTCCACCCATAATAGCTCCAGTAGTAAAATTGCCATCATCACTTTTTATATAAAAAGACAAAAGATTAACAGAATTTACATAAATATTCCATCTTGAATCATTTACAGTAGATTTTCCATTTATTACATACTGATTTGTTTTTAAACTATTAAATTTAATCCAAGCAAATGTGGAAAAACTTTCTTCTTCAAAACTTAAACTATTGTCATTGCCACAATCAACATAATTATTTTTTCCATTAAATTGTAAAGCACCACCAATTTTTCCATCATTATTCCATTTAATATCCTCGCCCACAATATTTTTATATTTAGAGATGTCTACAAAATAAGACAGAGTTTCTCCAATATTCAAATTGTTATTAAAATTAAATCCTAAAATCAACGAAACATCATAAATAGAATAATTTTGATAATTCCAGTTGAATTTAAATAAATTCAACGATGATTCAAAAATAGTTAAATTTATTCTAGCCCAATTTCTATTTATTAATATATTTGATCGTGTTGGAAAAACAAAATTTAAAACAGGACCTGAAGTGTCTATTCTTATTGTTTCTGATTTGATTGTTTCAAGATTCCCAATCACATCATTACTTCTAAATCTTATATAACTTGTTCCTTCTGTTGAAAGTTGGATAATTCCACCATATTCCAGATCTGGAATACAAAGATTATTTTCATCTGTACAATAATAAGTTTTATTACAATCAGAAAGTTCATCATTGCACAATAAAGTGATATTAATATAATTTAGACTTGCCCAATTATCAAAAATATAAGAATTTCCATCATCTTTTATTGCTATTGCATTAGTTATTGGGGGTGTTACTGGATCTATATTTATTGTTCTTATTTCTGTTGAATTTGAATTCCCAGCAGTGTCATTCATCCAACCCTGATAATCATAACTTCCTTCACCTAAATTAGTTATATTATTGTAAAATCCCCACCTAGTAGAATTATATTTCTGAAAAGATGAAAGATAATGAAATCTTATTTCTTCCTCACTCAATGCTCTACTCCAAATTTTAACTTCATCAATAGACCCATTAAAATAATTACCATAGTGTCCTATTTTAATATTATTAGAAGTGTAATTAATTTCACCAGAAAATGGTTTTGAATCAGAAAGTATAGTATTTTTATATAAATTCACCATAGTACCATTATAGGTACCCACCAAATAAACCCATTGACCAATTATTTCCGATGTAGTTAATAATTTTCTACTTGTTCCATTACCCACAGCAAAGAGATAATTATCATTCTGCAAAAATAATACATAATCTTTATTTGAACCTTGAGAATTTTTATAAACAATTGCAGGAAACTCCGCATCATTAGGAGAAACTGGCTGATAAATCCAAGCCTCTATAGTTATGGAATTTTTTGGTTCAAGAGAATTTGATCTATCAATTTCAATATAACCATTTATTCCATTAAATTTCATTGCTCCTCCAAATTTTCCAGAAGAAGTCCAAGCAATATTTGGAGAATTATATATTGTCCCATTATTCCCATTCCCTGAAATATCAACAACCTGTGTATTATTTTCTCCAATTGCTGTATTATTATTTAAATTCAAAGCTAAAACAAGTGAATCATCATAAAAAGTATAATTTGTAGAATTCCAATCGAATTTAAATGAATCCAATTCTGATTCAAAAATTGTTAAATTTACCTCAGTCCAATTCCTCCCTAGTGAGTTTCCATTTGATTCTGTTGGAGGGATAAAATTTAAAACTGAAGCAAAAACAAAACTAATCAAAAATGTTCCCAAAAAAACCAATATCAAAAAACTCTTCGTTCCAAACAACTTCCCTTTATCTTTTTTATCTAAAAAACTCTTCGCCCCCCCCCTGATTTCTCAGACGGAGAAGTCTTACTATCCCCTCTTTTCATGTAAGATACAGTAAAAACATATTTATAAAATTATCCTCCTCAATAATATCCGAACATTCTAAAAAACCCCCCTAACTTCTCAAAACTTTTCCACATTAATTACAATTTTAAAATTCATAACCCCACATGCATGGATTTTAATCTTTCAATTCCAAAATTTATTTTGACAAAACCTCAAGAAAACATTTATAATAAAAAAAATCTTTCATAAAATATGATTGTTAAAAAAAAGAATCTTGTTAAAAAAAATAAAAAAGGAATGATTAATTCATTGGCACATCCAAATTATATTTTACCTCCAAAATTAGGTGAAAAAGCCGCAGATAAAGTAGCAAAGGTTGCAGGAAGTTGGGGATTCATAATCAGTTTTTTAGTTGTTCTATGTTTATGGATGATAGTAAATATTTATGCTTGGATTAGTGTTTGGGATCCATACCCATTCATACTACTTAATCTTGCTTTATCCTGTCTTGCAGCAATACAAGCACCCATAATCCTAATGAGTCAAAATAGAGCAGCACAAAAAGATAGACAAAGATTAGAATACGATTATGCTGTAAATAGAAAAGCAGAAAAAGAAATTCAAGAAATTAAAAAAATTGTTTCTAGGTTAGAAAGAAGAAAATAAGCCCATAAATTCTTAAATAGTATTAATTCTTATTTTCTATATGGATAACGAAGAAAATATTAAAAAAATAATTGATAAATATAACAAATCCATAGAAGCACTCCTACCCAAAGTAGAAAAGGAAACAAATGAATTTGTAAAATTCATTGAAAATAATAAATTAGATTATGTTATAAAAAAAGCCAATAATAATGAAAAATATATAGATTATTTTAATAATATAATAGAACATAGATTGGATTTCCTAAACTACCCAGAAACAAAAAAATTCTTTGACAAAATCCTCTATTACTGGGAAGAACTTAATGAAGAATC
>CAZRBZ010000067.1:0-4584 GCA_964598515.1 Candidatus Woesearchaeota archaeon
GAATTACTTTTTTCACCCCGTTCATGTTTTTAGTAAGGATTTTATTTTTATAAATATATCTTGTTGGATTTGAAAGTAAAGTTTGCTGAACTGAAGTTCAGAATTGGTAGATTAAAATTCAAGAATATGATTCTTTGAATTTTAAGAATTAAATTAGTGTGGGCAAGGTTTAAGGAATTGTTATATGTTTATAGAAATTGGTATTTGAATGTGATTTATTTTGGGAAAGATTCACATAGATAATTTAATGTTTTAATAAAAAAATTTTATCTTACGTTTAGTAGTTAAAATTTTGTAGTGTTTTAATTAATAATTATTTGAAAAAAGTTTAAATTTATTGAAAAGGAATTTTTTGGAGTAAGGAGAAAATTTTTTAAACTAAAGTTTAGAAAAAATAAATTAAATTATCGCTATTGGCAAGGACATAGGGTTTTGGATTTATTAAAATTTTGTGAGTGTGATAGTTAATAATTAATACGGAAAAACCTTGAAAAAATTGTTAAGGGATTGTAGCAAATCAATAATCATTTCAATTCTTTAATTCTAATATCTATTTTTTCTATATCTTTTTCTATTGATTCTAGTTTCGAATTGAATTTGATGATGTATGATTTTATTTCTTGAATTATTTTTTCAAGTCTTTCTTTATCTTTTGAATATTTTATTTTTGAGTATAAATATTCTAATTTATCTTCTAAATTTTTTATTTTTGATATATACATATCATATTTTTCTGAAATTTCTATTTTTTCTTTTTCTAAAAATTCAAGTTCTTTTGCTTTTGGAAGTTTTAATTTTTTTAATTTTTTTATTGGTTGTTTTTTTAATTCTTCTTCTTCTTCTAAATTTCTAATTTTCTCTTTTTGTTTTTTCTCTCTTAGAAGTTGTTTAAATTTTCTTTTTGATTCTTTTATGTTTCTTTTTATTGCTTTTGAATGTGATATCATGTTATTAAAAAAGGGAAAGGATTTATAAGAATTTATATTGGGGAGTGTTTGCTAAATTAAAATTTAGAATTGATAAACTAAAATTCACACAGCAGTGCTGTGAATTTTAAGAATCAAATTAGTGTGGAAAATTTTTTTGAGATTTGTTGAAGATTTTGAGAAGATAGGGGGGTAGAAATTTTGACAAAAGTCATATAAATTAAACATTCTAATTTTTATTATGGTAAAACAGAGATCTTTTAGTGTTTTGGGAGATATTGCAATTGTGAATTTTCCTTTTGAAACTAAAGTAATTGAGAAAAAGAAATTTGCAAATGAACTTTTGAAAAAACATGTTAATCTTAAAACTATTGTTGAAAAATCTAGAAAGTTTAGTGGAAGGTTTAGGAAACAAAAGACGAAGCATTTAGCTGGAATCAAGAATAAGGAAGTTTTGTATAGGGAGAATGGTTGTGAATTTAGATTTAATTTGGATGAGACTTATTTTTCTCCTAGGTTGGCTAATGAAAGAAGAGAGATTGCTGATTTGATTAAAAAAGGTGAAAAAGTTTTAGTTATGTGTGCTGGTGTTGCTCCTTTTTCGATTGTTATTGCAAAAAATACTGAAGCAAAGATTGTTTATTCTAATGAGTTAAATAAGAAAGCAAATGAATATGCTAAGGAAAATATTTCTCGAAATAAGGTTGATGAGAAGATTGTTTTGGTTTCGGGAGATATTAAAAAAGTTGCTTCTAAGTTGGCTAAAGAGGATAAAAAATTTGATGTTATTGTTATGACTAGACCTCAACTAGTTGATACTTTTTTGAAAGAAGCTTTTATGTTGGTTAAACCTAAAACAAGAATTTATTACTATGATTTTTGTAAAGTTGAAGATAAAGAATTAATTGTTGAGAAAGTTAAGGCAGAGGCAAAAAAGGCAGGGAAAGAAATTAAGATTTTGAATGTTAAAGATGCTGGAGAAATTGCGCCATATAAAGTTAGGTTGAGAGTTGATTTTGAAGTTTTGGGTAAAAGTTGGTTTAGAAAAATTTTTGGAAGATGATTATTCTTCAATTATTTTTTTAACTAGGCCTTTTGTTGTACAAATTTTTGGTAATTTTTCTACCATAAATTCTGGTTCTATTTGGTTTTTATAAGGGCATTTTTCAATATCACAAAAAATTTGTTGATGTCCAAATAAATAGTCTTCTTTTGCATGATTTAAGTAGTGTGGGCATTTTTCTTTTTGATTTTCCATATTATTTGTTGTATTCTATAGTTTAAATTTATTTTTGTGATTAAATGTTATAATTCTTTTTTTACTTCGACAGCAGTTGGAGCTTGACTTGCTCCTAACTTCGCACGAGTTTTTTTGTTTTTGTATTTGAGTTGTTTGAAACTCTACCACGAAATTACTCGTCCGTGCCATTGGCACTCCGGAAAGCTATAATTCTTTTTTTACTTCGACAGCAGTTGGAGCTTGTCCTCCGTGCCAAGTAAATCTTGGTCGTATTCTCATTGGATAGATTCTTTCTGAATTATCATCTAGGATTATTGCTGAACCTTTTAGGCTTGGTAATTCGTTCATGTATCCTTGAATAGTCTTTGCTAAATATGATTGCATCATATGATTTAATGCATCTACATCTGGTTTTGAAGTTACTCTATGTGCTAAAACAATATCTGATTGAGTCATAACATCTGTGTGGATTTTTCCTGGTTGTTGTGTTGCTAAGACTAAAGAAATTCCTGGTTGTCTACCTTCTCTTAAAATTTGAACCAGTGCATCTGTTGAAATTACTTTTTCATCTAAAGGGAGAAATTCATGAGCTTCATCTATGAATAACCAAACTAAAGGAGTTTCTTTTCTTTCTGCTTTGCTTGAATAATCTAAACCTTTTGAAACTGAATTAATTTCTTCTTGTTTTCTTGCCATCATTCTTTCGTTGAAAAGTTTTCTTGATAAAAGGCTAATTACTAATCCTCTTACATTGAATGCACCTATGGAGTTATAGGCTGATAAGTCTAATACTGATGTTGTTCCTCCTGTTATTAAATCTCTTATTTTTGTTTCATCTGCCCCTTCTTTTGCAAAGACACCCCAAGTATTTGCTGTTTCGAAAAGCCCTATTGCAGAGTTTATGGTTTCTTTTTCACTTCGTTTATCTTTTTCAATTGTTTCTAGAATATCTTTTATTGTATATTTTTTGTTCAATTCTTTTAATTGAGTTAATGATCTTTGAATAATTGTTGATACTGGATGTAGAAGGCTTAATCCGAATGTTATTATCCAATCTTCTGCTGTTAATTCTGAAACACTTAGTGCAAATTTTTCATCTACTGGAATTCCTTTTTCTATGAATTCGTTATAATATCCGAAAGGTACGAAAACTTTTACTGGCAAATTTTTTGGTTTTAATCCCCATTCTTGTAATAAGTCTTTATCTTTTTCATTTGGATATTTCATCGTCCAATAGATTCCCATTGTGTCAAAAATTAAGGATGCAATATTTTCTGAAACATCTTTTGGGAGGTTTGAAATTTCTTCTGTTAAAACACCCATCGTATATGATTTTCCAGAACCTCTTTTTCCTGCGATTAAAACAACATGACTTCTTGCAATATCCAAATAAATATGATTCGAGAGAGAATTATATTGCCCCATTTTTACATAACCTCTCCCTATATGTAAGAGTCCTTTTTTTCCCAGAAGTTTTTTATCTGATTCTCCTCTCCCTATAATTATGTCGTGTGGCATAGTTGTAATAAGTTAAAGTTATTTTTAATGTTTTGGTTGGGGGTATTTAACTCACTTTATTTGTAATTAATAATTAAATTATTCGTTGCTGCTGGCAAACATGGGTGCTGGAGTATTTCAGGAAAATATTTCTTAAAAGAGAAAAAGGAAGTAATTTTGACAAAATTATTTAATTTGAGGATATTTTATCCTTTTTTACAAATTAATATTTTATATAAATTTTAGTATTTATTTTTATGAATTTCAAGAGGTGGGAGTTTAATAATTATATTCTCTGTAGGAGGAATTTTATACTAATTTTTTTGGTCATAAGAAATTTTAGAAGTTATCTTCTTTTTGGTCTTTAAAGTCGATTCTTCCCCAGATCTCCTGCAGAGATTTTTTATGATTATTATGAGAAAAACAAAGTGCTCGCTGTTGCTCGTAATGAATTTTATATTATCATCCCATTGGCAGAGGTATCGTTTGAATTTAAATTTTTTTGAAATAGGAAATTTGTATTTAGTAATTGAATTGAATTGAATGGAGTGATTAATTGAGTTTATTGTTTGAAAAAATTAATTATTTTTTGAATTATTTAGAAACTTTTATAAATAGTTTTTGTTTTTAATGAATTATGGTAAGTAAAAAGAAAAATGAAAAGTTTGATTTTCTTGAAAAAATTAAGAAGAATCCTTGGAAAAGTATGACTTTTGTTTTGAGTGTTTTAACTGTTGTTTTGTTGGGAACTTTGATGGTTTCAGGCAATTCTTTATCTTCTAAACAATTATCTTCTAAGCAAGCAGGAGAATTATTTGTTGATTATATTAATTCAATGGGTGCTGCTCAAATTGAATATGTTGATTCAGCAGATTTTAGTGATGGATTATATCAAGTTACTATTTTAGCTGAGGGAAATGA
>CAZRBZ010000068.1:0-3270 GCA_964598515.1 Candidatus Woesearchaeota archaeon
CAAGTGTTGCTATGGTTTGTTCTGATGGAATTTTTATTTTGGCTGACAAAAGAAATGAGGATAAATTAATTGTTCCAAGTTCTGCTCAAAAAATTTATGAAATTGATTCACATATAATTTCAAGTGTTGCAGGAATTGTTTCAGATGCTAGAGTTTTAATTGATAAATCACAAGTTTTGGCTCAACAACATAGAGTAACTTATGATTCTCCAATTGAACCAGAATTGGTGATTAAAGAAATTTCAAATATTAAGCAACAATTTACTCAATATGGTGGAGCTAGACCTTTTGGTGCAGCTTTAATGATTGCTGGAATTCAAGATGGAAAAGGGAAATTATTTACTAGCGATATTACTGGAAATTATTTTGAATATTATACTAATGCAATTGGTGAAAAAGATTTTCAAATTAAAGAATTGTTGAGAGAAAAGTATAAACAAAATTTAGACATTAAAAAAGGAATTAAATTAGCAGTTGATATCATGAAAGAAGTTCAAAAAGATAAATTTAATATGGATAGATTTGAACTAGTTTATCTTGAAAATAAATCTGAAGAAATTAAAAGGTTGGATGGAAAGGAGATTGAAGGATTTAAATGAGCAACGGGCATGAAAAAAAGTCTGAATTTGCACCAGGGCAAACTATTGCAAAGATGAATAAAAATGGTCTTCATTTTGAAATTCTTGTTGATATGAATGATGCTTTGAAAGTTAAGAAAGGGGAATCTGATTATTTAATTGTTGAAGGAGATAGAATATTTATAAGTGTGAAAAAAGGAGATGTTGCGTCTAATAATGATTTGGAAATTGCTTTTAAAACAACTGATATTTTAGAAATTGGTAAAATTATTGTAAAACAAGGAGATATTTTAGTTGATCAAGAACATCGAAGTGAGGAAAAAGAAAAACAAATTAGACACGTTATTAATTTTTTATCAAGAAATGCTATTGACCCTCAAACGAGTAACCCCATTTCTCCAGAAAGAATTAAATCTGCTTTAGAAGAAGCACATGTTAATGTTAAAAATGTTCCAATTGAAAATCAAATTCAAGAAATATTAGACCAAATTAGTTCAATTATCCCTATTAGAATTGAAACTAAAAAAGTTAAAATTCATATTCCAGCTCTTCAAACTGGAAAAGTTTATGGTCTTGTTCAACAATATAAAGAAAAGGAGACTTGGCTGGATGATGGAAGTTTAGAAGTAATTGTGAATATTCCTGCCGGATTAATTATGGATTTTTATGATAAACTTAATTCTATGACACATGGTTCAGCTTTAACTGAAGATGTGCAATAATAATCAAAAATTAAATACAAATATTTTTAAAGGATTTTTAACAACAAATTAAAATGGATAGAAAAATAGTGATTCCTGGAGAAATTATTGTTGAAGGAGAGGATTACCTTCCAGGAGAATCGACAGAAAAAAGAGAAGGAAAAATTTTTGCACTAAAGTATGGTTTAGCTGAAGAGCAAAATAATTTAATTAAAGTTATTCCTTTATCTGGAGTTTATCATCCAAGAAGAGGAAACGTTGTTATTGGTAAAGTTGAAAATATTACTCACAATGGTTGGATTATTGATATTGGTGCTGCTGATTCTGCATTTTTGTCTATGATGGAAGTTCCAAAATATGTGAATAAAGATGCAATGGAAGAAGTGCTTAATATTGGAGACATGGTAAATGCTAAAGTTTGGGCAATGAATAAAAGAGGAATTGATTTATCTACAAAATCTAGGGGACTTGGAAAAATTGAAGAAGGTCTTATTTTTAATATTAATCCCAATAAAGTTCCAAGAGTTATTGGAAAAGAAGGAAGTATGATTAAATTAATTAAAAATTATACTGGAGCGGACATTACTGTTGGACAAAATGGAACAGTATTAGTTAAAGGATCAACAATTGATTCTGAATTGTTTGCTAAAAAAGCAATTATGCATGTATGTGATAAATCTTTTGTAGCTGGATTGACTGATGAAATGAATGAATGGTTTAAGGAGAATACTAATTAAAATGACAAAAGAATTTAAAAGACCAGATGGAAGGGGAATTAAGGAAATGAGACCAGTTGAAGCTAAAGTTAATGTTGTTCCGAATGCAGATGGTAGTGCTATGTTTAAATCAGGGAAAACTATTGCAATTGCAGCAGTTTATGGTCCTAAAAAAATGCATCCCCAACATAAACAAAATCCTGCAACAGGACAACTTAGATGTGAATATAATATGCTTAGTTTTTCAGTTGATGATAGAATTAGACCTGGAAGAAATAGAAGAGCAATGGAAATTTCTGAAATTACTAAATGGGCTTTAGAACCTGCTGTTCTTTTAGACAAATATCCTGCACAAGTTGTAGATGTTCATATTAATATTATTCAAGCTGATGCTGGGACTAGATGTGCTGGAATTAATGCGGCTGCTATGGCTCTTGCTCATGCTGGAATTCCAATGAAAGATATGGTTTCGAGTGTTTCAATTGGAAAATTGGATAAAACATTAGTAGTTGACTTGACAAAAGAAGAAGAAGATTTTGAAGAAGGAGAAGGTCCAACAGATATTCCAATTTCTATGACTTCATCTGGAAAAGTTACACATATGCAATTGGATGGTAAAATTGGAGTTAAGCAATTACAAGAATCTATTGATATGGCTAAAGAATCTTGCGCAGAAATTTATGAAATTCAAAAGAAAGCATTGAAGGATGCTGTTGGAATGGAGAAGGAGAAGTAAAATGGATAAAATAAGAACAACACCTGGAATTACAGGAGATAGAATTAAGAAATATTTGAAAGAAGGAAAAAGGTTTGATGGTCGAGGACTTGAAGAATTTAGAGAATTAACTATTGAAAAAGAAGTTTCTTGTAAAGCAGAAGGAAGCGTTAGAGTTAAATTAGGTAAAACAGAAGTTATTGTTGGAGTTAAAATGGCCTTAGGTGAACCTTATGCTGATAGTCCTGCAAGTGGAAATTTAATGGTTACTGCTGAAATGTTGCCTTTAAGTTCGCCAAGATTTGAGTCTGGTCCACCAAAAATAGGAGCTATTGAATGGGCGAGAGTTACTGATAGAGGAATAAGAGAGTCTGGTTTTGTAGATTTCGATAAATTATGTATTAAAGAAGGGGAAAAAGTTTGGACTGTATTTGTAGATATTTATTCAATAAATGATGATGGTAATTTAATGGATGCTGCAACTATTGGAGCAATTGCTGCAATGAAGATTGCAAAAGTGCCAAAATATGATTTAGAAAACAATAAAGTTTTATATGATG
>CAZRBZ010000068.1:3280-4583 GCA_964598515.1 Candidatus Woesearchaeota archaeon
TGAAGAAGGTTTACCTTTGACTAATCATGTGCCTGTTGCAATTAGTGTTCATAAATTAGGAAAATCTTTGATTGTTGATCCTACTAGAGAAGAAGAGGATATTAGCGAAACTAGAGTTACTATTGGTTCTTCAAAAGGGACTATTTCTTCATTACAAAAAAGTAATAGTAAAGCTTTAGAAATGGATGAAATAAAGAAAATTTTTGAAATTGCGACTAAAATTAGCGAAGAAATTGATGCTAAAATTAATAAAGCTTTAAAATAAATTAAGCGAAACCTTTAAAAAATAAAATCATTAGTTATTATTGAAAGTCATAAATTCGTTAAGCGAATTTTTATACTCCCTTTCAAAATAATCACAGTCACTCTTTTGGGTGCCCATTAATTAAAGACAAAAACAAATTAAGAACACATGGATTCAAAAAAGTTTACAAAATATGAACGAGCAAGAATTTTGGGTGCAAGAGCACTTCAAATTGCAATGAATGCTCCACTCTTAATTAAAATTTCTAAGGAAGATTTAGAAAAGATTAATTTTGATGCTTTAAAAATTGCTGAGATAGAATTTAATTCTAATGTTTTACCAATTTCAATTAAAAAGCCCATGCCCAAAAGAAAAGAAGGAGAATTAAAGAGGGTTAAAACTTCAAAGGTAAAGGATCTTTCTAAAGAAGAAAGTGAGGCTCAATTGGAAAAAGAAATAATTGAAGAAGGCGAAATAATGGAACTTGCTAATCCCGGAGATGAGCAAGATGAAAGTGAAGGACCTAGTAAATAATATTTGTTTTATTTTTTTGATATTTTATAACCAATTTTTGTATCCCCACATAAATAGATATTATTTTTCTGAATATTATCTTCTGAAAAATTAGTTTCTTGAGATATTTCCTTCATTTTATTTATATCTTTTTTTAATTCTTCTAAAATTTTTTCTTTTGTTCCTGAAAGGATACTTTTAAAATTTTTAATAACTATATATTTTTCTTCGGTATTATCCTCTACTTTAAATTCATTATTTTCATATTTAATTTTTTTAAAAAATTTTAAATAATAATTTCTATCTTTTTTAAAAAAAATCTTCTACTTTTCCAAAATTAAAATCTACATCTTCTTCAGTACCAATATAATCAATTTTTACAAAATCTTTCTTTAGCAAATTTTCTAGTTTTTTATTTTCAAATATTTTAAAAAACATATGTTTAATTTGTTTTATAGATTTAATAAGATAATTATATTTCAAAATATACTTCATTCCAAATATTTATTAACTAATAATTCTTTTTTTGTGTATGATTATTAAGAG
>CAZRBZ010000069.1:0-4397 GCA_964598515.1 Candidatus Woesearchaeota archaeon
ATCTTATTTCTTCGCCTTCTATTTTAAAATCCAAATTCTGTCTTTTCAAAAAATCAATTGGTCTCTCCATATCAGTTCCTAAAAATAAAATTACGTACTGGCGGTGCGAATCTTAATAATGATCCATACTTTTCTTCAAACAATGATTTTTTTCTTTTTATAAGCAAAATATCATCATTATTTATCTTACGTTTAAATAAATTGAAAAATATCTCTTCATTTAACAAATAATCTAACTCATTATACCTTATGCTAAATCCATAAACATTTGTTCTTTCCTTTGGAATTATAATTCTTGACCAATGTTGTTTTAACCAAAGAAGATTATTATCACGATGTTCTTTTCTAACATTCAAAATTTTATTATGCGCATCTATAATATTTTCTATTGTATCTTTACCTAAATAATTATAAAAACAAAATATAGAATTTTCAACAAGAATACCCGCTTGTGGAACATAATTTAATTTTCCTTGAAATTTTGCTATTGTAATTGCAAAATCTACATAATAATCCAAATATGCCTTATCAATTCTAAATTCAATATTATATTTTTGGCAAAGAGATTTATAATAAGGATGAAAGTCCGAAAATTGAAGTAAATCAATATTAGATTCCTCTTTTAACAAAAAAGAAAGTTTATTAGAAATCAAGTGACGAGTATTAGGAATAGAAATATACCTACCATAATAATAAGAAATAGCATCAAGAAAGTAATGATAAGCTTCACCTAAAGTAAGATTTTTATCTTTAACAAATGCTAAGATAAGATTCTTATCTAAATAGACATTTCTTCCATACAAAATAAATAAATAATGTCTTAATCTATCAATCAAATAATTAATATCATACTTCATTTGACAAATATTTCACAACCATATCTAAAATAATACCAGCAACTAAAGATTTTGGCAATTTAAAATTTGCACTTATATTACTAATAATTTCATTAGTTTTCACATTTACAGAAGCATTCAATATTACTTTATTATGTCGCTTTGGCGGCTTAGGCAATGGAAACAAATCTCCACGCCTTTTCAAAATTTCATTCAATATTGCTTCAGTTAATTTTGGTAAAATCCCTTCCATCATTCAAAAAGTGAAGATAAATCAATAGTTATAATTATCTTTTTATCTTTTTTACTTACACTTATGTTTTTCAATTCTTTTTCACTAGGCTTTTCCGATTCTTCTTTTAAAGTTGAAGATTGAAGCAATATCCTTGTATCAGTTGAACCATCTTTATTAAAATCAAATTCCGTCGAATTTTTATCGTTTGCTCCTGATTTAATTATCTCACTCTTCTCGCCTTTCCCATTTTGAACTTCATCAGGATTAGATTTTTTACTTTGAAATAATGCTTCATCAAGTAAAAATTCATCACAGCAATAATCTGGACCTTTTGAATCTTCACATTTACCATTTTCATAAAAAACACAATATTTACAAGCTTTCTCCATTTTAACCCTCCTTTCTTATATCCTTTAAATTAACTTTAATATCTGGAACAACTATTCCAGATGTTTGTTGAATATACATCTTTCGCAAATCTTCCACATGAGAAATAGGAATTTCTACTAAAATGTGAATCTTTTTTAACCAACAATTTTCCATTGGCAGCCACGGAATTAATATAAATTGGTTTCTATTTCGAATTACTGCCATAGGTTTTGTCAACAAATATGAATCATCATTTTCTTCTTTAACATTAGAAATTACAAATTCATTTGTAACTAATTTAAAAAATTTAATTTCCATTTTTAACCTCCTTATTTTAATATAATTAATTTACAGGTAATGTCAATAGTTATATTACACATTTACTAGTCTTCAAACGAATAGTTTTTCTAGCAGGAATTTTATGTTTTTCTAATGTAATTGGATGTTTTACAATTCTCTCTTTAAGTATTACAGGATAAAAACGGCCAATAGGCGTAGTTACTTCATGATTATCTTCCATAACTAAATCTTCTAAAGTATCAAAAATTATATCCATTATTTTTTGAGTAGTAATAGTTTTTAAACCTAACCTATGGGAAACAATATTACAAAACTCGCTATATTTCATGTAGCTACTTCCTCCAAATAACTTTTTCCATCTACCAAATCAACATGTTGAATATTATCAAATTTGATAGCATTTTTCAAATCTGAATTGTGACTTATAATAATTATTTTTTTAAAAATTGTTTTTAAATTTGCCAACATTTGAGCCAACTTCTGCTGCGCTTCCAAATCGAGATTTACATCGAACGTTTCATCTATTACAATTACATCTACACTATGAGCAAAATAAGCTAATGCTAAAGAAGCTGATATTTTCATTAATTGTTTTTGGCCCGAAGATAATTTCTCATATTTTCTACCATTATATTTAAATACTAAATTCTCATCTACAGTAATTTTTCCTTCACTAAATGCATTCATTGCAAAAACTAATTTGGAAATAAATAAATCATAATATTTCTTTATTATTTCCTTAAGTTCAATCCTACTATCTTTAATTCTAGTCAATAATTTATCCAATATATCTAAAGAATTTTGCTTTATCTTATATATTCTTTCAGTTTTTTCAACCTCTTTTTCAATTTGCTCTTTCTTCTCATTCAGATCTTTTAATTGCTTCTTATAAATTTCAATCACATCAAAAATCTTTTGTCTATTTTCCATTTCAGCTTTATAAAAATTCAATTCAGCTTGCAAATCATTTATTTGCAATTGAATTTCATATTTCATTTTCTCATTAGATTTTATAAGTTCATCCAAACTTTCTATTTCATTTTTAATAGATTCCGAAGAAAATTTAGATAATTTCTTATTTAAATCCTTTAAAATTGCAATTTGCTCTGCAATCTCAGATTCAAGTTCATTCTTCTTTTTCTGTATAAAACTCAAATCTTTTATTTCCTGACCGCACCATTTACATTTCTCAAATTTAATACTAATTTCCAAATTTTTCAAATTTTTCTTTAATTCCTTTACCTTATTTTTTACGAAATCATATCTTTTTTCAAAAACAATAATACTATTCAAATCTCCAGATTTTTCCAATTTCTTTTTATTCAAGTCTGATAACTTAGATTCAATTTTCTGCTTTTGTGACTTCAATTTCTCAATTTTGATTTTTATATCATCCAGATTATATTCCTTAGGTTGTTTTTTCCTTTCTTTTACTGCTTTTCTCAGTTTAAGCTTTATATCTTTAATTTCGTTCTTAGCAACTTCCAAATTTTCAATTAAAAATTTCAAATGATCTTCCCACAAAGATAGATTTATCTTCCCTATTTTAAATTCAACATTCTTTTCCATCCTAAATAAATAATCATCGACAGTTTTTCTCAAGAATTCCATATCAGGAAGCAAATTTTCAATATATTTCTTCCTTTCGCTAGGTCTTAAATCCAAAAAAGAAGAAAATCCAAATAAAAAAGCAAATTTAGTTCTATCCTTAATATTATCAAGTAATGAATTATGTTTAAAATGATATGGGATAGAATCTATAAATAATTGAACGCCCGATTTTTTTCTTAAAATAGTAACATTTCTATCTTCAACTAACATATCTAATTTTACCAATAAATCATCTTGACCTTCTCTAACCAAATCGGCTTTTCTTAAACCTTCTATATTGCCTTGAAGTGCATATTTAATGGCCATTGGAATAGAACTTTTCCCAACACCTATTTTACCTTCTAATAATGTAATACCATCTTTAAAAGGATAAATTAAATGTTCCCAACTTCTAAAATTTTTCAGTTCTATGCTTTTCAGTTCAATCATTTTTTATAATCTCCAAAAAATCTTTTAATTTCAAAATCACTAAATCATTCATATGATTTCTATTCAATTCATGCAAAATAAATAATGGAATTTTATCTTTTGTTCTATGTTTTTCAACTTGTTTATAAGCATTCAATATAAATTTTGGTAAATTTTTTCTTTCTTTTACTTCTATAATAAACCTATCAGTAACGATATCTTCTTTACCTAAAATTCCAACTCTGCGTGCATTATCAAATTGAAAAATCTTAGTTATTGCTCTTTCCGTAGACTTTCCACGGTTTCTAACATTCATTTAGAATTCCTCTATCTTCAAATATTTCGCTCTTAATTTAGCAATTATATTTTTTAATAACTTATTATCAGATTTTTTTAAAATTTCATCTAAAGAAATAAATTCTTCTTCAAATTTCGGCAATTCAATTTTCTTTTTTGTCTCTACTTTTATTTCCCTTTCTTTAAAAAACTTATATAACTTATCTTTTTTATCGAAAGATGTAACATTTATTTCAATCTGTTCCACATCACCTGAATCATATAAAATATATAAAAATCTATTTAATTTATAATTATCTTTAAAAGTAGCTGGAAAACAAGCACCAGTTATATACAAATTT
>CAZRBZ010000070.1:0-4389 GCA_964598515.1 Candidatus Woesearchaeota archaeon
ATTCATAATCTTCTTTATAATTAAATCTTGTTAATATTAAATGTTTAAATTTTTTCTTCATTTTAATATTTTCCCACAAGATAAACACTCCCCTTCTTTTCTACACATTGGACAAACCTCTGAATAAAATGTTGTATTAATTAATTTTATTTTACATTTATTCTCAAAATTATTATTTAAATATTTTAAATTTTGTTTATCTTTTAGAAATTTATTTATATATTTTTCACAAAATTGTTGTTTTAATCCTTGTTCATATTTATCAACCATATAATTTTTATTTATTATTTAATTCTTTTAATAATTTAGTAAAATTTGTTTCTAATAATTTAGTATTTTGTAATACACAATGTCCTTTTATGGTGTGCATCATTGGAACTAATAATGGTTTTTTGTATTCTGGATAACCTAATTTTTCATACCCTTTATTATAGTTGTCATTCCAAAGTGTAAAGAGTTCAAAAGGAACATCAAATTTATTACACTGTTTTTTTACATCCTTAGTAAATTCAATCATTACCCCATAGAAAGTAGTTGAAAGTATCTTCATAAGTTCAGTAGATTCAGATTTATCAGTTAAATAACATTTAATTCCTACTCTTCTAAAATATTGTGCAACTTCACTTGCTTGTTCTCCACCAAGGTATTTAGTAAAGGTAGTTAAACTTTTTTCAAGATTTGGATGAAGTCCCACGACAGGTGAATTTATTGCATTAAGTTTTCTGCTAGTACCAATAGGAACTGTAGAATGAATTATTGTATATTTGGGTTTATATTTTTTTTGATAATCTTCAACTATTTCAATAAATTCATCAGAATAAGGAATTGTAATATGCATAATTTCATATTCTCCTTCTGGTGTTCCTATGCATAAACTAGGATTTAAATCAATCACATCTAAATCATATTCATTTATTAGAACATCAAATAAACTATTCCCAATTTCTCCACCTCCCACAATTAAGGTTCTCATTTTTTTAATTCCTTTGCTTTTTTAATTGCTTGTTCTAATAATGGTAAACTATCGTATATATTTATCATTGAATGTGTAATTATATTATTAATTAAAATACTTCCATCTTCATAAACTAAAAAATTTATATATTTATCTTTAAAATTTATTGGAAATTTTTGTTCTTCATATATTTTCCAATCTGTTGATAAATAATGTTTATCACATAATATATTTTCTTGTTCAAATAAATTGTCTTTATAATCAATTCCATAAGATTTAAAAACTCCATTTTCCATTTTCCAACAATGTGCTACCCACTTCAAATCATCAAGAGGATAATAACAAGTTAATAATTTCCCTTTCAAACCTTGTTCAACTGCCCACATAAATGTTCCTTCTTCTAATTTTTTCTGGTTTGCATTATCATATCCAGCCATTATTGCACTACAGAACCAACTAATTATCAAATCTTCATCAATTTGAATTTTATCATCTCCACAAAACTTTTTCATAAATTCTTTAGCCCACTTCTGTCCATCCATTCCCACTCTTTTTAAGAATTCTCCGTTAGTTTCATTTTTTTCATCAATTGCAAAATCAACACCCATATAACAATTATCACTATTCCCCCCATATTCATCAGCATTAACAAAATTTGAATCCATCATTAATTTAGAAAGTTGTATATGAGATAATCCTGTTAATTCTTTACTAAATTCATCTAAGGTAATTACTTCTTGTTTATTTTTTTCCATATTCTATTCATCACTTTTTCCTTTATAAATCTTTGTATTAATCTTTTAGTGACATAACATCATTATTTTATTTATACTTTTTAAAACTTCTTTTCCTTCATCTGTAAATTTTATTTCATTAATTCTTCCAACCAATTCTATTGTTATCAAATTCATTTTTTTAAATGTATTAAGTTTCTTAGTTATAGTTACAGTTGAATAAATTGGTCTACCTATTTTGTAAGCACTTTCATTCTTACCCAATAATTTGAAGAAATCACATTCTTTTTTATCTAAAAACATTATCTAAATCTTTTGATTAATCCTAAACAAGCTTCAATCTCTTTATTTAATCTATCTAGTTGTTTTTTTAAACTAGAAACTTCCAAGCTCGCCCTTAAATTAGGTAAATCCATTTCCCTCTCTTTTTTAGCTAAATCTATCTCAACTTTTAATTTATCTTTATCTAAATCAGAAATATCTTTTTCTAATTCTTTTTTAAGATTTTCTTCATATACTTCCATTTCTTTTTCTGGAACTTTTAATTCAATAAATCTTTTATTTCTTTCAATTTTTAGAATTGTTTCTTTTTTCTTAATTTCTAATTCAGCCATAGCTTTTTTAGCTTGACCAATTTGAAATTCTTTCTCTTCTTTAGTAAATTTTCTTTCTGTCATTTTAAAACTTTTTTAATATTTTAATCTTACCTTGTTCTGCAAGTAAACGAATATATTTGTCTAATTTTTCCTTTAATTGTTCAGTTGAGTAAATCATATTTTTTTGTTCAATACGAATTTTATCTTGTTGTTCTTGGTGGTGTTTAATATAAGCAAGTATTTGTTCAGTAGTTTGTTTAATTTGTGGACTAAGTTTAATAAAAGCCAAGTATTTTTGAACATCTTCCATATCACTAGCATCAAATTCCTCATAAACTTTTTCTAAAGAATCAATTAATCTACTTAATATTCTAATTGTTTTCTCATACATTATTCCTAGTTCTTTTTCAAAACTATTAAATTTCTTACCACCTTTCTTATCTATTGTAATTGTTAAAGCCATTGCTCTATCATAAATTTTACTCAATGTTTCTGTCTTAACTGCTTCAATCTCAAATTCTTCCTGAATTATTGGAACTATATCTTTCCAAGGCTTTCTATCAATTTCTTTAAGTTGAACAACTCTTTTCATTAATGTTGGGTCATCATATTTATTATTTCTTTCAAATCCCATTATATTTCCTGTAAAATCATTCTATATTTTTTACCATTTATTTCAATTGTATTTGTAATTTCTTTTTCAATTTTTTCAATTCTTTTTTCAGCTATTTTATTAAAATCTATTTCTTTCATTTTTTCTTGTGCAATTTCCTCGGTTTCTTTTTTAACCATCTTAATCAAAGTACGATTGGTGTAAATTCCATTTTGCTTTTCTTCATAATCTGCTGTAACTTCATTTCCAGTATTAAAATCTTTAAAAAATAATTCATTCCAACAAGTTAAACTTAAATTACCAATTTTAATTAACCAAAAAGGATTTCCATCACTTTTCTTATATTTAATATCGATTCCTTCAAGTATTCCAGTTATTCTTTTTTCACTCATGCTAATATACTTCCTGTTATTTTTTTAAATAAATAATTTTTATTACTTTTTCTTTCAAATTCAACTTTACCTTCTAAAGCTAAAATAGCTAAAGTAGCTAAAACTGTATGCCAATTCATACCAACTTTCTTAGCAACAGCCCAAGAGGACATTAACTCATATTCTAATGCATCAAGAACTCTTTGTTCATTTAAAGTAGTATTCATGTATTTATATAGTAACCACTTATATTTAAATGTTTCGGTTTTTAATTAAATAATTGATTAAGTATTTGATTAATAATTTGATATTCTACTTCTTCTTGATTGTTAACTATGTTATGTCTCCAACCAATAAGAGCACCACCATAAATTATTTCTCTAGCTGTGTATGTTTCTCCGTTCATTTATTTTTTTCTTCATCGCAGTTTCCTTTTTGTTTTCCTGTTTTTGGACCTTTACCTTCTGGACCTGTTCCATCTCTATTTGCCATCTTATTTATCCCCCTTATCATTTTCTATTAATTCTTCATCATTCCAACATTTCCAAAAAGTAGTCCATGTTTTTGATAACCATTTTCTATATTTATCTTTGTAATCTGGAGAATATGTTCCATTCCAATTATTCTTTTCTGATGGTTCTTCAATTAATTCATTTGGAGCATAAGTAGTTGCAAAATCTTCTAACATATTTAAATCATAATCACTAACTTCTAAAGTTAATTCATACTTCTGTTTGCTTATCTTTTTTGATTTTATGTATTTCATTTTTTATTCTCCTATTTTTGATTTTGTGAATTTATTACAATATGAATAAATTCTAGCCAAAGTTCCTATATGTGCTTTGTTTTCTCTAATTTTAATTGTTTTCATTATTTCTTCTGCCATATTTCTTTTGTAAATCTTTTTAGCAATAGCTACACCATCCCAAAAGTTTTTATCTCTTTCTTTAAATTGTTTAAACATTTCTGATTCTTCCATTTTATTTACTCTCTCCTGATATCTCCTTCTCGTTATAACCTTTTTCAGCTATTTCTTTTAAATCTTTTAATGAATATTTGTGGTCGTTGTATTCCATTAGAAAATCAAATAGTGTTCTTCCAAAAGACTCCCACAATTTTA
>CAZRBZ010000071.1:0-4201 GCA_964598515.1 Candidatus Woesearchaeota archaeon
GAAATTTTTACAAAGAAATGTGGGAAGAATAAATTAACTAGTCAACCAACCCCAAATTCATTTAACAAACTCAACATTCTCCATATTCTTAAATTCTTTGTCCCCAGTTAAAAACTTAACACCAAACTCTTCAGCCATCAAATACCCTATGCAATCAGCCATAGAAACTTTTCTTTTTTTCCATTTATTTCTAAAAACCATTGCTTTCTTAATAACTTCTAAATCTGTCGAATAAACAAATTCACTATAGCCTTGCATCAATAATTCTTTCCTAGAATGATTAACTCGTTCCAAATAATAACAAATTTCAGCATAAACAAATTCATTAATAATAATCTCACAATCTAAATAAGGTAAATAATTATCATTACTCTCAATTAAAGAAATAATAGCATAACTATCAAAAAAATATTTAATTGTCATAAAGTTCCTCATCCATTTCTTTCATAATTTGTTCAATAGATTTCTTAGATTTGTATGTTCCAAAACTCTCCCTCAAAATATTCCTTTTTTGTTCTCTACCAATTAAAACTTTCACCTCTTCCCCTTCTTTCAAACCCTCAGATTTAACCGAACTTAAAGGAACAATAACTCCCAAAGAATTTCCCCATTTTCGCAATTTACCATTAATTTGTATCATGTATAAACAGTATAATTAAAATTATATAAAACTTTCTAATAAATTTTATCCTCAAAAAGTATTTCAAAAACTAAACTCAAAATATATTTTAGCCAAAGAGGAAATTTAATTCCCTTCATTCGTGACTTAGGATATAAAATAACTACGCGTCATGCTACGTACATGAAGGGTTGGAGAATTTTTTAGAAATATCTAACTCCAATTATATCTGTGCTATGAGCAATAATTAAATTTCCATTCTGAGCCCATTGTAAAATAGTGTTATCCTTTGTGGAAATTAAACGAAGGGGAATTTTATTTTCCCAATTTAAAGATTATATACTAAAATTTAATTTGATAACTTCCTTATAATAAGTTAATTCGTCTCACTCATAACTAAAATAATTAAAATCCCCTAGCTTCTGAATAATACTTCAACAAACTAAACTTAATCAATATCCCCCAGTGGAGCAATAATTAAATTATCAATCTCACAACAGCGAACAAATTTCTCCGTCTTCTTATATACTAAAATTTAAATCCTACTCAATCAACCTATCATTCAATTCCCAAGAAAAATTTTCTAACATCTTCTCTTTAACATCCCACTTTGGATGTCCCAAAACCCAACCTAATTTAACAAAAGCAGTTTCACTTAACATATCTTCTAAATAAATAACTCCTGTTTCTAAAAGTTCACGACCAGTAACATAAACCAAAGGATTCAAACGACCATAAATAGTTTGAGCAGCCATACAAACAATCAAACCTTTCTTCTGAACTTCTTTTAATTTTTTAATCCAACTCAATCTAGCCTCACTTGTAGCAATCTGACCAAGCCCCAAAGCCTCAATCACAATCCCTTTATATTTTTCCTTAACATAATAATCTAAAATATTTGGATTTTGTCCAGGATAAAATTTCAACAAACCAACCTTCTCCTCAAATTTTCCATCATAAACACATTTTAATTTTTCATTTCTTTTTTTATGCTCAGAAATAAATTCAATTTTATCCTTATAAACTTTAACAAAAGGTTCACGATTAATTGGTTTGAAAGCATCCCGTCTTGAACTATGTAATTTTCTAACTTTAGTTCCAGCAAGACCATAACAAAAATCATCATTAGAATTTGCATGACCAACAACCATAACTCCAGCAATATCCGACACGCAAACTTCCGCAGCACAAATTAAATTTAATCTAGCATCACTACTTCCCCGATCAATACTTCTCTGAGAAAAAGTCAAAGCAACAGGTTTCCCTAAATCCCCAAGAAAAAACGAAAGTGCAGCAGAGGTAAAATGCAAACTATCCGTTCCCTGTGTAACAATAACTCCTTCAATATCTTTTTCATTAACTAAATCACAAACAACTTTAGCAACCTTTTGCCAATCCTTGAAATCCATATTCTCAGAACCCTTCATAAAAGGAATTTCAACCCGAGAAACATTAACCTTTTCAAAAACTTCAGGATAATACTTAAACAAATCCTGGGGATTCTCAACAAAATCAACTCCCCCTTTCCCTGGATTCAAACGAGCAGCAATTGTTCCACCAAGAATAACCATAGCAATATTTTTCTTTTCTTTAGAAATGGGAATATCAAACTCCTTCTCTTTAACCCTCAATTTCTTAACTACCTTCAATCCCACAATATCCTTCTTATTAAAACCAATATTATATCCATTATCCAACTTCAAAAGAACACTTCCATGTTCAGGACTAGGTAACAACACCCCTTCAAAAATCTCCTTTCCCTTCTCAATCTCCACACAATTTCCAATATTTTTATCAAATTCCATAACAAAACAAACAAACTAATAATTAAAAAGATGTTGGTATCTCCTTTGTAAATCTAATCTCTATTTTTCAGAATCTATCCTTCAATTCTTATTTTACCATAACTCAACATATTGATTCTGAATTTAGTTCAGCAATTTCAAAAACCTTAAAACTGCTCTCTCCTTTTTTTTTCTCATGAAATCTAAAATACTCAAAGCATTAAACTCTGCAAAAAAAGATTATCCCAAATTAAAACATGTTCAATTTACAATAAAAGAAAAACGAACAAAACATCCCATTAAAATTGTTCCAACAATAAACTCATTTTTTCAAAAAAAACATAAAAGAAAATATAAAATAATCATTCCAAAACATAAAAAAGAAATCCTAAACAAACTATCACAAAAAGAAATTGAATTTAAATTAAAAAACGAACTAGCATTTGTTTTAGAAAGTCAATCACTCCTAGCCATACAATTAATAGGATTTACTTTACAATACTTATTGAATAAAAAATCCCCTTCTCAAAAATAAATCTCTGTCAAATATTCCCTTTCCTCTCAGAAATCTTCCCAAGTTAATTATATGCTTAAAATTCACAGTATCGCAAACATGAATTTTAATTATTCATTCTTTACTAAGCAAAGCTATTTTACATAAAACTACCACAATAAAATTTAAAAATTAATCATTTCTCAAAATTATGTGATTAATAAATATTAACCAAATAACTCCTTAACAACTCCAAACAAAAATATCAAAATCAAAATTCCAATAACCAACCAATGAGCCGGCGTCTCATACTCTGGCTTACGATTACAATTCCGCTTAGCTTTCTTAATCATTAAAAGAATCATAATCGCCATAATACCACCCGAAACCACCCCCCCAATAGAAAGAAGTTTAGTGAAAGAAAAGAAATTAGTCAACTGTGTCAATAAAAATAATCCTATAGGAACAAGTGAAGCCAATGCCCAAGCAGTTCTATTATTAAATCTCTCATCAAACTGAAAACTATCTCTTAGAGCATTCCCACTAGCCAAGTAAGAAGTGAACATAGTAAAAATTCCTAAAAATATAAATATAGAACCTAAAGATAAAGTTGCAACCTGTGGGGTATCAATTCCTTTATATCCAATAATCACTATTGTAAATAATATATAAAATGACATAGAAACAATTGTAGCTGTTTTTAAAACTTTTTTAAACCGTTTTTCATTTCTCTTCATAATAATTTTAATTTCAGGAATAGAGTGAAAACTCATAAGTGAAAACAAAACAACACCAAAAGGAAGGAAAATATTATTCATGTTAAAAAAACTTAAATTTTCAAAAGCAATTTTTGGAGAAAATACCCCCACAATTATTAATAACAATGCTAATATAATAAATACTCCAATCTTTTCAAATTTCTTCAATGATTTTATTCCTCCATGCAAAAGAACAGACATTAAAAGCCCAACTCCAACTCCAAAATAAATATAATAATCTATACTACCTGTAAAAATTTGACTTAAACTCTGTCCCATACCACTCATATAAGCAATTAAGGCAGTATATATTCCAAAGACAACAGCAAATTCCATAATATGTCTTGCTTTTTTTCCCAAATACCTTTCAACATAACCAATCAACTGATGATCTCCCTTAGTTCTCAAAACAACTTCGCCCAAATATAAATTAACAAGATATATTATTCCGCCTATAACTAGAATATAAATAATAGTTGCTAAAAGTCCAGCCTGAGCAGCAACATAAGGAATTCCCAAAACTCCTGCGCCAATACAACTACCAACC
>CAZRBZ010000072.1:0-4091 GCA_964598515.1 Candidatus Woesearchaeota archaeon
AGTACCGCCTCACGATGTTCCCGGCACGAGGACCTCCAATGAAGTAAATGAAAAAAGAGGGAAAGTATGGAGGTTCTATCCTTTCTTGGGAATATTAAATAGATTGATGGGTTGGGATAAGGATAAGGGTTTGCCTTGTGGTGCTGGAGTCAATAATTTTTCTATAAATACAAAAGGGGATTTATCCGCTTGCCCGATTATGAATAGTGTTAAAAATTTATATTGTGGGAATATTGAGAAAGGAATTACAACACCGCGGAAAATTTCTGGTTGTGATGATTGTTCATATAAAAATATTTGTGGAGGTCGTTGCCTTTATTGGAAAGAAGCTAATCTTTGGCCTAAAACAGGCAATGATTTGATTTGTGATACTATTAAACATTTGATTGATGGAGTTCGAGAAAAAGCTGTTCCGAAAGTGAAAGAAGCAATAAAAGAAAGAAAAGTTAAGAAAGAAGATTTTGATTTTGAAAAGTATTTTGGGCCGGAGATTATACCTTAATTATTTAAAAATTAAAAAAATTATTCTAAAAAAATTAAAAAATAAAATTTGATTTATAATTTAAGAAATTAGGGAATATTAATTTTCCAAAATTATTTGATAAAAAGGTTTCAAAAGAATTAAATAATAAAAAATACTAAATCAAACATGGCAAAAAATTGTAAATTTTAAACAATTAATATCACTACTTAGGAATATTTATAAAGGAATAGTTCATAAAAAAATAATAAATGAATTAAATTTTAAAATGGCAAAAACAGTAGAAATAACAAGTGAAAATTTTGAAGAAGAAGTTCTTAAATCAGATATTCCTGTTCTAGTTGATTTTTGGGCACCTTGGTGTCAACCTTGTTTAATGATGGCTCCTGCTTTAGATGATTTATCTGAAGAATTAGAAGGAAAATTAAAGATAGGAAAGTTAAATACTGAAATTCCACAAAACCAAGTGCTTGCAATGACTTATCAAATTCAGAGTATTCCAAATATGAAACTTTTCAAAGATGGAAAGATAATTAAGGAATTTATTGGTTTACGTCCAAAAGAATCTCTAAAAGCAGAGTTATCAGAAGTAATTGATTTATCTTAAATATTTTTAAATAAAATCTGAAATTAATCAGATAGAGCTTATTTTAACATTTATTAAAATATTTAAGTCTAAAATTAAAAAAGAATAATGTAAATTAAAAAATAGATTTTATTCAGAAATAATAATTCATTTTGAAAGGGTAGAAAATTTCATTTTTTTAAAATTAAAGAGAAAGAAGATTGAGAATTTTTATCTAAAAATTTAAAACACTCTTTATTTTTAATTGATTATGTTAACAAAATCAAATTATCTTTTAGGGTTACAATGTCCTAAATTATTATGGATTACCAAAAAGGATAAAACAAGAATTCCTGAACCAGATATTTCTGCAAAACATAATTTTAAAATTGGGACTTTAATTGGAGAACTTGCGACAACGGTTTTTGAAAGTGGAATTGATTTATCTCAATGTAATTTTAAAGAAAATATTGATAAAACAAAAGAATCACTAGAAGAAAGAAAACCAATTTTTGAGGCTGGTTTTTTAGTGGATAATTTATTTTCTAGAGGAGATATTTTGTTTCCAACGGGAGATAATTCCTCAAAGGATGACTCTGGTGAGCCTAAATGGGATATTATTGAAGTTAAATCTGCAACGAAAGTTAAGGATATTAATATTCATGATGTGAGTTTTCAAAAATATATTTATGAAAAAGCTGGACTAAAAATTAGAAAATGTTTTTTGATGCATATTAATAATCAGTATATTAAAAATGGAGAGATTGAACCTAAAGAATTATTTCATCAAGAAGATATCACAGAAAAAGTTGAAGAGTTTAGTTTAGGTATTGAAAAAAGAATTGAAAATATGTTGAAGATAATTAATTCAAGAGAAGAACCGAAATGTTCTATTGGAGTTTATTGTTCAGATCCTTATGATTGTCCCTTGAAAATAGAGTGTTGGAAACATATTCCAAAAGAAAGTATTTTTGATTTTTATAGAATGTTTTCTAAAAAGAAATTTGAATTATATAATTCTGGAATTGTAAAACTGAATGACGTTCCTGATTCAGTTAAATTAAATGATAAACAGAAGATTCAAAGATTATTGGCTTTGGCACCCGAAAATAAAATTCATAAAGATAAAGAGCAGATAAAACATTTTTTGGATAATTTGAATTATCCTGTTTATTATTTGGATTTTGAAACGATTAATCCTGCTATACCCAAATTTGATGGGATGAAACCGTATCAAAGAATACCTTTTCAGTTTAGTTTGCATATTCAAGAAAAACCCAATGGAGAATTGAAACATGTTTCTTTTTTGGCAGAAGGGACAAGTGATTCAAGGCCTAAATTTATGCAAGCGTTGAAAGATAATTTGGGAGATGGAGGGGATGTGTTGGTTTATAATCAAGGATTTGAGAAAGGAGTTATGAATGAGTGTTCTGATGCTTTGCCCGAATTTAGAGAATGGTATGATGAGAATATTTTGCCAAGAATAAAAGATTTATGGGATGTTTTTAGAAATTTTTGGTATTATGATTCTAAACAAAAAGGTTCGGCATCAATTAAATATGTTTTGCCTGTTTTGAGTGATTTGAGTTATTCTGAAATGGATATTAGAAATGGTATTATGGCAAGTTTAGAATATGAACGAGTTACTTTTGGTTCTAATGATGAAATATGTAAAGAAGAAACGAAGAATATAAATCCAGAAGAAGTTAAAGGATTGATTAAATTAGAAAGAAAAAGGGTTCGTGATAATTTGGAGAAGTATTGTGGATTGGATACATTTGCTGAGGTTGAGATTGTGAAAGGGTTGATGGAAAGAATTAAAGATGAATACTGAGGTTTTGGTTGGGGTTGAGAAAAGGGGTGATGGAAAGAATTATTATTTTTAAACATTATACCCTTAACATTTAAATAGTAATTTATGTATAGAATCATATATTAAAATTATTGAATATAATATGGAAACAATATCATTGAAACAAGTGGATTCTGAATCTAAAATAGCATTATTAAAGGAACTAGGATTTGCTTCTGATGGAGAATATGTTTTAAATTTAGATGGCACTAAACTTTTAGATAGATATTTAGAGATTCCAGTTAAAGTTGAAAACATGGTTATACTTCCAGGTAGTGTGGTTATTTTGGATGATAATGTTTTATCATTGTCACATTACATGGAGGAGTTTCCCGATGTGCTCTAATATTTCTGAAGGTGCTACTACTGCTTTATTAAAATTTGGAGAAACAAAGATAAAACAGTTAGCTGAATATTTTAGGACTAAACGAGTAAAATTTATAGGAGATTCTGAAACAATTAAAATTGCTAAGGAAGTTAGAGATTCAGGAGAGTTAATTTTCTATAAGGCATATATTAAAGATAAAAATTTATTATTTAATATAAAATTAGGATTGATTTTAAGAAAAGTTGAAAATGATTATGAAAAGTTGCAAAATTTAAAGGAAAAAGTAAAGAGCAAATATCAAATTGAGGGCCTTCATATTGCTTATTTTGTTCAAAATGGATTATTAAATCGTTATGTTGGCATTCTTTTAGATAATTTAGATTCTGCAGAAACATTAAACAAAATAATTACTAAAACTCTAAACGATTTAGATAAACATGTTGTTTTTGTGAATTCTAGATATAAATCTAGAGATATTATTCAAGAAGCAATGATTCTCGCTGCACAGAATCCAAATATTCTTATAATATCTGGTGCAGGCTCAACTAGAAAAGAAGTTGTGAATTCAGAATCTCAATTAAAAGGGTTTCTTAAAAATTATGAATTAGAAAAAATAAGTTCAGAAAAAAAGGAGATATTATTTTTTAAATATTTAATTTAAAATGATAAATGACACAATTGACTTCAAGTCCAAGCTTTGGACTGCGGCAGATAAAGTCACAAATTCGCTAAAATCTGCTATCCCACAACTTAAGTTGGGGGCTTGACCGCAGATCTTGCTAAAGAAAAAGTTTCAATCAAATTCTGTTTTTGAAACTTTTTGAGACGCGAATTTTTATACCCAAAGGGCATAACCAAAGGTCAC
>CAZRBZ010000073.1:0-3815 GCA_964598515.1 Candidatus Woesearchaeota archaeon
GCGGTCAAGCCCACAAATTAAGTTGGGGGGTAGCAGATTTTAGCGAATTTATGACTTTATTGTTTTAATAATTTTTTAAACAACTTCACTTACTCCCCAACAAAACCTTAACCAAAGTTATATCAGCATACTCAACGTTACCACCAAACTCAGAATAAATAGGACCAATCTTTTCAGTCCCGTGTTTCTCAAACGCTCGAACAATATCATTATATCCTTCAACAGAATCTTTAATATACTGAACATCCAAACCGGAACCATCCGCTAATAATCTACCAATATAATTCACAATAGTATTAGGTGTCAACCCCAAATCATCAGCTATATCTTCAATACACTTTTTTTTCAAAATTAATTCTTTAACTCTAGCTTTTCGTACTTCAGTTCGCTTCTTAATATTAATCTTGGATTTTTCTGGTTCTATCAACTTCTTAAGTTCCTTATGTCTCTTTTCTAAATCATTCACATTACAAATAAATTCTTCAATAACAGGCAATAATTTTATTCCATAATCTTCAAACTTATTTTCACCAATACCTTTAATCAATAAAAATAATTGCTTATTCGTAGGATAATAATAAGACAATTCTTTCAAAACACTATCATTCAAAATAATAAAATTTGGAACTCTCTTGTCCTCAGCAATCTTATCCCTAACTTCTTTTAATTTTACAAATAATTCTTCGTTAAAATTAGTTCTATTTTCCTTTTTCTTTTTAAATTTCTTAACCATAACTTGTCTAACTAATTTGGTATTATAAATTTAATCCTTAGAAATTCATTAAATTATTAAGAAACTTTATATAACTGATAACTTTTACTTTATAGAAGATGGCCAATATTAAAAAAAATGTTTCATTAGTATTATCTGGCGGAGGAGCGAGAGGAATTGCACACATTGGAATTATTGAAGAATTAGAAAAACAAGGATTTAACATTAAATCTATTTCAGGAACTTCTATGGGAGCTTTAGTTGGGGGAATCTATGCTCTTGGAAAAATGCAAGAATATAAAGAATGGATATATACACTTGATGAATTAGAAGTTTTCAAACTTATTGATTTCACATTTAATTCACAAGGATTAGTTAAAGGCGAAAGAGTATTCGAAAAAATGAAAAAATTTATTCCAGATAAAGATATCGAAAAATTAAAAATTAATTTTATTGCTACAGCAACAGATATCACAAATAGAAAAGAAGTAATTTTTACAAAAGGAAAAATATGCAAAGCAATAAGAGCTTCAATAGCAATTCCTACTATTTTTACACCAGTAAAAACAAAAAATTCAATTCTTGTGGACGGTGGAGTTATTAATAATATTCCAATTAATCATGTAAAAAGAACAAAAGGAGATATTTTAGTTGTAGTTAATGTAAATGCAGATGTTCCTGTATATAAACCACATATTTCAAAAAGAAAAAAAGAAAAAAAACAATCAATATACCTTAAAGAAATTAGAAAACTTAAAAATAAATTAGATGAAATTAATTCAAAAAATAAAAATAAAAAAATAAACTATTTCGACATTATTAATAAAACCATATCTATATTAACACAACAAATATCTAAAATGAAAATAGAGCAATTTCCTCCTGACATTTTAATAAACGTCTCTCGTAATTCTTGTGGAGTTTTTGATTTTTATAAAGCAGAAGAATTGGTTGAAATTGGGCGCCATACAACAATTGAAAGTCTCAAAGAGTATGGAAATAAATTACACACAATCAAAATACAAGACTAATTTTTTAAACTCTCTCTCCTTCTAACTAATATGCTAGATCAAATAATTTCAAATTCAATACTCTCCATTCAATCACCATTATTAACAAAAGTAATGATTTTCATAACATTTCTAGGAGATAAATATCTAATAACTATACTCTCTATCTTCTTATTAATTTTCCTTATCTACAAAAAACAATACATCAAAGCAAAAATATTTGTAATTACTCTGGGCCTAGGAATAATTATTTCTCAGATTCTAAAATATACAATACAAAGACCAAGACCCGAAACAATGACAATATTAAAAGAAGGCTTCAGTTTTCCAAGTGGCCATGCAACAATATCAATAATCTTTTTCGGAATGTTAATTTATTTATTCAAAGATAAAATAAAAAATCAAACACTAAAATATATATTCATAACAATCAACACATCACTAATAATATTAATATCCTTCTCAAGGTTATACTTAAACGTTCACTGGCTAACTGATGTTCTAGCAGGACTAATTCTAGGATTAATTTGCATATTTGGTTCAATAATTATTATCCACAAAATACCTTTTCTAAATAAAAATAAATTGATATAACAACTTCGCTATATTTTGAATTAAAATATTGAATAATCCGTTTTCGCTGAAGAACAACTTTTTTTCAACAATTTTAAAAATATATTTGATAAAAATTTAAATTCAATTAATGTCTTGCCATTGAGCATTAATAATATATTAATTATGAAGTTTAGTTCAGCAAACTTTTAAACTCTTTCCTCTTTCTTTCAATATGAAAATAATATCTTGGAATGTAAACGGAATAAGAGCATGCCTATCTAAAGGATTTTTAGAATCAATGCAAAAATATGATCCAGATATAATTTGTCTTCAAGAAATAAAAGCATATCCAGAACAAGTCAATTTACAATTAAAGGGATATCCAAATCATTATTGGAACTCAGCAGAACGTAAAGGTTATTCAGGAGTAGCCATATTTTCAAAAATAAAGCCTCTGACAATAACTTATGGGATAGGATTACTAGATGAAGAAGGAAGAGTAATAACGTTAGAATTTGATGATTATTACTTAATAACTGTCTACACACCAAATTCAAAAAGAGGATTAGAAAGACTAAATTTTAGATACAATGAATGGGACCAACAATTCTTAGAACATCTAAAAAATTTATCAAAACCAGTAATTTTTTGTGGAGATTTAAATGTAGCACATACAGAAATAGATTTAAAAAATCCCCAAACAAATAAAACAACAAAAACAAGACCTGGAAACGCAGGATTTACAGACAAGGAAAGAGAAAGGTTTGATAATATTCTTGACGCCGGATTCATAGATTCATATAGGCATTTAAATCCAGAAGAAAGAAAATACTCTTGGTGGAGTTACATGTTTAAAGCAAGAGAAAGAAACATAGGTTGGCGTTTAGATTACTTTTGCATAAACGAAGCATTAAAACACAAAATAAAAAAAGCAGATATTTTAACAGAAATTCATGGCTCAGATCATGCGCCTATCTTATTAGAAATTTAAAAATTTAAATTGTAATTATTTCAAGGGAGAAACCTTTGCCACCCCAATATGTTTAATATTAACTTTATTTCCTCCTTCCAATTTTGCAAGAATTGTTCTAATAGTAGAACAAGAAAATTTAGATTTATTAACTATTTCCACAATTGTTAAACCCTCTTTTCTTTTTTCAAAAAATGAATTATTTGTTCTTCATTTATCATTATTAAAGCTTGATATTCTTTACAATATCCACCAACAGTTAAAGTCATAAATTCGCTAAAATTTGTTATCCCTGTTAAAACGTGTGAATTGACCGCAGATTTTATTAAAGAAAAAGTTTCAAAAACAGAATTCAATTGAAACTTTTTGAGGTGCGAATTTTTATACCTAAAGGGCACAAGAACCTGTTTACACAGGCATTCACCCTCGACAATGTGACGCTCACCCTTCGAGAATACCGTCTCGCCAAAGCTCCCGGCACAATCTTTTTTGAAAAGGCATCCACGACTTGAGGAAAATTTTGAAAAATTTTGAGACACAAAATCCACGCAGTGATTTTGGTCTAAGT
>CAZRBZ010000074.1:0-3774 GCA_964598515.1 Candidatus Woesearchaeota archaeon
TATTTTTCATGTAAATAGGAGGGTAGGGTAGTATATAAATGTTTTGTATTTTTAGGCTTTGTTTAATAAGTCCAAAAATCAATTGACTTTCTAAACAGAATTTTCAGCCACCTCCAAACTAAATTCTGCCTTTATCCCTAATTCGCAAACCTCATGAATCACACAAACAATATTATGACATAAAACCTTAATCAATAATTCATTTACTTGTGAAGTCATCTTTTTACTTCTTATTGAATCTCCGAACTTTGACTTAATCATATGAAAACAAGTTTCTACATTTGACCTTTTATTATAATGTTTCATAAATTCATCATTCTTATACATAAAATAATGATACATCTTTTTCCAAATTGCATTTCCCCCTCTTTTTCCAGTAACATTTTTCTTAAATGGAATAAAAGGAACTGCCCCATTTTCTTCTATAAATTGAAAATTCTTTTTTCCACAATAAGCTTTATCTGCCGACACCTCAACCATATTAAAATTCTTGGCTGTTTGTTCAATTAAAGATTTTAATTCTTTAGAATCGCTTGAATGTCCTTCTGTGATATTAACTGCTGTTATGATATTCGTTTTTACACCAGAATTAATGTGAGCCTTTAACCAAACTTTATATTTTCTTTCTTTGCCCCATTTGTAATCAAACCAACGAGCAAAACGAGAAGTAGAAAAACCACTTGAATCAATCGCAAAATCTGTTTCAATTTCTTTCAAAGGTAAGGCACTTAATTTAATCAAATTATCTAAAATTGGTTTTATTTCTTCTCTATTCATAAAATTTGAAATAGTAGAATAACTTGGAACAATCTCAACCAATCCCATTTCTTTAGCAATTTTCATATCTGACATAAATCTTCTTAATGAAAATCCAGTATAAACTTTCATAATTGAGCCAAATAACATATCACTAAAAGGTAAAGTTGGTCTTCCAAATTTATATTCTGGCTGTTCTATTCCGTCGCATAAATCTTTTAGTAATCTTAAAAAAACTAATTTTTCATTTGTTTGGGCTTTATTATAAGCAGACCAATTTTGAGCATAAGTTAATCTAACACCTTTAACCTCTGTTAATTCTCCTTTTTTGTTAATTGCTTTTCTTAAATAAAATTCTACTGCGAAGATGTGTTTGCATTTTGAATTTCTTTTTTTACAATCTGGGCAATTACAATGTGGCTCGTGTCCGTCAAATTGAACAAGATAACTTAATTTAGAATCTGTTTGGCTCGGAACTTTCCAACCTTTTTCAGTTTCTACAATATCATAAACTTTGATTAGTTCTTTTGCTCTATCTTCTCGTGTCATGTATTTCCATGATTGAGTTTGTGTTTGGTTATTTACTTTTATCATCTTACTTATATAAGTAATATCTACTATATAAACCTTTCTATTTCTTACTTTTATAAGTAATTTTTATATAATTATCGTCGGTAAAATAACTAACAATATCCTTAACTTTAATAAAAACATATAATATAAACAATGTTTTTATAAACAATAATTATATAAAGTGGTTAAACCTTAAATAGTTATGAAAAGTGGAAAAGATTATGTAGTAGAATTTAACAAAGATTGTAAGATTACAATTCCTGTTAATGGATTTAAATGTTTAAGGTGCGGTCATCGTTGGATTCCTCGTGTTGAATTAGAACAATTAGAAAAAGATATTAAGAAACTTCCAATGATTTGTCCCCAATGTAAAAGCCCGTATTGGAAAGATTATAAAAAAAATAAGGAGAAAAAGAAATAATGGTAAAAAAATATAAAGTTTTAGATTTGTTTTCGGGTTGTGGAGGATTAAGCAAAGGTTTTGATTTGGCAGGTTATGAAATAATTGCTGGAAATGATATTTTAGAATATGCAGGAAAAACATTTCAAAGAAATCACCCAAAATCAAAATTCTTTTTAGGAGATATTACAGACCATAAAATAAGGAATAAAATAATAAATTATATGAAAGAAAAAGGGTGTGATGTTATTGTTGGAGGACCACCATGTCAAGCATATTCTTTAGCAGGGTTAAGGGACCCAAATGACCCAAGAGGAAGATTATTTGAAGAATATGTGGAGATTGTGAAAAAACTTCAACCTAAAGTTTTTGTTATGGAAAATGTTAAGGGGATTCTCACAATAAAACATGATAAAGAAGGATTAAACAAGAAAGAACAAAAAGAACTTAATGAATTAAGAGAATTAGAAAAAGAAAAGGCAGGACTTCTTTTATTAAGAAAACAGAATAAAAATAATTCTGAAAAATATAATTATAATAAATATGATGAAAAATATTTAGAAAATTTAAAAGTAGAGATTAAAAAATTAAAAGACCATTTGGGGGATTATGAAGAAAAAGTAACAACTCAAATTATTAGAAGATTTAACAAATTAGGTTATGATGTAGAATTTAAATTATTAAATTCTGCAAATTATGGTGTTCCACAAAGAAGAGAAAGAGTTGTTTTTATTGGAAAAAAGAAAAATGGACCAATAATATATCCTAACCCAACACATTCAGAAAATGGAGAGGAGAAATTAAAAAAATGGATTTCGGTAAAAGAAGCAATTGAAGATTTAGAAAATAAAAAAGAAGATAAGGGATTTAATCACATTTTTACAAAACATAAAAAAGAATTTGAAAATAGGATAAAAAAAACTTGTTTAGGTAAAAGTGTTTTTGGTAGTTATTCTGACTCTTTCTTTAGAGCATATCCAAATATGCCTTCAAGAACGGTTAAAGAAAATCACGGAGGAGTATTTGTTCATTATAAAAATAATAGGGTTATGACCCCAAGAGAATTAGCAAGACTTCAAAGTTTTCCAGATAATTTTATTTTTGAAGGTAGTAAAAGCCAACAATTAATTCAAATTGGAAATGCTGTTCCGCCCTTAATGGCTAAAGAAATAGCAAAATCTGTAAAAAAACTTATTTTGAAATTAAAGTAATACTTATTAAGTCTATTTTATAATAATCTTTATGTCAAAAGATAGTGAAATGGATGGAACATTTAAAGTAATTCTAAAATTGATAAAAGATAAAGGTTATTCTGACTCTGATTTTAAATTTGAAGAATGTAAAAGAGATATTACGATTCGTTGTGAAAAAGATATTGATTTAATAATTGAAATGAAAAGACACGATATTAAGTTAAATATGCAACATGTAATGCAAGCAATTAGATATGGGCAAAGAAGCAAAACAAGAATAGTTATTATTACAAATGGAAAAGACTGGCTTTTTTATGATTCTTTAATTGAAGCACCAATAAATTTTGGTGCATTTAGAGAAGAAATACCAAAGAAAAAAGATTTAAAAAATTGGAAAAAAGGTATTGTTGATTGGTCATTAAGTTGGGATGACCATAAGAAAATAAACAAATTAAAAACAACTCGTGATAAAGTTGAGTATTTAATAAATCATCCTGAATTATCTCCCATTCTTCAAAAGGTTCCTAAAAGGGGAAGTTATGATTGGGCTTTACAACTTGAATACCTTAATGCTTTTTGTGGAATTAATCTTCCACAAGATATAATTGAAAAAGTTGTTAGATATTCTCAACCAAGCACTAAAAATGACATTGAACATATACCTCCTTCAGATACTATAAGAAGAGTATTTTATGACAAATTTAAAACAGACATTATTCCTCAAAAAATTTCTGGTAGAAATAAAAAAATTTAATCTTTCCGACTTTCTAAACAGAACCTACTTATTAAACAAAGCCGTATTTTTAGATAATATTTTATTTATCTTTTGTGACGTCCTCTCCCACCTGAAGG
>CAZRBZ010000075.1:0-3729 GCA_964598515.1 Candidatus Woesearchaeota archaeon
GGATTAAACAAGGAGAAAATTTCGTATTACAGGAGAATAAAAAATGACTGTTATATCAGATACCTTTAAGTCTGGATATAAAAAAGGTTGGGATAAAGCCAGAGGAATTATAAAATTTAGAGCTAAAGAACAAAAAGAAAAAATACTTACCTTAGAATCAGAATTAGAAAAAAAAGAATGGTATATTCAAGCATTAGAAGAATCGAGACTTAGATTAATAGAGCAAATAAGAGAAGAAAGAATAATCTTTGAGCAAGAGTTAGATAAGAATTTTAGTTTTAATACCAAAAACAAAACAGGGGGAAAGAAATAATGAAAGGACATAGTCTTGCAGGGATGAGTACTGAAAGAGAAAGAATTGAAAATGATTATTATGCAACTCCCCCAGAAGCAACAAGAATTTTTTTAGAAAGTTTTGGATTAAACAATTGTAAAACAATTCTTGAACCTGCGTGTGGAGAAGGACATATTTCAAAAGAAATAGAAAAATATTTTACAAGGTTAGGTTATAGTGTTGGAACAGAAATAGAAATAGATTCAACGGCTTTAGTTGATAGAGGTTATGGGAAAGGAAATGTTGATTTTTTAGATTTACATGAAAAATTTAAATATGATTGTGTAATAACAAATCCTCCATTCAAATTAGCAAAAGAATTTATTGAGAAAGGATTAGAAATCTCAAATAAATATGTTATCATGTTTGCTAAAATTCAATTATTAGAAGGGATAGGAAGAAAGGAATTATTTGAAAAGAACCCTCCAAAGTATATTTATGTTTTTAGAAATAGAATTAATCCACTAAGAAATGGAAATCCTTTAGATGAGAAAGGAAAGCCATGGGCTTCAACTATGTGTTTTGCATGGTTTGTTTGGGAAGTTGGATTTAAGGGAGAACCAATAATTAGATGGTTACAGACTAATAAGAAGATGGACTTCGTACAAGCTGTAAACTCTAAAGTGGGGGAGATAGAGAATGAATGAAAAATTAACTTTTAATTTACCTAGAGAAATGGTTGAAGTTTTAAGTAGGTATCACAATGGAAACCAAGAAATTTCAAATATAGATAGAGCAAAAGGATGGTTAATAATACAAAAACTATATGATGAATATAAGAAATATTCTGAAAAATTAAATTATCTATTAAATGTTGAATGGGAAGAAAAGGAAATTGAATCACATTATTGTGATAATATTTTTAAAAATGCACATAAAAGATTAAATAGTTATGAGGATAGATTAAAAAAATTACACAAAACAATGTTTCTAACATTAACCAGATTTGATAAAATAAATTCACCATTCATTCAAGGAGAAGTTATTTCAGCAAAGGAAATCTATTTAGATTTTAAAAATAAATATGTTGATAAAACAAAACAGTTCATACTTTCACAAAAAAGCGAGGTAAAGGAAGAATGACTGTTATAGCAGATGCCTTTAAGTCTGGATATAAAAAAGGTTGGGATAAATGTAGAGAAGAACTTTGTAATAAATATAATTTGAATAAAAAAGAAGTATTAGCTTGGGAAAATTCAAACAAAGATTTAGATAAATTTTACGATAAATCAGAGAATCACGAAGAGGTAGGAGAACAATGAAAATAATACAATATATGAAGAAAGAAGATTTGTTTTCTTTAGAAATTTCTTTAGAAATAGTTAAAAGATTAAAATCTATAAAAGAAGAAAACATTGTAGTGCAATTGGAAATAGATAATGAAAACTTTGTAAAAGTTCTAAGAGTTGAACCACTAACACAAGAAGGAATGAGACATATTATGCAAAGAGATGATTTATACTTCGGGAAGTTTGGGGAATAAAGAATGAAAAAACAAACAGAGATATTAATTAAAACAGGAAAAGGAAAATTCATCCCAATAGGAACTGCAGAATTAGATTTGGAAATAGATTATAAAAATTCTTTTGTGCTTGAAATGGAAGTAAAAAAAGTAACACTAAATAGATTAAATATTAATGTAAAAAAAGGAGATATTATTTACGAAAAATGAGTTATATGAGAACTGGTCACCCAATGAAATATGTTGAAGGAGAATCAAGCGATTATATTTTTTCAACAGGAGAAGATATAGAAGATTATGGTTCAATGGAAAATGAAAGTATTATAGAAATATTATTTAGTTTATCTGAAAACAATAAAGAAGGTTTAATCTTAAAACACATGGCAAAAAGATTAGCAGAAAACTTAAATATAAAATTGAGAAAACAAAAAGAGGATAATAAAAATGTATAAATGTGAAAAATGTGGTGGACAAACTAAACCAGGAGTTCCTCAATCAAAAATATATGAGTATGGAATTGATGGACAAATAATTTCAGAAAAAAAGGTTTGTTTTTATTGTAAAGAAAAGGAGAATAAACAATGAAACAAACATTTGGAATAGCATTATATTGGTGTATGATTAATTTATTCTTTCTAATCTATGCACAAATAAATAAAATAAATTTAGATAATCCATTATTTATTCTTATTTTCTGTTTAGTTTATATGATAATAATTTTAGCTGGGGTAATAGGAAAAGAGTTAAGGAGTAGAAATTAAAATGAAATACATAAAATCAAAAAAGATAAGCAAACAAAAGTATAAATTAACTTTAGAAGTTAGTGATTATGATTTAAATATGTTAGAAGATTTTGCAACTACTTATGCTCCAAATGAATTAATTGAAGAACCATCAGAAAAGAATAATTGGAATGGAACATATTCTCCAGATTACAAAGATAAATATAGAAAATGGTTATTAAAAACATGGACTACTTTTTGGAAACTATGGCATATTCATGATGAGACTTTTGATAAGTCAGGGGAGACGAACTAATGGGAGACCCATATTCTCCAGAGGGTTGTGCTTGGAGTGAAGGTTATGAGTCTGGATTAAAAGAAGCAAAAGAAATTATTAAGCAAGATAAAAAAATAAAAAATTATGAAAATGTCATTAAAAAAATACAAAAGGAGATAAGAAATTCGTAGTAGAATAGAAAAATGAACAAAGAGAAAGAAGATAAACAAATGGAGAAGTTTGTATTTGTATGCCAAATATTAGGATTCATATGTTTAATAATTGCTGGAGGGATTTACATTTCGCAGTAGGTTTGTTAGGTGTACTCAAAATAAATAAAATGACGAAAAGAAAATTACATAGGTATGGAAGAGTAAAAAAATATTGGAACACATCATATACCCAAGAATATTATGATGTATTTTATGTTAGTGATATGGAAGATGGAAGAAGAAGTGGATATGTTTATTCAATTCTTTATGAAGTAGATAAGTGGGATAAGAAAGATTTACCTCTTTTTATTGAAGTGGATTACAAACATAAAATATTAAAGAAATTTTTAAATAAAGAAAAGAAGTCGGCTAAACACTCTAACACGAAGTCGGAGGATAAAGAATGAAATACATGGGAAGTAAAAATAGAATAGCAAAAGAAATTTTAAAAATTATTTTAAAAGACAGAAAAGAAAATCAGTTTTATGTTGAACCCTTTTGTGGTGGACTTGGAACAACGGATAAAGTTAAGGGAAAGAGAATTGCATCAGATAAGAATAAATATTTAATTGCTATGTGGAAAGGATTACAAGAGGGGAAGAAATATCCAAGAAGAATAAGTAGGGAATTATATTCAGAAGCAAGAGAAGAATATAATAATGGAACGAATATTAATTTTGATGATTTTATGATTGGTTGGATTGGTTGGATGGGAAGTTTTA
>CAZRBZ010000076.1:0-3590 GCA_964598515.1 Candidatus Woesearchaeota archaeon
GAAAATTTTGAAAAATTTTGAGACACAAAATCCACGCAGTGATTTTGGTCTAAGTGATGGTTTCAAAAACAGTCTATTAAAATTGGAAACATGGAGAGAAAAATAAATTGCTAGCCTCGCTAAGAATAGAATGTTGGAGGATTTTATAAGAAATTTTGTGGAGTGTGGAAAACAAATTAATTAGAAAAAAATAGAAATATTTATAAATTATAAATTACAAATTATATTATGAAAACTATAGCATTGAATGAGAAAACGTTTGAATTAATTAGTAGAATTAAGGAAAGAGAGGGATTTTCTTCTTTTGACAAATTAATTTTAAAATTGGTTTTGGAGAAAGAAGGTTTAGAGTATTCTATGTTTGGAGCTTTGAAAGGAAAAGTTAAACCTTTTACGGTAAAGGAAAGAAAAGAAATTTGGAAAGATGATGAAAGATGGAAATGATTTTTGATACTTTTGCTTGGATTGAATATGTTTCTGGAACTAAGAAAGGTGCTATTGTAAGGGATTATTTGGAAGAAAATGTGGTTTATACGCCTTGGATTGTTCTTTTGGAATTGAGTTATAAGGCTGATAAGGAAGGTTGGAATTTTGAAAAGATTTTGAAGTTCATTAAATTAAGATCAAAAATTGTTGGAATTGATGAGGATTTTATTTTATCTTTTGGACATTTGTATAATGAAATCAAAAAAGATGTCCGAGGTATTGGGATTGCAGATATTATTATTATGAATTCTGCTAGATTTTTGAATACAAAGATTTTGACGGGAGATAAACATTTTGAGGGTTTTTCTGATTCTATTATTTTGTGATTTGTAGATAAAATTTAAAGCAAAAATGGGAACAAATTGTTCGCTATCGCTTGATTTAATATGTTTAATTATCACATCTGGCGAGGACATTGTTTGTTGGAGAATTTTGATGTAATTATTATTAGATTGGTGGGAAATTTAAATCGTTGGGCTATGAATGGAATCAAATTAATTTGTTGGATAAAATAGAAATATTTATTTAATTTGAAGTATTAATGATTTAGTAAATGGTTTTACAATATAAAGAAAAAAAGAGTTCTCATTGGAAAGATTATCCTGGAAAAAGTAAAATAGAAGGTAATCCTAGAAATTATAATTTTAGACTTCTTAGTCATGATAAATCTGAAGTTTTGATTGAAAAAGGCACATATGATAAGGTTTTGAAACGAATGAAGCAAATTGAATTTTTTAAACATAAACGAGGCCGAAGAAAACTTGGTGTAATTGAAGGAGTTGTTGGGGATTAAAATTGCTGAATAAATTTTGGATTGGAATATTTAATTAACCACTTCGCTGAAGGAAAATTTTTGAGACATACAATTCCAAAGAAATAAATTATATTCCTCTTTGTGGAATATAAATATGGCCTCGACGGGATTTGAACCCGCGACACCTAGATTAAGAGTCTAGTGCTCTGACCAGGCTGAGCTACGAAGCCATATTAATAATTTAGTTAGAAGTTTTTTATTTAAAAAGTTTGTTAGTTATAATTTATTTTTGAAAGTTGTATTCTTTTCCAGAAATCTTTTTTTGTGCTTCTTCTAGAAATTTTTTATAGTTTGGGAGATTTCTAAATTCTATTTTTTGTTTTATTTTTTGTCCAGTTATGATTCCTTTTTTCATCCCTTCTGAAATTCCTCTATCAATATAAATAACTCTTTTGGGTGCTACATTTCCCCATGCAATTCCTGCATCAATTCCTAAATTTCTTTCTTTTTTATTTTTATCATCTAAAATTCCATCTTGAGTGTAAAATAAATGTGAAGCATAAGGATATTCCCCTTTAGTTAAACAATCATGCATACAAGCTCTCGCATAAAGAATATTCAATTCTGTTTCATGATATCCTTTTCCTTTGAAAGGCGATTCAATAACAACTAATTTTTCAAGTTCCTTTTTCATAATATATAAAATTATTATTAATTTTTAAAGAAATATGTAATTTAATCTATATTTTTAATCGTAATCTCTTCTTGTATGATTACATTTTACGCATTTAAAGAATTTTGTTGGAGATTCATCACTTGATCTTGTTTGAACCATCCAAAAGTATGCTTTGTTATGTCCGCATTTAGGACATATTTCATTTACTATTGGAGCCGTACTTCCTAAATCTTTTTTTACTACGGCAATTTCAACACTTTCGTCTATTTTTTCTTTTGTTGATAATTCAACTGTTCCTTTTTTTGTATAGGAGCATCTAGGGCAATAACTATTTTTTAATTTAGTTATCAAGACCGCACCACATTTTGGACAAAATTCCATAGGTGATTATGTGACTTGCTATTTATATATTTTATGTTTTGTTAAATATTTAGAATAATTAGTTTTCAGTGCAAAATCCTTTGTTATTTTGAGGTTGGTTAAATTCAAAAAATATTAATTTTATCCAGCCCACATAAGGCGCAATATTTGCTCTTGCTTTTCCTACAAGTTGATTTTCTTTTATTGAGGTTTCAAAGTATATTTGTTTTGGATTGTTATCTCCTAGTGTTGAAAAAATGTATTCATTATTTTCTTGTTTTATATCAATTATTCTATGTATTATTGGACTTTTGTAATTTGCTGCAAAGATAATTACATCTCCCACTTCTAATTGATTAGGTTTTGCACTTGTTACAAATAAAATATCTCCTTTGTTGAATCCTTTTTTGAAAGAATATGTTGAAAACATATCTTTAGATATTTTTTGTTCCCAATATTTTATTTCATGTTTTTCAAACCATTCATCAAAATTTGAAAATAAATTGTGTTCATGATACATTGAACATGATTCTACAATTACTAAAGGTAACTCTGTTCCTGTTGTTAAGATCATTAATGGAAAAAATATGCCTTTGATTAAGATGAATAAGAAAATTAATGATATAATCCAACCTTTAAATGAATTATCTTTCCATACAATAAACCAAAATTTTTTCCAGAATTTTTTGAATTTAGATTTAGTATCACCTTTCTTTTTCATTATTATAAAAAGATTGTGGGGTTTTTAAGTTTGGTGGGTTATTTTTTTAATTTGGGTTTTTAAGCATTATTGTTATAAATGGTATTATTGATTTTCAAGGTTATACTTAAAAAAGCTGAAATTTTTGGAGGTTTATGAGGAAAATAATATATAATCTTCTTGGGCTTGCTCTTTTGACTTTGCCTTTAAAAGGGTTGAATCAAGAACTAGAGAAAAAAATTTATGACTTTTTTCCCACACACTATTACAATCCCTTAACAATTTTTTCAAGGTTTTTCCGTATTAATTATTAACTATCACACTCACAAAATTTTAATAAATCCAAAACCCTATGTCCTTGCCAATAGCGATAATTTAATTTATTTTTTCTAAACTTTAGTTTAGCAAATTTTCTTCCCTTCTTGACTCTACAATTCTCCAACAATTTCTTAAACCTTGCCCACACTAATTTAATTCTTAAAATTCAAAGAACCACGTTCTTGAATTTTATTCTATCAATCCTGAGCAAAGCAAAATAAATTATTCTTCCACTCCCAACATTTATAAAAATAAAATCCTTACTAAAAACATGAACGGGGTGAAAAAAGTAATTC
>CAZRBZ010000077.1:0-3570 GCA_964598515.1 Candidatus Woesearchaeota archaeon
TAACAAGCTGGCAGATGGAATAAAGTTAGTCTTCCATACTAGTTTATCCTAAAAAACTAATAAAAGATATAATTGAAAATTATTTTAATTTTTAATGAATAGGCTTTTAATGAAATTGAATCGTGAATTGGAGTTAAGAAATTATTCAAAAAAAACTATAAAATCTTATTTGTATGAAATTGATAAATTTTTAATATTTTCTAAAAACAAAGGTTTGAATGAAAAAACTGCTAAAGATTATATTTTGAATCAATTATACCAAAATAAAAACCCGTCTACTGTTGCTCATTCTGTTGCCATTTTAAAATTTTTCTTTTCTTTTATCTTAAAACAAGATATTAGTCTTATTGTCCCAAAAAGAAATAAAACTCTTCCAGATATTTTGACTATTGAAGAAATTAGAAAGTTAATTGAGATTACTTCAAATATTAAGCATAAATTAATTATCAAAATGATTTATGGAACTGGACTTCGTGTTTCTGAAATTGTTAATTTAAAGAAGTCAGAGATTAATTTTGAAGAAGGTTTGATTAAGGTTAAACTTGGAAAGGGCAAAAAAGATAGATTTGTTAAATTACCTGAATCTATTAAAATTGAATTGAAAGTTATTTGTAAATTATCTGATTTAAAATATGTTTTTTCTTCTAATCGAAATAAAAAAATGAATATAGCTACTATTCAGAAAATTTTGAAGAACGCTCAATTTAAATCTGGTATTAAAAAAAGGGTTTATCCTCATTTGCTTCGTCATTCTTATGCTACCCATTTGTTAGAGAATGGAACTGATTTGAGAATTATTCAGAAGCTTTTAGGACATTCTTCTATTAAGACTACTCAAATGTATACTCAGATTAGTCAGGCTCAAATTAGAAATGTTGTTAGTCCTTTAGATAGTTTATGAAATAATTTCCATTATATTTTCAATAACTTTAGAATATTTCTTTTTTGAAATTGTGCAAACCTGTTTTAATATTTGATTTTTTTTAAGCTGTAAAAACTATGTTAGTTCGAATATAACTATCTAAATTCAATGTTCCATTTATTGTTTCATTTTTTTAATTCAATTGTGAATTTATCTTTTAATGAAAATTTAGAAGTTATTTGACAAAGAATTATGTCATTGTTCATTTCTTCTGAAAGAATTAAACATGGTCGAAGTTTTCTATTTTGAAGATTAGTAAAAGGGAATGGAAAAAACACTATTTCTTCTTTTGTAAATGTTCTCCTGCTTTATCTTCCTCATTTGTTAACCAATATTTGGCTAGCGATTTTTCTGAGACAGAATATGTAAAGATCCCTCCGATATTTTCTTGTGCAAATAATTTTTCTCCAAGAACTTGTTTTATAACTTCTTGTATATTTGCAAAACCTGTTTTTTTGCAAATTATTTTGTTTTTAGAATCATATTCTTAGATAACCTTAAATTGATTTGTTCTGTTAGGATATTAATTGATTTTTAAGTTTTTCTAAAATTATTTTTGTAACTTCTTTTCTTGTTCTGCAATTTTCAAAGTTGTTTTAATTACTGTATCTGGGTTTAAAGAAATTGAATCTATTCCTTGTTTTACTAGAAATTGTGCGAAATCTGGAAAATCTGATGGTGCCTGTCCACAAATTCCAATTTTTCTTTTGTTTTTCTTTGCTTTTTTTATTGCTTCTGAAATAAATATTTTTACAGCTTCATTTTTTTCATTTGCAACATCTGCAATTATCTCTGAATCTCTATCTAAACCTAAAGTTAATTGTGTTAAATCATTTGATCCAATGCTAAAGCCATCAAAAATTTTTGAGAACTCATCAGCAAGGATAATATTTGAAGGGATTTCACACATTACATAAATTTGTAATCCATCTTTTCCTCTTTTCAATCCATATTTTGCCATAATTGTTTGGACTTTTTTACCTTCTTCAATTGTTCTACAAAAAGGAATCATTATTTTTACATTTTTTAATCCAAATTCGTTTCTTACTTTTTTGAAGGCCTGACATTCTAGTTCAAATGCTTTTTGATAATTTTTATTATAATATCTTGAAGCTCCCCGCCAACCAATCATTGGATTGTCCTCTTTTGGTTCATAATATTTGCCTCCAATTAAATTTCTATATTCATTTGTTTTGAAATCTGATGTTCTTACAATTACATCTTTTGGATAAAATGCGGCAGCAATCATCCCTATACCTTCTGCCAATTTATCTATAAAAAATTGTTTTTTATCTTTGTATCCAATTGTTAATAAATCTATTTTCTTTTTTAATTCTCTATCTTTTAATTTTTCATAATCAATTAATGCATTTGGATGAATCTTAATATGGGAGTTTATTATGAATTCTTCTCTTGCTAAACCAACACCTTCATTTGGAATAAAACTTTGTTCAAATGCTTGTTCTGGTGTTCCCAAATTCATCATTATTTTTGTTTTTGTTTTTGGTATTTTTCCTAAATTATGTTTTTTAATTTCATGTTTTAATTTTCCTTTGTAAACAAATCCTTTTTCTCCTTCTGCACAAGAAACAGTTACTTCTTGTCCTGTTTTTAGTTTTTCAGTTGCATTGTTTGTTCCAACGATACAGGGTATTCCTAATTCCCTTGAAATTATTGCAGCATGACATGTTCTTCCACCTTTATTAGTTATAATTGCTCCTGCAATTTTCATAATTGGTTCCCAATCTGGATCAGTCATTTCTGTCACTAGAACTTCTCCTTTTTTGAAAGAATGAATTCCTGAAACATCTTTTATAACTCTAACTTTTCCAGAACCAATTTTTGCACCTACACTACTTCCCTCAACTAAAATTTCACTTTTTTTCTTCAAAACATATTCTTCTAAAACATTTTGATCTTTTTGACTTTGAACTGTTTCTGGTCTTGCTTGCACAATGAATAATTGTCCTGTTTCACCATCTTTTGCCCATTCCAAATCCATTGATTTTTTGTAATGATTTTCTACAATTACTGCCCATTTTGCTAATTTTATAATTTCATCATCTGTTATTGAAAATTGTTTTCTCTTTATTTCTGGAACTTCAATATTTTTTACTGGTCTAGGTCCTTTGGGATTGTAAATCATTTTGATTCTTTTGTTTCCAACTTTTTTAGAAATTATTGATTTATATCCTTTTTTCAAAGTTGGTTTGTGGACATAGAATTCGTCTGGGTTAACGGCACCTTGAACTATATTTTCTCCTAATCCATAAATACTTGTTATGTAAACAGCATCTTTAAAACCTGATTCTGTGTCTATTGAAAACATTACTCCAGATGAAGATAAATCACTTCTTACCATATTTTGAACACCAATTGATAGGGAAATGTTGAAATGATTAAAACCTTTATCTTCTCTATATGAAATTGCTCTATTTGTAAATAATGATGCAAAACATTTTTTACATGATTCAATAATAGCTTTTTCTCCTCGAACATTGAGATATGTTTCTTGTTGTCCTGCAAATGATGCATCTGGGAGATCTTCTGCTGTTGCTGATGAACGAACTGCAACATCGGTGTATGTTTCTTTATATTCTTTGGATAATTTTTTGTAGGAAAAAATTATTTCTTTAATTATTTCTTCT
>CAZRBZ010000078.1:0-3503 GCA_964598515.1 Candidatus Woesearchaeota archaeon
ATTAGATAGAATTTATAATTTTTCTAAAGAGAACTATGAAGGCTTACAGCAAGTATTAAATACAAAGTATGACTTTTATTTTAATTTTTCTGGGTTAGAGATTACCAATGTAGGAGAGATAGAAGGAATTGGAAAAAAGATTAATAATCCAAAGAATATTATTAAAACAGAAAGATATACTCTTTATAAAAATAAACCAATAAAATTTAATCTTTACATATGGAATTAAAAAAAAGAGGGTTTTACTTTACAATGGATGCTCTTATTGCTTTAATGATAATTATGGGAGTTTTATTTACAATTCAGATTATACCTAAAAAACCACAATTAGAAACTTATGCTCAAGAAGATTTAATGAATATGCTCTCTTCTATTAAAATGTATGAAATTAATAATAGTTATGTTGAGGTTTTAAGAAATGAAGGGAAAATCTCTGAAAATAAAACTTTATTAGAGCAAATAGCAGAATTTTATGCAAAAGGAATGCCTGAAGCCAGACTATTAACTGAGAATATTCTCTCAGATTTAAGTCCAAATCAAAATATTGGGATATGGTTTGGAAATGAATTAATTGCAAGTGAGAATAAAACCCCTTATTCTGAAGCAAAAGAAATACATGTGTCAAAACAAATAATATCTGGGATTGAAAAAGGGAATGTTACAGGATATTCAGCAAAAGCTTATTTAAAGCAATCAAATGTAGTTGAATATTATTATTTTGGAGGGTATATTGGAGATGGAAATATAAGTTTAAGAATTGACTATGATGGGGACTTAAAAAATATTGATTTAGAAATAGCAATAAATAAAGAATTTGATTTGAAAATTAACAATCAATATTCTGGACACTATTCTGAATCTCCCTCTGCCTCAACACCTCAAAGATATGATTTAAGCTCTTATTCTAGTTATTTTCATTCAGGACAAAATACAATAGAATTCTTAGGAGAGAACCTCTATATTGCAGGAGGCTATTTTAAATTAACTTATAAAAAGGATGTTAATTATGGAAATATTCAAAAGCATTTTATTCCAGGCGTTGATGGCCTTATAAATATTTATGATGGATTGAATTTTCCTGAAAATCTCACAGGAATGAATATGTCGCTTCATTTTGTAAGCCCTTATAATATTTTTGTTAAAATAGGGAACCAAACAATTTACAAAGGAAACTCAAGTTCTGAAACAATCATCAACATAGATAATTCCTCTCTTTCTGGAATTTTAGATTATAGTTCTTTGGAAGAAAAAACTATTCCATTTAGAATTGGAATGGAAAATGTATCTTATATTGAAAATAAAACTGGGATAGGAGATGTATTTTCTGTAACAGATTTAAGTGGGAGCATGGTTTGTGATGTTCAGGGATGGATTTGTGATTTGGGCAGTAGTTGGTGTAATTGGTGTGGAGGAACTTGGCAACTTCCAATGGATAGTGCAAAAGAAGCAAATCATGTATTTATTAATTCAATTTTAAATATTAGTGGAAACAGAGTTGGTTTGGTAGGTTATAGAAGTGAGGTTTATAGCTCTGATATTCATGAACTTTCTACTGATAATGAATCTCTCCATGAGTTAGTTAATAATTGGTATGCAAGTGGAGGAACTTGTATTTGTTGCGGAATCAATGAAGCTGCATCAAAATTAGCTACTTCTTCTGAGGATAGAGTAAAAGCAATGGTTGTTATGAGTGATGGGCAAGCTAATGAAGAATGCTCTCAACAAGGAACTGGAAGTGCTACACAAGATGCAATTCAAGCTGCATGCGATGCATATAATAATTATGGCATAATTGTTTATGCTATTGGGTTTGGTTCAGGAGCAGATGAAACTACACTTCAAGCAATCGCAGACTGCGGACATGGAGAATATTATTTTGGAGATGTCAGCAATATTGTAGAATTATATCAAAATATTTCAGAAAAAATTATTAATGCTTCTTACAAAGAGCAAACTCTTGAATATTCAGGATATTATGGAGTTAGATTATGGCCTGATTCCTATGTTGAATTTGAATCACAACAGCAAGAAATTCCTTATGGATTAATAGTCAGTGCTGAATCAAATTATTATAATTCTTCATCAATGGTTAACTTTAACATTCCTGAAAATACTACTCCAATTGAAGCTTTTTCTACTTCTTATTCTGGAAGCAAGTGGACAAAAAATTTAAACATAAAAAATTCTTCTTGGCAAAATATCTATAATCTAAGTGATTATGGAGAAGATTATACTAAATTAGGAGATCCTTTTGTTATTAAAATCCCAAGAGAAAAAATTTCTGAAGGGAATAATTTAATTGAATTAGAAACTGGTTTTTCTCAAAGCAATTCTTCTGGTGCTTCTGCATCAGACAAGATTATTTACAGTGTTCTAAAAAATGCTCTTGTTTATTCCCCTATTAGTGCAACGGCAGAAGGATGTAATTGGACAATAGAATTTGAAGACAACTCTCTTCTTTACGTAAATGTTCCCTCAGATTATGCTGGAGGAAAATCTTGTGAATACAGTTCTTCTCAAATATCCTATAATCCAAATGATGCAATAGATTATTCTGTTTATAATTTATTAAAAGAATTGGATTTAGATTTAGATGGAAAAGTAGATACTAAATTTGATGAAAATAGCCTTAACATAAGTTCAAGCAAAATAGGAGGAATCCCTTATACTTATAAAAGCGAAATTCAAATTAGAATATGGAAATAAAAATAAAAAATAAAAGAGGGCAAATTATAACACTCATAGCTCTGGCATTAATAATGTTACTTGCCATCTCTTATGGGCTTTATGCAAATTATTCTAATAAAGATGAGATTCAAAAACGTGTTAAAACTGCAAATGGTTATTTATTTTCAATGAAACAGGACCTTAAAAGAAATCTTTATGTATCTGGGTTCAGAACAATCTTCTTAGCAGAAATGAAAATAGTTAATACTGGAAATTATATTGAAGATTTTAAAAAATTTTTTAATGAATCTATTTATAATGGAAGTGTATCTGGAGAACAACAAGAAATAATGCTTGGAGCGACAATTAATGATATAATAACTTCCATAAATCAAACTGCTTCTGAATTAAATTTAAACTTAAAAGTCTCAAATATTAAGGTAAATGTGGGGCAAGAAGATCCTTGGAATGTGTTTGTTGAAATGAATTTTACTTTAAATTTAAGTGATAAAAGAAGCTTGGTTTATTGGTATAATAATGAGAGTATAAAATCCAAGATAAGCATAGAAAATTTTGAGGATCCCTTATATTTAGTTGAAACCTCTGGCAGGATAACAAAAAAAATAAACAAAACCATTTATGAAGGATTTTATGTAAATGGAACCAATGTAAGCAACTTAATGGAACATTTAGAAAAAGGATATTATGCTTCAAACCCTAATGCTCCGAGTTTTATTAAAAGATTAGAGGGGAATCTCTCAGCAGATAAAAATGGAATTGAAAGCTTTATTTATGCACCTGATTTTTCTAATCAAGGAATACATGTAGAAAATAAA
>CAZRBZ010000079.1:0-3329 GCA_964598515.1 Candidatus Woesearchaeota archaeon
ACGACTTGAGGAAAATTTTGAAAAATTTTGAGACACAAAATCCACGCAGTGATTTCGGTCTGGGTTTATGGATTGGAAAATTTTGAAAAATTTTGAGACACAAAATCCACGCAGTGATTTTGGTCTAAGTCGTGGTTTCAAAAACAGCCTATAAAGAAGATACACAAGATGAAATAAATATTATTTATCAAATTATCTCAAAAGATATCAATAATAAAAAATTTTTAAAAATATATAAGAAAGATTCACCAGAAAAAGATGAAAAAGATTTATCTGGATTAGTAAATTATTCTAATCTTCTTGATCTCGATCAATGTGCTCCCATGATTAATTTAATAAATAAAAACTAACCCAAAACCTTTTTTAACTAGACTTTTTTAAAACTTCTATGACAAAAGAACTTCCAGAATTAAATGTTGGTGTTGTGGGGCACATTGATCACGGTAAAACTACTTTATTATCAAGACTTACTGGAAAGTTTGCAGATACACACTCAGAAGAATTGAAGAGAGGAATTACAATAAAATTAGGTTATGCAGAATTAATTATTCACAAAGATGGTGATGAATATACTCCGGAAGATAGAGGAGAACCCCAAAGATATATTTCTTTTATTGACGCACCAGGACACGAAATGCTTATGGCAACAATGCTTTCAGGTGCAGCAATAATTGATTCAGCAATTCTAGTAATTGCAGCAAACGAAGGAATAAAACCTCAAACAAAAGAACATTTTATGGCATTACAAGCAAAAGGAATAAAAAACATAATTATTGTCCAAAATAAAATTGATTTAGTAACAAAAGAACAAGCTTTGAAAAATTACAAAATAATTAAAGAATTTGTAAAAGGAACAATTGCAGAAAATTCACAAATAATTCCCATTTCAGCACAACAAAATGTTAATATAGATAAATTATTAGAAGCACTAAATAATTTGCCTGTTCCAAAAAGAGATGAAACAAAAACACCTGTTTTTTTAATTGCAAGAAGTTTTGATATAAATAGACCAGGAACAACAGTTGAAAATTTAAAAGGAGGAGTTCTGGGAGGAATTTTAAAACAAGGAAAATTAAAAGTAGGAGAAGAAATTGAAATTAAACCAGGCATATCATCAAAAAAGAACAATCAATATATCTATGAATCTTTAACAACAAAAATAATTTCGCTATATAAAGGAAATGCTTCAGTAAAAGAAATTTTTCCAGGAGCAAGCATTTCAATCGAAACAGAATTAGATCCATTCATGACAAAAACAGATTCTTTAACTGGTTCAATAGCTTCAATAAAAGGTTCATTACCAGAAATTACTTATAAAACAAAAATTAAAACAAAATTATTCAAAGAAGTATTGGGAGAAAAAGAAAAGAAAAATGTAGAAGAAATCAAAACAAAAGAAATGTTAATGCTTTCGGTAAATACAACAATTACAGTTGGAACTGTTGAAAAAATATCAAAAGAGGAGGTAGAAATAAATCTTAATATACCAATTGTAGCTCTAAAAGGAGATAATGTGGGAATTGCAAGAAATATTGCTGGTCATTGGAGACTTATTGGTTTTGGTGAAATTATTGAATAGGTAATGATTTCAATTATTATGATCATTTTTAAATGATTGAGTTAAAATTTTGAAATAAATTTAACATAATAAAATTTATAAAACCCTAATTCCAAACAAATAAGGAAAATGAAAAGATATGATATTAAATTAGATATTAAAACAGGAAAATTAAACGAATTAGAAGACCTTTGTAAAAAATTTAATTTAAGTTCAATTAATACCTCAGAATTTTTAAAAATTTATACAACAAAAAATTTATTGGTTCAAAATGTATTCAAAAAAGATAAAGTAAAAATTTTAATCACAGGGGATGAAAAAATTTATAATGTTTTTATGAAAAAATTTAATGAAATATATAAATTAAATAAAAAGTACAACTTTATCAAAGATAATGAACCAAAAGTAAATTAAAAAATAAAGGCGAATAATGCAAGAATTATTAAAAATAAATTCAAAAAAACACATTTAATTTTGCATAAAATTCAAGAAATATACAATTCTTTTAGAAATAAAAAATATCACATAACAAAAAAAACATAAAAGAAGTTAACAAAAGATTCATTGAAAACTACAAAAACCAATAATTCCAACTAAAGCTTTATAATATTCAACACTTTTTACTTATCGAGGACAAAATGGCAGTTTATTCACATTCTAAATTATCAACTTTTGAACAATGTAAATACAAATACAAATTAAAATACATTGATAAAATAAAACCAGATATAGAAAAATCAATTGAAGCTCACTTGGGAATTTGCACTCACAACACATTAGAATGGTTATATCAGGAAGTCATGAAAAGTCGAGTTCCAGAACTTGATGAAATAATTGAAAAATATACAAATCTTTGGCAAGAAACATACAAAGACACCTTTTTAATTGTAAAAAAACAATTCAAAGCAGAAGATTATTTTAACAAAGGTGTAAAATTCTTACTTGATTATTATTTGAAACACAAACCCTTCAAAGATGGAACTTTAGAAATGGAAAAAAAGATTTGGGTAACTTTACATCCAAATTCTCCACACAAAATAATAGGTTACATAGATAGATTAGTTTTCAATAAAGAAAAAGGAGAATACGAAGTTCATGATTATAAAACAGCAAATTTTCTCCCAAATCAAGATAAATTCGAACAAGATAGACAACTAGCACTATATTCAATTGGAATAAAACAATTGTATGGTCAAGATAAAGAAGTTATTTTAACTTGGCACTATCTTAACCACAACATGCAAATATTTTCAAGGAGAACAAATGAGCAATTAGAAAAATTAAAACAAGATACACTAAATTTAATACATGAAATAGAAGAAACAGTTGATTTTCCAGTAAAAAAATCAATTCTCTGTGACTGGTGTGAATACAAAGGAATGTGTAAAGCATTTGGTAATCAATTACCCGAACAATACAGGCAAAAGCAAACAATTCTTGACTTAACTAAAAAAGAAAATTTACAAAAAAAATATCCAACTGTTTCAAAATATATTGAATAATTCTAATTTTTTTATTGTTTTTATTTTAATAAGTTTAATAATCTTTTTCCATAAATTTAATCTATTTTCATATCCTCATTGACCTACAAAGTAGGTTCTTGAGGCCTTTAGGTCATGCCAGTGGTATGCTGGGAGTTAACGAGACAGTATGGCCTTAACTTAACTTTACCTTCTTCTTTCCCTATTTATTTTATACTAAATTTCGGATAATCATAAATTCGCTAAAATCTGCTACCCCACAACTTAAGTTGTGGGCTTGACCGCAGATT
>CAZRBZ010000080.1:0-3269 GCA_964598515.1 Candidatus Woesearchaeota archaeon
TCTTTTTTGAAAAGGCATCCACGACTTGAGGAAAAATTTGAAACACAAAATCCACACAACGATTTTAGTCTAAGTTGTGGTTTCAAAAACAGCCTATAAAAAAATCAATTCAATTTAAGTTTGTTCATAATTTATAAAAATAATTATCTGCTTCTGCTGGAGAATATCAAAATATAAATCTTTTCTAAAAATATTATTCTACCAACCAAAAATCTAAAATTAAACAATACCTTGCTATTGGGCATTGATTTAATTTATCAACTCTAGACCCCCCCATATAAAAAAGGTTATCCTTTATGGAAACTTTAGTTCAGCAATTTCTCCCAACAAGTATCCTAAAAACTGCATATTATATTTTAATTATAACAACATATGAAAAATATGAAACAAAAGGTATTTAAACATATGAAATATACTTCATATAAGAAGAAGATAAAATGACACACGAATTAATACAATTGCCATTTGAACTAAATTCATTAGAACCACACATAGATAAAGAAACTGTGGAAATCCACTACAGAAAACATCATCAAGGATATGTAAATAAATTAAATGAAGTTCTTGCAAAATATCTAGAATTGCAAGACAAACCAGTTGAATGGTTACTCAAAAATCTTCCTTTAATTTCAGAAGAAATAAGATTACAAGTAATAAACAACGGAGGTGGAGTTTACAATCATAACTTTTTTTGGTCAATACTAAAAAAAGATATTGCATTTAATCCAGAATCAGATATAGGAAAAGAAATAATTTCAAAATTCGCTTCCTTTAATGGGTTCAAAGAACAATTTACAAATTTATCAACAACTCTTTTTGGAAGTGGTTGGATATGGTTAGTTCTAGATTCAAATCAACTAAAAATAATTCAAACATTTAATCAAGAATCTGTAATTTCAAAAAATATGATTCCCTTAATTACAATAGATGTATGGGAACATGCATATTATTTAAAATATAAAAACCTCAGATCAGATTTTATTAAAAACTTCTTCTCAATAATCAACTGGGAAAAAGTGAACAAATTATTTGTAAAAGCAAAACAATAAATTTGCTCACTCTGTTCGTGATTAATAAATTCAATTATCCATTTACCGCCTCGTTATACTACCAACGCGAGACAATAGCGATAATTCAACAAAAATAACGAGCAAAAGCAAGCAATTTGTTTTAATTATTTTCTCCAATAAATTTATTATTTTTTTCTTTTCAAATTAAACTTAAAAATCTTTCCCAAAAACTCTTAAAAACTCTCTTCTCTTATTATTTTTATAAAATGAGGTATCAAAAATTAGCACAATTGTACGAAGAATTATCTTATACCACAAAACGCCTTGAAAAAATAAATATACTTTCAAAATTCTTAGACCATCTAAAAGAAGAAGATTCATATATTCTTTATTTAATCGAAGGAAATATTTATCCGGATTACGATGAAAGAAGAATTGGAATATCAAATCAATTAGCAATAAAAGCAATTTCAAAAGCAACTGGAACAACTCCTGCAAAAGTAACAGCTCAATGGAAAAAAATAGGAGATATTGGTGAAGTTGCAAAAGAATTAACAAAAAATAAAAAACAAACAACTCTTGCATCACATTTAATTACAACAAAAAAAGTAATCGAGAACTTAAGAAAACTTCCAGAATTGGAAGGAAAAGGAACAATAAATAAAAAACTATCATTAATAACAGAATTATTAACTTCAGCTACCCCAATCGAAGCACTTTATTTAGTAAGAACATTAATAGGAGATTTAAGAATTGGTGTTCAAGAATCAACAATAAAATATTCAATTCTAAAGGCATTTTTTCACAACAATAAAGAATATGAAAATAGATTGCAAAAAGCAATCGACAGATCAAATGATTTAGTGGTTGTATTCAAAATAGCAAGGCAAGGAAAAATAAAAGAATTAAATAAAATCAAATTAAAAGTGGGTCATCCAATAAAAGCTATGCTTGCTCAAAAGGCAAAAGATATAGATGATGCATTCAAAAAATTAGGAAAACCCATGGCTATCGAATATAAATATGATGGCTTCAGAATGTTAATTCATAAAATAAATGGCAAAGTAACCCTTTTCACAAGAAGCTTAGAAAATGTAACAAAACAATTTCCAGAAGTAGAAGAATATGTAAACAAATTTATCAAAGGAGATGCATTTATTTTAGATTCAGAAGCAGTAGGTTATGACAGAAAAACAAAAAAATATACAGACTTTCAAAAAATTTCTCAAAGAATTAGAAGAAAATACAAAATAGGTGAACTACAAAAAAAATTACCTGTAGAAATTAATGTATTCGATGTTCTATACTATAATGGAAAATCACAATTAGATGTTACATTCAAAAAAAGAAGAGAACTACTTGAAAAAATTGTAACAAATCATCCTTACAAATTAATTTCATCAAAATACAAAATAACTTCAGATAAAAAAGTTGTTGAAGAATTTTATAAAAAAGCACTAAAAAATAAACAAGAAGGAATTATGATGAAAAGTTTAGATGCAGAATACAAACCAGGAAGAAGGGTTGGTCACATGCTAAAACTAAAACCAGAAGAAAACGAACTTGACTTAGTAATAACAGGGGGAGAATGGGGAACTGGAAAAAGAGCAGGTTGGATTTCATCATTTATTTTATCATGTAAAAAAGGAAACAAATATTTAGAAATTGGAAAAGTAGGAACAGGAGTTGCTGAAAAAGAAACAGAAGATAACAAAATCACCTTCGACAATTTAACCAAATTGCTAACTCCACTAATCATAAAAGAAAAAGCAAAAAACATTAAAATAAAACCAAAAATAATCGTAACAGTTCACTATCAAGATATCCAAAAATCAACAAACTATAACTCAGGTTGGGCATTACGTTTTCCAAGAATAACTTTATTAAGAGAAGACAAACCATTATCAGAAATAGCAACAATTGAAGAAATCGAAGATGATTTTACACATAGCAAACATCAGAGTTATAGGTATGGTTGATAATTTTCAACTCCAACAAAAAATAAAAACCCTTTTCTCTTTCATTTCATATGTCAGAAACATTAAACAAATATCTTTCAGTATCAGTAAAATTTATTCTCCTATTATCAATCATAAACTCGATCAATCTCCACTTATGGCACATAGCTTCCACAAATATGTTTTTACTAATCTTAACCTTTGCTCCACAAATACTGAAAAAATCTTTAAATTTTAAATTCCCAAAACAATTTGAATTAATTCTTTTAGGTTTCGTAACAATAACTCTCTTATTAGGAAA
>CAZRBZ010000081.1:0-3252 GCA_964598515.1 Candidatus Woesearchaeota archaeon
TTAGGGCAATATTATTAAAACTGCATAACTTTATTTATACATGAAATATGAATTTATAGAACATACTGCTGATGTTCAGTTTAAAGCTTATGGTAAGAGTCTGGAGGAAGTTTTTTCTAATTGTGCTTATGCTTTTGTGGAATCTATTTGTAAGGAAGATGTTTTGAAAAAAAAGAAAATTAAATTTAATGTTCAAGGAAATGATTTGGAAAATTTATTATATAATTTTTTAGAGGAGCTTTTGTTTTTGTTTGATTCTGAGGGATTTATTTTATCAAAAATTTTGAAAATGAAAATTGATGAAAAAAATTTAAAGTTGAATTGTGAGATTATTGGGGATTCTGGAGATTATGAAGTTTATTCTCATGTTAAAGCTGTGACTTATAATTCCATGTTTGTTAGGAAAGAAATTGGAAAAAAAGAGACAGAAGAAAGTGGGCAAGAAGAAGGTGGATGGATTGCGCAGGTTGTGTTGGATGTTTGAGAATTTAAAAGGTTTGAATAATTTTTATATTGTTACACTCACAAAATTTTAATTGCTAAACGCAAATTAAAAATATCTCCGTTAGGGAATTAAATTATCTATACAATCCTCACTAAAAATAAATTATTACTAAAATTTGTAAAGATATATTTACAAGCTAAACTCAATTTATACTTTTGCTAAAGAGGCATTAATTTAATATATTGATTCTGAACTTGTTCAGTATTGCTTTAAACATTATATGCTAAAATTTAAACAAGAATTGATTCTCACAAAATAATTTAAAGGTTAAAAGATTTAATTTTTCATGGAAATTAAAAAAATTAGTGAAAATGTTTATGAAATTCCAAAGAAAGAAAGAATGAATGTTCCTGGAATGATTTATGTTTCTGAGAAAATTATTGAATCTGTTAAGGGAGATAAAACTTTGGAGCAAGTGAAGAATGTTGCTAAACTTCCTGGAATTATTGGTAAATCTATTGCTCTTACTGATTGTCATCAGGGTTATGGTTTTCCGATTGGGGGTGTTGCTGCTTTTGATATGGAAGAAGGGATTATTTCTCCAGGGGGAGTTGGTTATGATATTAATTGTAGTGTTAGATTACTTCGAACTAATTTAACTAAAAAAGATTTAGAACCTAAAAAAGAAGAGATTGCTCATAGTCTTCAAAGAAAAATTCCTTCTGGAGTTGGTCGTGGAAGTCCTTTTCAATTAAGTCCAAAACAATTGGATGAAATTCTTGAGGGTGGAGCTAAAAAATTGGTTGAAATGGGTTATGGTTTTCCGGAGGATTATTTGCATATGGAGGAAGAGGGTTGTATTTTGGGTGGAGATGCTTCTAAGGTTTCGGATAGAGCAAAAAAAAGAGGCATTGGACAATTGGGAACTCTTGGTGCGGGAAATCATTTTTTAGATGTTTTAGTTGTTGATGAAATTTTTGAGAATGATATTGCTAAAAAATTTGGATTGAAGAAAGATCAAATTGTTATTTTGATTCATTGTGGTTCTCGTGGACTTGGACATCAGGTTGCTAGTGATTATATTAAAAAAATGGAAGTTGAATATGGGATTGAGGGTTTGCCAGATAGGGAATTAATTAATGCTCCGATTAAAAGTGAATTAGGTAAAGATTATTTTTCTGCTATGGCTTGTGCCGCTAATTTTGCTTTTGCTAATAAACAATTAATTACTCATTGGATTCGAGAGGATTTAAAGCATTATTTTCCTGAAGTGAAGATTGATGTTGTTTATGAGGTTTCTCATAATATTGCAAAGATTGAAGAATATAAAATTAATGGTGAAATAAAAAAAGTTTGTGTTCATAGAAAGGGTGCTACTCGTAGTTTTGGTCCTGGTCGAAAAGAAATTCCTGAAGATTATCGTGGGGTTGGACAACCTGTTTTGATTCCTGGTTCTATGGGAACAGCTTCTTATGTTATGGTTGGAACTAAGAAAGCAGAAGAATTGACTTTTGGTTCTTCAGTTCATGGTGCTGGCCGTGCTATGTCTCGTTCGAAATCTGGTCAGAGGAATTTGGAGGAGATTAAAGCAGACTTGGATAAAAAGGAAATTATTGTTAAATCTGGAAGCAAGCAATCTATTGCTGACGAGAATCCTTTGGCATATAAAGATATTGATGAAGTTGTTAATGTTATTCATGATTTGGGAATTAGTTTAAAAGTTGCTAGGTTGAGGCCGCTTATTGTGATTATTGGGTAGGATTGAAAAATAAATCTCACGAAATAGTTCGGAGATTTAATAAAAATAATTAATAGAAAAAAATTTTGAAAGTTAAAGTTTAGTTTTAAAAAAAAGAATATATTTTGGTTTTAGATTAATTTAATTTTTTAATAACCCGAGCGTAGAAAGGATATTTTAAATATTTTTATTTAAAAGTTCTATTGCTTTTTTTAATTGATGTTCTCCATTTCCTTCCCATTTTGTGTGTTCCAAAAATTCATGAGGATGAATAAATTTTCTTTTTGGAATTATTCCTTCTGCAGGATCGATTGTTTGTTTTTTTATTTTACTAACTCTTGCAACATATCTTAACTGTGAATCCCGTTTATCTTCAGAATCTCCTCTTTTTAATCCACTAACATACCCCATTCTTTTTATATCGATTAATTCTAGATCTGCTTCTTCTTCAACTTCTCTAATTAAACAAGCTTCAAAACTTTCATCATAATCTTCCAAATGTCCCCCAGGCAAAGTCCAATTTGTTTTATTTGGAAAATTTACAATACAAATTTTTCCTTTATCATCAAAAATAAAACCTAAAATGCTTGTGACATTATTTAATTTTTCAAAATTAATTTCATCAAACCATTCACAATCATAAATGTTATTATTCCAAGAAATTTTAAATTTCATAAAAATAATTGGGAAATTTTAAATTTAAATCTTTCCTTCTTTAGAAGGAAACTTTCTAATTAATCTTTCCTTTCATAGAAGGAAACTATTTTCTTCCATCAATAATTATTTTCTTTGAATCTTTACAAGTTTCTGATTCCATGGTTATAACATAAACTCCTTGGGGAAAATCAAAATCATAGGAAATATTGTTCTCACCAAATGAACTGTTGTAAACATTCTGTTTTAATTGTCTTCCCGACATGTCGTAAACTGAAATTTCTGTTTGTCCGAAATCTGATTGGAAATATTTTATTCCATAAGGATTTGGATTTGGATAAGGTGTTAATCCACATGCTTTTTCTAGGTCTGAGGGATTATCTATCCCCACTGGATGATCTGCCTCTACATTTCC
>CAZRBZ010000082.1:0-3173 GCA_964598515.1 Candidatus Woesearchaeota archaeon
AGATGGAATTTATCCAAAAGGATGTAGATTTGCTTACTTTTCAGAATTTAAATTAAATGAATGGAAGAAAAAGGAAAAGAAAAAATTAGAAGGAAAAGCAAAAAAAGTTTATGAATCTTGGGAAAAGACTTCGTCTACCAAGACCACTACGGAGGAAAAAGCATGAGTAAAACATTTGAGAGTTGGACTAAAAAAGAATTAATTAAATTCTTAGAAGGAACTATGGAAAATAATAATAAATTAAAGGTTTGGCTTTATCAAAATCATATTAAAGTATTAAGACAATACGAAGATGAACATCTTGGAGGACTACATCTTCAATTATTAAATTCAGAAAAAGAACATAAAACGAACAAGGTGAAGAAACAATGATAAATATGAATGAAATACAAATACAAGAAATAGATAAAAATTCAGCACAAGAATTTATAAAAAAATTCCATTATAGTTCAACAATGCCAAGAATAAATAAATTATTCATTGGTGGATATATTGAAGAAGAATTAGTTGGAGTAATGACTTGTGGCTGGGGAACACAACCAAAAGCAACAATAAAGAAATTATTTCCATCATTAGATACAACAGATTACTGGGAAATTGGAAAATTCTGTATGGATGATAAAATGCCTAAAAATTCTGAAAGTAATTTCTTATCTAAATGTATTAAACATCTAAAAAAAAATTATAAGCAAATAAAGGTTTTATATACTTGGTCAGATGGGATGTTAGGAAAACCAGGGTATATTTATCAATCATCAAACTTTCTTTATGGAGGATTTATTTGGACAGATAGTTTTTTTACAAAAAAAGGAGAAAGAATCCATCCGAGAAGTTGTAAAGAATTATTAATTGAAAATGCTAAAATGGTTGGAAAAGAAAAATTATTCTGGATGACTAAAGAGTTTGAAACATTAAAAGGAATAGTGAGATATAAAGGAAATCAATTAAGATATTGTTATTTTTTATGTTCTAAAGGAGAAAAGAAAAGATTAATGAAAGAAAGTTCATTCAATTGGACAACAAATTATCCACAGAAAGAAAATTTGAAATGGAAAATAAGGGATGGAGATAAATGGATCTTTTCATCTGCACCAAAATATAATCAAACACTAAATGCGAGAGAGGTTTCAAGAGAGAAACGCTTTGCTTCCAGCAAAGAAAGTTCGGGGCAGTTCCGAAATCTCGCACCATGTTCACAAAACACAGTTAATACGGAGAAAGATAAATGAATAACATTCCAAAAAATTTTTATAAAAATAATTTATATTTTTATCCAAAAATTATAGATTTAAATGGAAATATAAAAGAAGATAAATCTATGAAAGGGAGATTAGGTTTTTTACCTAGTAGTTTATGGAAACCAGATATTTCTATTACAAAAGAATTGAAAAAAGAAATTAATGATATAGCACAAGTAAGAAAAACATTAAATGGTAAAAGAAGTGATAGGAGAAATGGAGTTAATAATGGAAAATGTAGTGTATTCAATCCGCAATTAGCACAAATGATTTTATCGGCTTATGCTCCATTAAATTCTAAAATATATGATGCTTTTGGTGGGGGAGGTACAAGGGGATATATAGCAACAAAAATGGGACATGATTATACTGGTATTGAAATTAGAAAAGAAGAAGTGGAAAGAATAAATAATCAGATGGAAAAGTGGAATATTAATTTTAAAATGATTTTAAATGATAGTACTAAATATGTGCCTAATGAAAAATTTAATTTTGCTTTTACTTGTCCCCCTTATTATGATTTAGAATTATATAGCAATTTAAATGGAGATTTGAGCAATGCAAATAATTATAAAGATTTTTTAAAAATGTTAGAACAAGTAATTAAAAATATTTTTAATTGTTTGGAAGAAGGTTCAACTTCTGTTTTTGTGGTTGGAAATTTTAGAAATAAGACAGGAGAACTAGAACATTTAAATGGAGACATAGTGAATATAGGTAAAAGAATTGGGTTTATTTTTTGGGATGAATTGATTTGGCAAGGTGCTTCAAATGTAGCCCTAACAAGATGTGGTAAATTTGAAGTAAATAGAAAATCAGTAAGAATGCACGAATATATAATAATTTTTAAAAAACCAATTCAAAAAAGGAGATGAATAAATAAAAATGAATAGAAGAGATAAAGAATATAGGAAAAATTACCCAATTGAAAAGAAAAAGGAAATTACTTTAGATGATTTTTTAAATAATTCAAAAAAGAAACAAATAAAAAATTCACAATCTAACTATGCAAAAAACACAGTTAATACGGAGGATGGAGAATGAAAGGCTGTGGAAAAATTTACTGGGTAATTGAGGGAATAGCTGGATATAAATGTGGTACTTATAACAATCTTTGTCCAGAATGTTCCGATTCTAACGAGGAGACGAATAAGGAGGTTAAATAATAATGATAAGAGAAGAAAATTATGAGGAAATATGATGAATGAGGAAGAAACTGAAAATTGGGAAAAGAATTGCAGAAAAGAAGTTGCATCACAAATAATACTAAATAGATTAGAAAAGCTAAAAAAAATAAGCCCAATTCAAAAAAAAGAAATTCAAAAAAAAATAAATAAATTGGGCTACGCAAATCTTCTAAGTTCTCCTCACCTAGAGGGAAAAGAAGAACTTAGAAAAAAAGCTGCAATCTTATGTCTCAAGAGTTATAGTTCTCTTATTGGCATCACAAAATAATTTCGCTTCATTAAGTGAACAAACTCTACTTAGCTCATACTCTTTAATTTGATTAGTTCCACACTCTCCCAATAACAACTTCATATTTTTATTTGTTAAAATTGAATGAGAGATGACAAAGAAATGGAGAACTTCGTTTAATACATCAAACAAGACAAAATGATACCAAACTGTCAAGGATGCGAAATTGAAAGAGAATTAATTGAACAATATACAGAATTTGGATTACACTTTGCAGGGAAAGGTTTATATGAAAAAGGACATTTAGTTATGATTATGGTAGATGATAAAGGAATTATTAGAGTTTCATAATCAGAAGAATTAAAAATAATTAAATATAACTATAAGTAACTAAAAGTAAAATCATAGTCTTCGGACATAGAGAGGGGTTTATTTTCTCCCCCGAATTTATCCTCTCTCTTTTCATACTCCACACAATGCCCTACGGTCAACGGTTATGAAGAAAGAGGGTGGATTATG
>CAZRBZ010000083.1:0-3160 GCA_964598515.1 Candidatus Woesearchaeota archaeon
CTGCGGTCAAGCCCACAACTTAAGTTGGGGGTAGCAGATTTTAGCGAATTTATGACTTAATTACAAGCAAAGCTAGTTTAAATCAAACCTTCTCCTTTTAAAATTTTATTATGATTGTAAGCTAGTTTTAATTTTTTTATTTCTGAAGGTTTAAACCATTTTACTTCTTTAGTCTCGTCTTTGGGTTTTGGTGTTCCTTTTATTATTTTTGCATAAAAGGGAATATCTATTAAATGCAAATTACATTCTTTTTTTGGAAAATCTTCATAAACCTTCACAGATTTTTTTATTATTTTAATATCAATTCCCATTTCTTCTTTTATCTCTCTTATTGCTGCTTTTTTTAATGATTCTCCATGTTCAATCATTCCCCCTGGAAGTCCCCAGTAATTTGGATAAAATATTTGTTTGGCTCTTTTGCCCAAAAGAATTTCTTTTTTAGAATTTTGAATTATAACTGGTACACCAGCTATAACATATTTTTGTTTAAACCATTTAAGTGCAAGGTTGATTAATTTTATTATCATTTGTTTAATTTTTTCATTACTTCCTCAATTTCTTTTGATTCAAATCCATGTGCTTGTAACCCTTGTTCTAATGTTTCTGTGTGAGCCATTGCACAACCTATGCAACCTAATCCTGCTTTCATTAGGATTTCTGCTGCATTTGGATTTTTTTCAAGAATTTCTATAATATTCATTTCTTTTGTTATTTTTTGTTTTGTCATTTTAATTTTGCCAAAAATTTGTATCTGTTATTGCTAATTCTTTTGATTTTAATAATTTAGTTACGAATTTATCTTTACCTTCATAATAAATCATTTCTTCATCAGGATCAGAAATTAGTTCTTTTGTTTTTGGATTTAAATATCTAAATTTTCTAATTCCATTTTTTTTAATTTGATAATCCACTTTCTCAAAAAAAGGAATATTTTGCTTACTTGTAAAAGCTATACCTGTTTTTTTAGTTTCTTTTAATTTTAAAATTCTTGCAGCATTTAAAATTCTTCCCCAACCTTTTCTTTTTTCAATAGCCATTCCTCTTCCAATACCAAGAATTGTAAACTTTTGTTTTGCTAATTTTATTTTTATGGGTTTCATCATTCCAAATGCTTTAATTTTATTATTTGATTTTACAAAAATAAATTCTCCTTTTGAATCTTCTTTTTTGAAATCTATTTTTGCATCTTTTTCCCAAAGTTTTATTCTAGAATTGTTCATTATTAAAATCTCAATTGGGGTGAGATTCTTTGCTTTTTTTGAAATTATTTGGATGTTCATTTTAAATCGGGCTTAACCTCCTTAGTTTTTTTATTATTTTTGGTAGTTTTTTTAGAACATAATCTATTTCTTTTTCTGTCGTGTATTTTGATATTGAAAATCTTATTGAAGAATTTTGTTCTAAATCTGATAATCTTATTGCTTTTAATACGTGGCTTCCTGAGAGAGTATTTGACATACAGGCTGATCCTGTAGAAACAAAAATTCCTTGATTTTCTAAATATCCTCCGACGGCTTCTCCTTCGACGTTATTGAATGAAATATTTATATTGTTTGCTAATCTATTATTTCCTTTTGCGCCATTAAGTTTTGTATTTGGGATTTTTTCTAAAATTCCTTTGATTAATTTATCTCTTAGCTTAATCATTTTTTTTATTTCTTTTGAGGAAATATTTATTGAAGCTTTCGCAAAACCAACAATTCCTGGAATATTTTCAGTTCCACTTCTCATTTTTCTTTCATGACCTCCGCCATGCATCAAAGGTTGAATTTTTATTCCTTCTTTGATATAGAGTGCTCCAACTCCTTTTGGTCCGTGAATTTTATGTGAATTTATTGTTACTAAATCTAGGTTTTGTTTTTTTACATCTAATTCTGTTTTAGTATAACTTTGACAAGCGTCTGTATGAAATAGAACATTATTTTTTTTACATATTTCTCCAATTAATTTTATATTTTGTATGGTTCCTATTTCATTATTTCCGTGAATGATTGATATTAGGAATGTTTTATCTGTAATTGATTTTTCTAAATTTTTTAGGTTTGCAAATCCTTCTTTGTCTACACCTAAATAAGTTATTTTGGCGCCTTGAGTTTCTAACCATTTGCAAGTATTTAGGATACAATCATGTTCTATTTTTGTTGTGATAATGTGATTTTTATTTGGATAGTTTTGCCAGAATAAACCTTTTAGTGCCCAATTATTTGATTCTGTTCCTCCTGATGTGAAAAATATTTCTGATGTTTTGGCATTTATTGATTTTGCAATTGTTTTTCTTGAAAGTTCTAATGCTTTTTTTGCTTCACTGCCTTCTAAGTGCATTGATGAAGCGTTTCCGTAATGTGTGTTGAAGTATGGGAGCATTGTTTTCAAAACTTTTTCATCTACTTTTGTCGTTGCTGCGTTATCTAGATATGTTTTCATTTTTTGCAACCAGAACAAAAATTTGTTCTATGTTTATCTATTATTTTTAGAATTGGTAAAATTGTTTTTTTGTTTAATGAATATATTCTTTGTTTTCCTTCTTGTTTTACAATTACTATTTTGCAAAATCTCAAATTCATTAATGCGTGAGATAGTTTTGACTGTTCCACATTTATTTTATATGTTAATTCTGAAACGGACATTGGTTTTTGTTTTAATGCCATTATTATTTTTGTTTTTAATGGATTTGCTAGATTTTTAAAAAATATGTGGTATGGGTTGCATTTCATATGAATTTGTATTCATGTAAGTATTTAAGGTTTTTGTGTAGGAAAAAATAAACTTGCTTTGCTCGCGATTAATAATTAAGTTATTCGTTTCCGCTGGAGGACATTAAAATAGTTTAGGTTAATCTAATAATCTAGAGAGGAATTGCTGGGGTTAATTGGATGTCTTTGATTTAAGAGCGAAAAGTAAATTTGCGTTTAGCAATTTAATTGAGTGATTTGTTTATATTTTAGATAAAAGAGTTTTATAGTATTTCATAGGCTGTTTTTGAAACCACAACTTAGGCCAAAATCACTGCGTGGATTTTGTGTCTCAAAATTTTTCAAAATTTTCTTCAAGTCGTGGATGCCTTTTCAAAAAAGATTGTGCCGAGAGTATAACGAGATGATATTTCTGAGGCTCATTGTAAAATGAAGTCATCCCTTGTGGAAAAGGTGAGCGTCACATT
>CAZRBZ010000084.1:0-3053 GCA_964598515.1 Candidatus Woesearchaeota archaeon
AAGCCTCAATTAAATTTTTATATTTTATTTTACTAAACATCTTATATCGATATTTAGTTACCCCTCCAAGATGTAACATCATGACTCCAACACTATGATCAAAGTGTTTGTACTGGTTAATTTTTATTTGTTCTTCCATTTTTATACTCCTTAGCATTCGCTAAGTGAATGTAAACATTTATTTTCTTTAGAAAATAGCTATCACTAAGTGAAGTCTTCAAATAGCCTAATATCTAGGCTATTCTTTTTTTAGTAAAATAAATTAGAAATAGTTTTTTATTGGAGACTCCATTTTGAAAAATGGAGATTTCTACTTAATTAAAAAAAGAAAAAAAATTTGCATGAAATTTTATATAAAAAATATGCTGGAATAAATTTTACTGAAACTTATAAAGAATTTTTTTAAATAAGATAAGTTGGCATAAGTGAATTATGTCCAATTTGAATCATTAAATCAATATTCATTTTTTCAATTCCTTGAGGTGTATCACAAGCACCAAAACAACTTCCAAAATAAATCAAAAATTCACTATTTGTTTTTTCTTCCAAATAGTCGACAATTGATTTAGCATACTGTTTTAATCCATCAGGAAACTGAAGTAAAACTCTTTTTGCATTCTCCTTCTTAATCAAATTAATTATTTTTTCAAAATCTAAATTATATTCTTCTTCTAAATCTTTTAATGTCCATTCTTTCATAATTTAACTTAACATAAAGACATTATAAATTTTTTCCATTGAAGCAATAAATCTCAGGAACGTAGTTCCGAAATTTAGAAAATTAAATTAATACGTAAAATAATCTCTCAATATAGAAGACATCCTCCAACAGTTTATGCTACCTAACGGAGTGGATAATTTTAATCCTTATTATAAGCAAAAGCAAGCAATTTATTTTGAAAATTACACTAAAATTTAAGAACTAATTTTTATTAGAAATAATATGAAAAAAAGATTGATATTAATTATATTGAGCATATTAGTTTTGTCTTTAACAACTTGGATAATAATGATTAATCCAAAACAAAACAATCCTCTTCAACCAATAAATCCTGTTTCAACTTATTGCATAAATCAAGGACATGAATTAAAAATTCAACAAACCGAATTGGGGGAAATTAGAATATGTGTATCAAAAGACAAACAAGAATGTGAAGAAGGAGATTTTTTTAAAGGGGACTGTTCATTTGATGGATTTGAAAAATGCGTAAAAGCCTCCTGTTGCCACGCATCTTCATGTGTGCTAGAAAGCAATGCACCAGCTTGTTCAAATATCATGTGCACCATGGAATGTGCTCTAAACACAATGGATTGTGGGAGAGGAACTTGTGGATTTGTAAAAGGAAACTGCGAGGTAATTTGGAATGAATAAAAAAATATTTATTTTCATTATAATCTTATTTTCATTATCATTAATTTCTGCACAAGAATATGTTCCAGAGGAACTGATAATAAAATACAAAGACCACCCAATGAAAAGTTATAGTTCCTTTTCAACCAAATCAATAGAAAAAGAAAACAAAATAGAAATCTTAAAATTCAAAAATGGAGAAGATATTGAAAAAAAAGCAAAAGAATATTCAAAATTTGATAATATTGAATATGCAGAACCAAATTATATTTATTATACCTTTGAAAAACCAAATGATCCCTATTATGATTCACAATGGTATCTTCCAAAAATCTCTTCAGAGGAAGCATGGAATTTGACTAGGGGAAATGAGTCTATAATAATAGCCATAATAGATACTGGTGTACAATGGAATCATTCAGACTTAGAAAATAATATCTGGAATAATACTGAGGAAGATTGTAATATTTCTACAGACAAGGATAAGAATGGATATTTCGGAGATTGTAGAGGATATGATTTTGTAAATATTCAAAATGAATCAGAATGTTCTTCTATAACAGAAGATTGTAATGATACAGATAATAATCCATATGATCAACAAGGACATGGGACACATTGTGCAGGAATATCTGCAGCATCAACAAATAATACTCTTGGTATAGCGGGTATTTGTCCAAATTGTAAAATAATGCCAATACGAGCTGGATACAATAATACAAGGGGGCAAGGCAGTTTAACAACAACAGCCATAGTTAATGCCATAAATTATGCTTCAGAAAACAATGCCACAATAATTTCAATGAGCTTTGGAGGTGATTCTATTTCCATCCCAATTCAAACTGCCCTCAATAATGCATATAATAAAGGTATTATTCTAGTGGCTGCAGCAGGTAATGATAATTCAACAACGCGGATATATCCAGCAGCATACAATAATGTAATTTCAGTTGGGGCAACAAATAGTTCTAATACAAAAAGTTCCTTTTCAAATTATGGAACTTGGGTAAATATTGCAGCACCCGGATCAAATATTTTATCAACATATCTTTCTAATCAATATATCTCTGGGGATGGAACTTCCATGGCAACACCTCTAATAGCTGGAGCAATAGGATTAATTAAAAGTATTATGCCAAATAAAAATCAAACTGAAATTTTAACTGCTTTAAATAATACAGGGGAATCAATAGATTTCATAACAAACAATTTAAGTCGTATTAATATTTTCTTTGCAATACTTTCTTTGGATGAATTAGTTCCACAAATTCAATTTACCTCCCCAATAGAAACATTAGTAAAACCACAAAATATAATTTTTACATGTAATGCAACAGATAATTTGCAGTTAACTAATCTAACACTAAAAATCTATAACGAAACAAATTTATATTACAATAAAACAATTTCAGCAAATAACAAAACACTAGAATTAAATCAATCAGTAAATCTTTTGTTAGGAAATTATGAATATTTTTGTGAATCTTATGATAATGCATCAAAATATAATAAAACAGAAAATAAAACAATTTCAACAGAACCAATAATAATACAAATAATTTCTCCAGAAAATAACACATACACAAATCAAAATGAAACAACATTCAACTGTTCAGCAGAAACAATAGATGAATTATCAAACATGACTTTTTATCTATATGAAAATGATTCGTTAATTTATAATTTAACAAACAGCGTCTCT
>CAZRBZ010000085.1:0-2902 GCA_964598515.1 Candidatus Woesearchaeota archaeon
TACCAATGAAAGGTCTATTCATTGAATCTTTGGAAGTATTTCTTAAATTATAATCTAACGTTTTTCCCACTTTTTCAATTGCTGGAACCATAGAAAGTCTTGAAGGAATCATTGACCAACCAAAATATTTTCCATCTAAAAATTCTTCTGGAAAAGCAATCCAATTTTTTGTATTTAATTCCGCTACTTGGTCATAATTATTATTTAATTTTTCATTAAATGAAAAATTATAACCTATTTTACTCAAATCTAAAATTTTTTTGCTCTTTCAAAATCTTTTGGATTAATCTCTAATATTGATGCCATATTAATTTCAGGAATTTATAATTTATAAAAATTTTGATTTGTTACTATTTTTTAATTAATAAAATTAAAGATTCAAAACCTGGCCATTCTTAACAAGATACGAAGTTTCTCCAAGCTTATAACCATATTCATTTGCAACACAAATTAATTCTTCTTCTTGTTCTCTTGTTCCGTGGGAGGGAATAATTATTTTTGGTTTTACTAATTCTATTAATTTCTTTTTACTTGCTTTGCTTCCATGCCCATGAACATGGACATTTGTTTGTAAATTTACTCCCACTTTTTCTAATTTAGCATCTAATTTTTTTCTTGCTTCAATATTCACTTCTGTTGGAATTACTGAAGATGAAAAGATTAAATTATCACCATGTCTAAATCTAAAAGGAGTTTCTCCTTTTACCACTCTATCTAAAATTGAATTTTTTTCTCCTTGGTGTCCTGTACAAACAATAAGGTATTTTCCACGATCTGCTTCCACTCTTTTTAAAATAGAGTTTACTTGTCCTCGATATTTCATAATTTTCATTTGATTCTGAAAAGGACATTTTCCAACTTTTATTGCACAATCAACATATTTTGCCATACTTCTTCCAAGAAAAATTATTTCTCTTCCTGTTTTTTTTGCATGTTTTATAATACTATTTAATCTTTCAATATGTGAAGAAAAAGTTGTAATAAAAAAAGCTGAATTTTTATCTCTAATTTTGGCAAATGCTTCTCCTAACATTTTATCTGCATCAAATTCACTCAGATTAGATTCTTCTTTTCCCGCATAAAGAGTATTAATTATTGCTACTTTTACACCATTTTCTCCAATTTCTTTTAATCTTGAATAATTTGGAGGGGGGCCCATTGTAGGAGTATCATCAAATTTATAATCAAGAGCATAGAAAAAACTTCCTTCAGGAGTATGTAATGTTATAAAAGTGCAATCTATTGTCGAATGTGTCGTATGGGTAAATTCTACTTTAAAATCTTGAGAAGTATTTGGAATTGTATGTGTTGAATTTGATTCTACGATTTTTATTTGATTAGAAATTATTGTTTTTGCATCTTCTATTAATGAATCTAAAACTTTAATTGTAAAAGGAGTTCCATAAATTATTGCATTGGGATATCTATCAATTAAAAAAGGTATTCCTGCAACATGATCTAAATGAGCATGCGATAAAAAAAGAGCTTTTACTTTTTTTGTCCAACCTAATTTATCTAAAATTCTATCATCTGGAATTCCCCCAACTCTCCTAAGTCCTTTTGTTGTATATCCCAGTTGATTTTCTTCTTGGAGTTCAATCACGCCAGGCAAATAAAAACCACAATCAAATAAGAAAACATCTTCTCCCACTTTTACAGCAGTCATATTTTTCCCTACTTCTTCAAATCCTCCAACTGTACATATTTCCATATTTGATAAAAATAAAAATAGTTTATATAAGTTTGTGAGAATAATAATTAAGAAAAAAAAATTTATTTAAATTAAAAATTTTAAATTAATAAAATAAATTTCACGAAGTAATTCGGAAATTTAAAAAAAATAATTAATGCAATAAAAATCTAATAATTTAAATTAGGAAAGATTTGAGATAATTTAAGATTCAACAGAGCGTAACTAAAATAAATTTATATTTAATAATTTATTTTGAGTAGAACGATTAATATTTTCCAAATCTTTACAATTATAGAGAAATAAAATAATTTAGTTAGAAATATAAACTTATTTTCATTGTTTATAATATGAAACCATTAATCCCATCACATAAAGAAAATAAAAGATATTTGTTATTGAAAGGGAAAAATTTGAAAAAAAATGTTAATTTGGCTATTAAGGATTTTATTGGCAATTTGGGTTTGGCTGAAACTTCTCCTACTTTTATTAAAAATAATATTTTATCTATTAATAGAAAAAGTTTGGATAAAATTCGTGCTAGTTTTGTTGTTTGGACTGAAAAGATTGAGATTTTGAAGGTTAGTGGAACACTTAAGGGATTGGAAAAATAGTTTTTTGTTATAATAATAATCATCATAAATATTGAATTACTTAATTTGATATGAATATTGAAGATATTGTAAATAGCGAAGAATTTAGAAAATCTGATAAAAAATTGAATAAATTTTTGATTGATGAAATGAATAAATATGCTAAACCAAAATTAATTGAATATATGTATTCGGTTTTTGGGGATGAAAAAAAGGCTAGACATGGGTTTTATACTGAACATTTTTTGTTGATACAAAGGCCTTCTGGTTGTTGTAAAGCAGGAAGAAGTAATTTAGTTGAAAATGAGTTAGGTGCAATTGAACATGGCAATTGTGCTTAATTGAAAAAATTAACTCCAAAAACCTTTTAAATATGAGCTAGTTAATTTTGATATAGGAAATTATAAAATGGACATGCCAGTAGATATTCAACATCAACAAATGGGTTATGACAGAGCAGCGACTATGTTTAGTCCAGAGGGACATTTACTTCAAGTTGAGTATGCAGAAAAGACAGTTAGACTTGGAAGTTCAAGTGTTGCTTTGGTTTGTTCTGATGGAATTTTTCTTTTGTCAGCCAAAATAAAAATTCCATCAGAACAAACCATAGCAACACTTG
>CAZRBZ010000086.1:0-2856 GCA_964598515.1 Candidatus Woesearchaeota archaeon
TCAAGTTTTTCCAATTTCTTTTCCAAAGTTGAAGATTGAAGCGTTACTTCCATATCAGTTGAATTTTCATCATTTCCTTTTTCAACTACTTCATTTTGGTCTTCTTCTTCATTCTGAATTTCATCTTTTATTTCATTAGCACTAGATTCCCCACCTTGAAATAATGCTTCATCAAGTAGAAATTCATCACAGCAATAATCTGGGCCTTTTGAATCTTCACATTTACCATCTTCATAAAATACACAATACTTACAAGCTTTTTTCATTTTTATCCTCCTTTCTTAATATCTTTCAAATCAACCTTAATATCTGGAACAACTATTCCAGATGTTTGCTGAATATACATTTTTTGTAAATCTTCTGCATGGGAAATGGGAATTTCTACTAAAATATGCATTTTCTTTAACCAACAATCTTCCATAGGTAACCAAGGAATCAATATAAATTGATTTCTATTTCGGATCACTACCATAGGTTTTGACAACAAATAAGATTCATCATTTTCTTCTTTAACATTGCTTATTATAAACTCATTTGTAACTAATTTAAATAATTTAATTTCCATTTTTACCCTCCTTCTTTTAATATAATTACTTTATGAAAAAATGTCAACACTATAATATACATTTATCAGTTTTTAAACGAATAGTCTTTCTAGCAGGTATTTTATATTTTTCCAATGTAATTGGATGCTTTATAGTTCTTTCTTTAAGTATTATAGGATAAAAGCGCCCAATGGGCGTAGCTACTTCATAATTATCTTCCATAACTAAATCTTCTAAAGTATCAAAAATTATATCCATTATTTTTTGGGTAGTCACGGCCTTCAAACCTAATCTCTGTGAAACAATATTGCAAAACTCTTTATATTTCATACTGCAATTTCCTCCAAATGGCTCTTTCCATCTATTAAATCAACATGTTGTATGTTATCAAATTTAATAACATTTTTCAAGTCCGAATTATGGCTTATGATAATTATTTTCCTAAAAATTGTTTTTAAATTTGCTAACATTTGAGCCAATTTCTCTTGTGCTTCTAAATCAAGATTTACATCAAATGTTTCATCTATTGCAATCACATCTACACTATGTGCAAAATAGGCTAACGCTAAGGAAGCAGATATTTTCATTAATTGTTTTTGACCTGAAGACAACTTTTCATATTTTCTACCATTATATTTAAATACTAAATTTTCATCTACAGTAATTTTCCCTTCACTAAACGCATTCATTGCAAAAACCAATTTGGAAATAAATAAATCATAATATTTTTTTATTATTTCTTTAAGTTCAATCCTACTATCCTTAATTTTAGCTAATAACTTATCCAATACATCTAAAGAATTTTGTTTTATTTTATATATTCTTTCAGTCTTTTCAATTTCTTTTTCAATTTGTTCTTTCCTTTCATTCAAATCTCTTAATTGTTTTTTATAAATTTCAATTACATCAAAAATCTTTTGCTTATTTTCCATTTCGGCCTTATAAAAATTCAATTCCGCCTGTAAATCATTTATTTGTAATTGAATTTCATATTTCATCTTTTCATTGGATTTTATAAGCTCATCTAAATTCCTTATTTCATTCTTAATAGATTCCGAAGAAAGTTTAGATAATTTTTTACCCAAATCTTTTAAAATTACTATCTGTTCTTTAATTTCAGATTCAAGTTCATCTTTTTTCTCCTGTATAAATTTCAAATCTTTTATTTCTTGGCCACACCATTTACATTTTTCAAATTTAATGCTAATTTCCAAATTCTTTAAATTTTTCTTCAATTCTTTTATTTTATTTTTTATAAAATCATGCCTTTTTTCAAAAACAACAATACTATCTAAATCCTTAGATTTTTTCAATTTTTCTTCATTTAAATTTGATAATTTGGACTCAATTTCTTGCTTTTGCAATTTTAATTCTTCAATTTTAGTTTCTATATCATCCAAATTATATTTCTTAGTTATTTCTTTTTTCTTTTCTTTCATTGCTTTTCTCAGCTTAACTTTTGTATCTTTAATTTCATTCTTAATAACTTCCAAATTTTCAGTTAGGAATTTCAAATGATCTTCCCATAAAGACAAATTTATTTTTCCTATTTTAAATTCAACATTTTTTTCCATTTTAAATAAATAATCATCAACAGTTTTCCTTAAAAATTCCATATCGGGAAGTAAGTTTTCAATATATTTCTTCCTTTCATTAGGTCTTAAATCTAAAAAAGAAGAAAAACCAAATAAAAATGCGAATTTGGTTCTATTCTTAATATTATCAAGCAATGAATTATGCTTAAAATGATATGGAATAGAATCTATAAATAACTGGATACCCGATTTTTTCCTTAAAATAGTAACATTTCTATCTTCAATTAACATATCCAATTTTACCAGTAAATCATCTTGACCTTCCCTAACTAAATCACTTTTTCTTAACCCTTCTATATTACCTTGAAGTGCATATTTGATGGCAAGTATGATGCTTGACTTTCCCGTACCTATCTTACCTTCTAATAGTGTAATACCATCTTTAAAAGGATAAATTAAATGTTTCCAGCTCCTAAAGTTCTTTAATTCTATACTTTTTAACTCAATCATCTTTTACAATCTCCAAAAAATCTTTCAATTTCAAGATTACCAAATCATTCATATGACTTTTATTTAATTCATGCAAAATAAACAATGGAATTTTATCTTTCGTTCTATGTTTTTCAGCTTGTTTATAAGCATTCAATATAAACTTTGGCAAACTTTTTCTTTCCTTCACTTCTATAATGAATCTATTAGTAACAATATCTTCTTTACCCAAAATTCCAACCCTACGTGCGCCATCAAATTGAAAAATTTTAGTTATAGCTCTTTCC
>CAZRBZ010000087.1:0-2856 GCA_964598515.1 Candidatus Woesearchaeota archaeon
GTTCTCTGCATCGTTACTAAGCGAAATATCTGATTCCACTTCGTTACCCCAAACATCCCATCCTTTTGTTTTTTCTCTTGCAAACAATTCTATTCTTGGTAAATCTCCACATAATTCAACTATTCTATTTTTAATTTCATCTGGCTTTCTTGAATGTTCTCTTAATTTTGAAATAATAAGATTTCTTACTGATTTAGAAACCCTTTTCGGTTTTCCTTTTGTTGCTAATAAACATATCTCTGGATTTGCCCTTGTCCAATAACCTAATCCCATAAAGAAAGAATCTGCCTTTTTGTTTTTCTTTACCCAAGTGAAAGCAGTTGTTTTATATTCAAATCCCCAAGCAGAAATTAATTCAAATGCTTCTTTTAAATTTGGATAAGTAGCCCACATAAATAATATTGAATTTTCATCTGCAATATTTTTAACATTTAAGTTTTTCATATCCTGTAATGATGAAATTTTATAATGTTTTTCTGCACTCCTATCCTTTCCCTTATCAGAATAAACTTTGAAAGTCCAAGCAGGATCTGAATAAATGATTTTGTATTTCTTCATTTTATTTTTTAACCTTCTTTTTGTTAGTTTGTGAATTATTCATTTGTTCTCCCAATTTTTACTAAGTTGTGCTTGTTTGTCTGTTTTATTTACAAATCCACAATTAAAACAAATAAATTCATCTGGATGTTGTCTTGTTTTTGTTGAGTTACAATTTGGACAGGGTTTATTTTTTTTCATCGTATTGTTCCCATGTGATTTGTTTATGATTGTGTTTTATTTTTTTTCTTAATTTTACATTCATTCTATGGACTTTTTGAGAACAGGGTTTTGAACAAGTGAATGCAGTTCGATGTCTTACTGGGAATAATCCTTTTGGTTGTGGGTTTCCTTTTGTTGCAGAAATAAAATAAACATTTCCACAATTGCAACAAATCACCGGAATAAAATATTTTCTATGATAAATGTTTGGCTCTTTTCCTTTATTCATATTTTGTTTGAAAGTCGATGTATTCTACTACAACTTTTCTGCCCTCTTTTTTCTTTTTTGCGATTAAAATTTTACTGAAAATTTTATTTTCTAAAAGCCATTTACATTTTTCTCTTTCTTGTTTATCTAAATATCCATTACTTTTTGCTTCAACTCCAATAACTTCATACTCTATTCTTGGTTCACCTTCGAACCAATTATTCATTTTATAAGCTATAAAATCTGGGAATCCTGTTCCTATTGAATAAGCTCTTTTGAATGGATTATATTTTCTTTTTGCAGGGATTAATTTTCCAGATAATTCACTAATTGGATATTCTTCAAAATCTTCTTCTGAATTTAATTTTCTTTTAGGTAATTCAACATTATTATGCCACTTACAAACAATCCAATTCTTTTCTAAATCTGCCCTTACTTTTCTTTCCCATAAAGCCCCTGCTTGTTTATTTTTTCTTCCTTGTATTACTTTCTCGGGGTTTTTTGTTTTAATTTCTACCATTCCATCTCTCCATAAATAATTTTAATTGAACTGCCATTATATGACTGCACCTTTGTTGATTTCTTTTGAATGCTTGACAAGTGCAAGAGAAACAATTATTTTCTTTTTTTATTGTGTAAGTTGTTTTATTGTAACCAGGGACTGGAGCACATTCAAATTCTGTTTCTTTAATTTTTGAAATGCAATTTAATTCTACAAATCTTTTCGCTTTTCCTTTTTTTGTTCCCAACAAATAACCTTTTTTTTCAAACCAATAACACATTGTATGAACATTAATTTTTTTTGGTTCTTTTTCTATTTGATTACCTGAAAAATCTTTTGTTGTAGTTAATTTATAATCCGGTTGGCTTGTTTTTATTTCATGCATCTTAAAATCTCCTTGGCTTTTTTTAATTCATTGTTATATTCCCATAAAGTTGAATGATTTGGTTTGACTTTTTTCTTTTCAAATTTAATTAAACTTTTTAGGTCTTCAATTGCTTCTTCGAATAATTGCACTTCAATTAAACTCATTTGATGTACCTCAAAAATTCTTTAACTGATCTCAATCCAATATTTTCAGTTTCTTTCATAGAAATTTTCATCATTGCCGGCCAGTTTCTCGCTTTTGTGAATCCTTGAATCATGCATCCATTTTTGCTCGTTACAATAAAACAAACCCAAGGATTTCTTTTCTTTAATTTTATTAATTGTGATTTTCTCCAACATTCATATCTTCCTTGCACTTTTCTTCCATCTCTGTATTGCTTGACAAAAAGTCTCGCTGATTTTACTTCGACTAATTTTCCATTGACTAAAAAATCAAATGGTTGATGTAATCTATTGAATTCAAGATTATTTTTATTACAGAATTCTTCAAAAAAATCTTCAGCTTTTACTCCATCATAATGTGTCATCGTTGTTCCCTATATTTTTAATGTATTTTTTGTTTTTAAAAGCATCTACTTTTTTGAAGTGACAACTGTTTATCATTTTCCTTTTGATCCCTTAAATTCATTTCCATGAATTGCTTTGTGACAATTTTCACATAAATAAACACAGTTTTCCTCAGAATATTTGCCCCCGTTTGATCCCCTAATCTTTCTATGTATGTGTCTTCCGAGATTTCCACAATTCGCTTCACACAGACCACCAGAACGCTCAATTAATGCCTTTCTGAGTTGAGCAGTAGGTTTTTCTGTCCCTTCCATTTGTTTTGGTACTTTTAATTTAAATCCATGTACTTTTTCATAAAATTTAATATAAGGTTTCAAATGTTTACAAGGAGTCGCAGAAGTTGTTTTGTCTGAAAATTCAAGATTTCCTTTTAATCTTCTGTTGTAAAAATCCGGACAAGTGCAATCAATAAAATAAATTAACTTTTGTTTTG
>CAZRBZ010000088.1:0-2843 GCA_964598515.1 Candidatus Woesearchaeota archaeon
TTAATTAAAGAGTTTATTCTATTTATTTCTATGAAAAAATATCTTTGTGATATTTGTGGTTCTGGATTTAAAACTGAAAAGGGATTAGAAAACCATGAAAAAAGAAATCCCCTGATTAAATCTGATTATCATGATTCTGTTTTGAAGAATAAAAGAAAATATTTTATATTTAATGATATAAATCAAATTTCTAGAAAACATGATAAATTATATGAATGTTATACTTTGAATAAACATTGTTTTTTGGGAAATATTTCTGGAAATGTTTTAAAGAAATCTAGGATAATATTTAATTCTAAGAAAATTGAAAATGAATTGGAAGAATTAAGAGAAAATGAATGTTTAAAGTTATCTAAATATTTAAAAAATAAAAACTTAATATAAATTAATTTTTTTCTAAATCTTGTATTCTTTTTTCTTCAGGAGTTTCTGGAGGAAAACATTGTTCTTTTAATTTTTGACAATTATGGTCTTCTGGAAAAAAATGTTTTTCACAATAATTTTGTCCACATAATGGGCAAGTATGTTTCCTAAAACCTAGTTCTTCTGTGCAATCTTGAAATGAACAAACAAAAGTTATTTTTTCTGGCATGTTGGTAAAGAGGAAAGAATTATTTTAGATTTTATTGGAAATTTGGGACATTGTTAAACAAGTTTAGAATTGATAAATAAATTTTACGAAGTAATTCGGAAATTTAAAAAAAATAATAATTAATTTTCAATTTACATAAATTAATAGTTTAGATCTCGGTTTCCAGATAATTCTTCATTCATTAAAGGTTGGTGAAAATTAAATTTACATTTAACAATTTAATTGAACGCATGAGATTCAAAACAATAAAAAATACTATTTAATCATCACAATTTAGACAATAGGGTTTTCTACTTTTAGTTCCTTGATTTGCTTGAATATAATTGTTATAATGTTCTTCACTACAGAAAGCTTTGACTTTTGGTTCAATAAATTCTGGAACTTTTACTTGGGCAAATACTTCTTTTCCTTTTTCTATTTTTTTACCACAATGAGCACATTTTTTTTTGAATAATTTCATAAAATAAAAAACAAAAAAACTTTTTTAAATAAAACGAAGAACTGAAAAATAATCTTTAAAAAATTCAATACTCAAAATTACTCACTATCGTTCGAATTAATAAAATAATTATCCGCCATACTGTCTCACTACGTTCCCAGCACAAGAACCTACTTCATAGGCACTGTGTGCATAAATGGTTGGAGGATTTTTAAAAAAATCTAAACTCAATTTATGTCTTGCCATGGAGCATCAATTAAATTACTAAACGTAAATTTATTTTTCACTTCCCCCGGGATGACCTTCTTAACATCAGGCCTCGCTTTTTTTGAAACAATTAATTATCTGGGAACAAATTCTCGGAAGAATTATTAGATTTACTAAAAATATCCAGATTAAATTTTGGATTAATTATTATTTTTTAAATTTCCGAATTACTTCGTGGAATTTTTCATTTTCATACAATTTCTTTTAAACCTTCCAAATCTTTTGTTTCATATATTTCTACTCTTTTTTTTCTTGAATCTCTTAATCCTTTTGTGAATTGCATTGCTTGGAATTTTATTATTCTATATGGAACATTATATTTTATTGCTAATTTTAAATAATCTCGATATGAATGTTTGAATTTCTTTTTTGTTATTTTTGCGAATATTTCTGGATGACCAATTGCTGCCCTTCCAATCATTACATAATCAAAAATAGAGAGGAGGTGTTGGAAATTAGATTCATTAACATTGCCTGAATAAATTACAGGAATTTTGGATTTCTTTTTGAATTCTTCTGCCCATTTTAAATCTGGTTCTCCTGAATATCCTTGTTCTTTTGTTCTGGGATGAATTCCTATTACATCACAGTATTTTTCTGCTATTGCTAAAAGTTTGTATGCAATTGGTGATTTACGAATTTTTATTGATAAGGGTTTTTTTGTTTGTTCTCGCATTAATGAAATAATTTCTTTTATGGTTTCTAAATTTGTTAAATATGCTCCAAACTTGTGTTTTTTTGCAGTTGTTGCTGGACAACCTAAATTGAAATCCCAACCCGAAACTTTTTTGTTGTATTTTTTCATGAACTCTGGAATTCCACGAATATTATTTGTGAATAGTTGAAGAACTGGTTTATCTTTTAAGATTAAGGGTTTTGGTGATAGGGGATTTGTTAGTGGAGTATAAGTTAATCCTGCTCCTGCTTTTTTACATAAAAGGCGAAAGGCTGGATCATTTACTTCTTCCATTGGTGCAAGAAATATTTTGTTTTTGCAACGAAGGGGTTTTAATTTTCTTTTCATAATATTAAAAAGAATTAAGTAGTTAAAAGATTTTACTTCCTAAAAAAATTAGAATAATTAAATACAAAAATTATAAAAAAATAATTTACTAAATAAATTTAGCATAAATAAATAAAATTTATGCAATAATGTTATAAATTTTAAAGAGATAATTAATTAAAAAATCTTCACTTATAAATTTTAATTAATATTTATTTGGACTAAAAATCAACCATATGTGTGCCACAGGTGATAATTTAACAAAGATAATGAAAAAAGATATTACAATAATTTGACAAAATATAATAAATGAAGTGAGAAATTTTATTTCCTAAAAAAACTTAGAATTATTGTTATAATCGTTGTTCCAATTATTACCCAACCAGTTATGTTAGAAAGTATTTTTCCTCCGAAAATTTCTGGAAGTGTTAATGGTCCGTGAATTAATCCATAACCAACTGCTAATGCAAGTAGTAATCCTGAAATCCAAGCGAAAATACCAATTGCATTTTCTAGATATCGCTGTCTTTTCTTGTTCATAT
>CAZRBZ010000089.1:0-2843 GCA_964598515.1 Candidatus Woesearchaeota archaeon
TAACTTTTCTGGAAATTGTAAATAAAATTTATTAACTTCTACAAGATTGTTTTGCGAATTTTCAATTAATTCCGAAATTTCAGATTTAATATAATACTTATTACAATATTTATCTAGGGATTTTTTTGTAGCATTCAAAATTGCAAATGTTTTATAACTATTTTTTGGATATTTTAGAACATTTTCACAAAAATGAATAACTTCATTAGTAAGAATTTTTCCGCTACTCAATTCAGAATAAACAATATCAGAAATAATTAATTTGCATTTAGAATTGGTATTAGTAATATCATTTATTTTCACTTTTAACCAATTTAATTTTTTAGAATAAATTTTAGGTTTTTGTATATTAGCAATAGTTCTAAAAATACACACATTGGTATCAAGAAAAACCAAACTTTCAAATCTCATAGGCTGTTTTTGAAACCACGACTTTCAAGTCGTGGATGCTTTTTCAAAAAAGTCCCTGAAAGGCGAGCGTCACATTGTCAAGAGTGAGTGTAAAAATTCGCGTCTTGAAAATCTGTGATTAAGCCCACAACTTAAGTTGTGGGGTAGCAGATTTTAGCGAATTTGTGACTCTTCTTTAAGCTCAAATTCAAAAACAGAATCACATACATTGTTAGAAAAAGCCCATTTATTAATAAATTTGAATATTATTTTTTCCTCTGATAAAATTTTATTAAATTCCTCTTTTGTTTTTTTTTCTTGATCTAAAAGTATAATTTCTCCCCATTTATCAACATATTCTTCAGTCTTTCTAATCAAAACACCTTTAACAACTTGATCAACATCTTTTTCCAAAATTTTATTCAAAAGATTTTTCATATAATCAAAAGCCATCAATATTAAATCTTGTTTTTCTTCTAACTCTTCTTTTTTTTCAATAATTTGAGTTCTATCTTTCAAAAGAGACAAAATATCCTGAATTTTAGATTTTATAGAATTCTTCCACTCCTCAGTTTCATTTTTTGTTAAATAAAATTTATCATAACAAGTTTTTTCAAGTATTTTTCCATAAGGAAAAACCCCTTTTTTTTCTCCTTCATAATTTGAAATTATTTCTTTTATAAAATTTGAAAATATTTTTGTTTCAGGATTTTCTAAACTTTTCTCTCCCTCTTTTGTTAATTTTCTAGTTTCTTGAGGAATTGTAAATACAGTATCTTTTGAAAACTCAATAATGTTTTTTTGTTCCAAGATATTAATTGTTTCTTCAAGTTCTTTGGAGTATGGTCCATAAAGATTTTTTTCAAATTTAAATGGCAAAATAATATTATTTTCAGTAGAAGACAAAAACATAAGTTTTTGTAATTGCTTTTTTCCAAGACCCTTTGTCAATCCCAAAAGTCCAATCGCAACACTCTCTTTATCATTAAAAGATTGAAGTTCCTCTTCTCTAACAAAATCCTCAAAAGAAATATTAGATAACATAGATATAGCCCTCATTATTCATATTAATATGATAAAAATATAATTATTAAATGTTGGTATTCACTTAAAAATTTAGAAATTACATTCAGAATTATTTCTTTTTTTGAAGTTTTCTTTTTCTGATGAAGATGAAACCCAAAACTCCCAAAGCTAAAATCATAAATCCAGTAATAGCAGAACCTGTTTCACCCAATGTTGCAACTGCGAAACCTGTAATACCTTTTCTTTTTGGTTGTAAATCAGAAGAATCAATATTTTCATTTAATGAATTAATACTAATAATTTCAGCTTCATTATCTTCACCTGAATTTAAAATAGTCTTTGGAATACTTTCCTTTTGGGATGAACTGCTTGTACTACTTCCTCCACTACTACCACTATCGTCATTATCATCATCGTCAGTTGAACAAACTCCACAATCTGTCGCACAATTAGAACAAGTTTCAGATCCACTACAAATTCCATCTCCACAATATAAATTAATAACAGAACAAATACTAGGTTCTGCTTTACAAGTATATCCAAATTCTACTTCACAAAAATTTGAACAACCATCGCCAGATAAAGTATTTCCATCATCACATTCTTCTCCAGCATTAATCTCTTCATCTCCACAACCGCTGTCAGCAGTAGGGTAAGACTTCAGAGTTAAATCTAAATTTGTTGAAGTAGCACTTTGAGAATTATATTCTGTAATTTCTTTGGCTTTAACACCATTTACAATAAATTCAATTGTTCCTTCACTTATTCCATAACAAGGAGAAATATCTAATGAATAAGTCCCGTCATCAATAAATTGAGAACCAGCATTAACTCCATCAATTGTAACAATTAGAGTATATTCTCCACTTAGTAATGTGGTGGGATTAAATATGCCTTCATCAACATAAATATTTCCATAATATTCATTTGGTAATCCAGCAGGACAATTCTGATCAGCAGAAACAAATGTTAGGACAAATATTAGAATAAAACATATACTCAAAATATTTTTTATTTCCATATATTTTTTAGAAGCTTTTCATTTAAAAATATTGTTGTATGAAAAAGGATATTTTGGGAAGAGAACATTTATGATGAAATGTTTTGAAAAAAAGTAATTTTTCCCCGTTTGGGGAAAAATAAAAAATAAAAAATTTGTTTTTAATCTTAGTATTTAATATATGTTATTGGTTCATAGATTAAGACTTCATCTCCATCATCGAAATTAGTTGTTCTAATCCAATATCCTTGACCAGTTTCTAATACACTTTTAGGTTCTAAATTCCCAATAACTGTATTATATCCTTTAAGACTACCAACAAAAAATTGTCCTTCAAGAGATTCAAAGGCAAGAGTTGAATTTATCGAGATTGGATTTATTTCATATTTACCAACTAAATTCCAAGTCTGTGAAGCAACTTCTACAA
>CAZRBZ010000090.1:0-2772 GCA_964598515.1 Candidatus Woesearchaeota archaeon
ACACAAAATCCACGCAGTGATTTTGGTCTAAGTCGTGGTTTCAAAAACAGCCTATGAATTCTAAATAAAATCTTAAATCTTACCAACCAACTCAAGCCCAGGCTTTAATGTTTCTTTTCCTGGTTTCCAATTTGCAGGACAAACTTTTCCGCCGTTTTCTTCTATAAATTTAGCGGCTTCTAATTTTCTCATTAATTCATCAACACTTCTTCCAATATTATTATTATGGATTTCAAATGCTTTTAGAATTCCTTCTGGATTAATTAAAAATGTCCCTCTTAATGCTAATCCTTCTTCTTCAATCAATGTTTAATATTTTGAACAAATTTTATGCGTTGGGTCTGCAATCATGGGAAATTTAATTTTCTTAATGGTTCCAGATGAATCATGCCATGCTTTATGAACGAAAACTATGTCTGTTGAAATACTCAATATTTCTGCATTTAGTTTTTTGAATTTTTCGTATTTCTCTGCCATTTCTCCTAGTTCTGTTGGACAAACAAATGTAAAATCTGCAGGGTAAAAAAATAGTATTATCCATTTTCCTTTGTAATCATTAAGGGAAATTTTTTTTATTTGTTCATCAATAAATGCTTCAGCTGTAAATTTTGGTGCTGGATGATTTATTTTTAAAATTTATTGTTCCATTATTATATGAAATATAACTCATATATAAATATTTTGCAGTACTGTGAAAGAAGTGGGAGAATTTTGCAGTTCTGGGGGTAAAGAAAATAGTGGCCATTATTAACTGCTCCTGCTGTGTCCATAAAAGAAGTTTAGATTTGTGAAAATGTTAAAGTTTAAATTAGGCCTTCTTTAATCTTATAATTTTTAATAGCTTTTTTTAAAGTTTGAATTCCCATTGTTGAACAGTGCATTTTAATTTGTGGTAATCCTTTTAGTTTTTCTGCTACGTCTTGTATTGTTAATTTTTCTGCATATTCTAGTGATTTTCCTTTTACCATTTTTGTTATCATTGATGTTGAAGCTATTGCTGCTGCGCAACCAAAAGTTTTGAATTTAATATCTTCTATTTTATTGTCTCTAACTTTAATTTCCATATGCATTATATCGCCACATGCTGGACTACCTACTTCTGCAATACCATCGGGATTTTTTATATTTCCCATATTTTGTGGTTTAAGAAATTCTTGCATGACTCTTTCTGAATATTCTATTGACATGATTGTATGAAAATGATTTCATATTTAAAGTTTTTGGGAGATGGAATTATGAGATTTATTGAGGATATATTTTATTAATGCCATCAGTGAGAACATGGACGGAGTTTAGATTTTGAGAGAGATTGTCAAATTAGAATTTATGACCTTTAAAATAAAAAAGGGATAAATTGCTCGCTATCGCTTGTATTGATATGTTTAGTTATTCGTTGTATCTGCGTGTATTGATTGAGTTTAGGTTTTTGAAATTTTTTCGTGGGTTTTTGTTGGGAAGTTGAATAAGCTTGAGGCGCCTATTATGGCTTAACTTGTTTAATTATTCGTTCCGCTGAATGCATGAAAGGTTGGAGAATTTTTGAAATATAAGGTGAAAATTAAAAATATTGTGGAAAAATTTATTGGTTAATTTCAATTTTAAAATTTATGAACAAGGTCCTATAAATTTTAGTTAATAATTCTAAATTTGTTTATAGGCTGTTTTTGAAACCACAACTTAGGCCAAAATCACTGCGTGGATTTTGTGTCTCAAAATTTTTCAAAATTTTCCTCAAGTCGTGGATGCCTTTTCAAAAAAGATTGTGCCGAGAGTATAACGAGATGATATTTCTGAGGCTCATTGTAAAATGAAGTCATCCCTTGTGGAAAAGGTGAGCGCCACATTGTCCAAGGTGAATGTAAAAATTCTCGTCTCGAAAATCTGCGATCAAGCCCACAACTTAAGTTGTGGGGTAGCAGATTTTAGCGAATTTGTGACTTTAGGAAAGAGTTTGCATGAGTAAGGGTATTTGACATTTTTAGGTTGTGTTAAGCCGGAAGATAAATTAATTTTTGAATATGGTAAAGATAAATTTAAGCATTATCGAAAAGCTATTGAACAAATGTGAATTAATTAATAATTTTTTTATAGTATTAATAAATAACTTTTAATATACTTCTTTCTATATCTTTTTATGGCAAAGATTGTATTAGATACTAATTTTATTTTGAATTGTATTGGAAATAAACTTGATTTTTTTGAAGAAATTTTAATGAAGGGGCATTCAATTTTGATTCCTATTGAAGTTATAGCAGAGATTAAGAGATTAAGGGATTCTTCTAAGGCTGTGAAATTTAAAGAGCAAGCTAATTTAGCTTTGAAATTGATTAAAGTAAATGATTACGAGGAAATTAGTGCTCCTGGAAGATATGTTGATGTGGGATTGAGAAAATATCTTGAAGATAATCCCCGAGTTATTTTGGCTACCATGGATAAAGAACTTAAGAAAAGTGTGAAAAATAGGAAAATGGTTGTGAGGAATAAGAAGAAATTAGAGTTACAGTAACGTTGTTTTTTATTTTGAAACGAAAAGCTTTTTAAATGGTTTTTTCATTTAAGTTTTGATTAAAATGTTTTATTTGACTGAAATTCAAGACTATGTAAGAGTTGATCCAACACTTTTTGGATTAGATACTTCTGAATCTATAGCTAGACAGTTAGAAATAACTTATTCTGAATTTTATGATAAAGATATTGGTAAAGTAATTTCTATTGTTGAAGTTTTAGAAATTGGTGAGGGAATTATCATTCCTGGAGATGGTGCGGCATATT
>CAZRBZ010000091.1:0-2761 GCA_964598515.1 Candidatus Woesearchaeota archaeon
TGAATTCAGATTGGTCAGATGCAGAGACTTTGGATAATAGTGGCGAAACTGGAAATGGAGTTTTAAATTATAGTTGGGAATCTTATTGGGAAAGTGATAATGTTCAAGGTTCTGATAATGATGCTTATCCAATGAGTAATTATTATGTAACTTTATCTAAAACTTATAACTCAGGAGTTGCTTTTGGTTCTGGAATTAGAATAGATGGGCCAAACGGAATCCTTCCTGTATTGCGCTATTCTCCTCCTTCAAATATTATTTATCTTTTGATTGATGAAGATTTATTTGGAGATTCAGAGCAATCCCATACTTATGAACCTTATCAAGTTTTATTTTTTAGCAATTATTCAGGTTTTTTATATTCAGATTATCAACTTCCAATAATTTCTGTTATCTCTCCAGTTAATAACACAACTTATTCAACTTCTACTCTTGATTTTAATATTTCTACTCTAAGCAACATGAATTCTTGTTGGTTTAGTCTTGATTTAGGAGAAAATACAACAATGACTAAAATAAATTCAACTTATTTTAGTTATACAAAAACAGGATTATCAGATTCTCAGCACAATGTAAGTTTTTATTGTGATAATGGTTATGGAGATAATTATTCAACTGAAATTTATAAGTTTTCAGTGGATTCTACTCCTCTTATTCTTAATGTAGTTTCTCCTTTATCTCAATCTTATAATCATTCAGATATTTATTTTAATATAAGTACAAGCAAAGCTACTGACTGGTGTACATATTCTTTAAATGGAGGAAGTAATGTTTCTATGTCTAAAATAAATTCAACTTATTTTAGTGTGAAAAAAACTTATCTAAGAGAAAGAGATTATGATTTAACTTATTTTTGTGGTGCAGGGCAAACAGTTAATTCTACTTCAGTTTCTTTTTCAGTTGATTTAAATATTATTGAAAATGTGAGCCATGGTTTAGTTCTTTTGCCAGATGGTTCAAATGAAGTTAATGTTTCTTTTTCTGTTCAGGATTTATCTAAATCTTTTTTAATTTTTTCTGTGCGCTCAGGTTCAAGTGCTCCAAGTCAAATTCAGGTTTTAGGGGAATTAATGAGGGATAAAATTAATTTCAGGAGATATTCAACAACTGGAAATGTCTATATTGAATGGGGGGTTATTCAAAGTGCTGATTTGTATGTTCAAAGAGGAAATATGGAATATGCTTCTTCTTCTCCTTCACAAACAATAAGTTTTAATTCAATTAATCTAAGTTCTTCTTTTAATTTAATTTCAAATAGGCTAAATTCTGGAACTACTAGTCAAAATGTTCGTGGATTTTGGGAATCAAGATTTACAAGTTCAACTCAAATTTTAGTTTCCAGAGGGACAACTGGTTCTCCTGGAGAATTAAATTGGCAAATAGTTGAATGGGATGGAGCAAGTGTTCAATCTGGTTATGTTTCTGGTTCAGGCACAAGTGTTTCGCAGCAACTATCTTCTTCAGTTAATCTTTCTAATAGTTTTTTAGTTTTTTCAAGACAAATTGCTGGGGAGACAAGTTTGCGGGAATCTTTTATTAGAGGATATTTTGCTAATTCTACTGCTATTGAATTTTATAAAAATTCTGGTTCTGCAACTTATGGAATTGCTTGGTTTGTTGTTAGTAATGATAGATTCTCTGTTCAGAATGGAACCACCACTATTTCAGGTTCAAGCCCTGTTAATGTAGAAATTAATTCAGTGCAATTAAATAAAAGTTTTTCATTAGAGTCTCATTCAACAACAGGTTCTGGAACCACTTTTGCAAATGCTTTTTTTTCAAATAAATTATATAATTCAACAGATTTGCAATTTCAAAAAGGAACTTCTTCTCAGACACAAGAAGCAAATTGGTTTGTGATTGAACTTGGGGAAGCTCCTGTTAAATTTATAAATATTGTTTCTCCCTTGGAAAAAACTTATCCAACTTCAACAATTGATTTTAATGTTTCTCTTTCTCAAGAGGGAAGTTGGTGTGCATATTCTTTGGATGGCGGAGCAAATACAACAATGACTAAAATAAATTCAACTTATTTTTCTAATCAAGAAACAGGACTTAGTGAATCTAGTCATAATGTTAGTTTTTATTGTAATAATAGTTTGGGAGAGATGTATGAGTCAAATAATATTCATTTTAATGTTGATTTAACTCCGCCAATTGTGACTTCTATTGCACCTGCAAATGAAACAACAAATACTACAAATACTTTAAGGTTTGATTATAATGTTACAGATAATACAGGGATTGCTTCTTGTGATATGATTGCAAATAATGAGATAATTTATTCAGATGATTCTATTGAGATGGATGTTCCACAATTTTTTGAAGTATATCTTGATAATGGGATTTATACTTGGTATATAAATTGTACTGATAATGCAGGTTTTATTTCAAGTTCAGAGAAGAGAAAAATAAATGTCTCAGGCCCAGAAGTTTATTCTTGGACTAATAAATTCTATGAAACTTCAACTTCTAATTTTACTTCTTTAGCAAATATTAAACTAAATAGTTCTCGTGATTCTTATGAAAATGAAGTTTCAATGACCCTCCCAGCTTCTCAAACAACTATAACCACTATTGCAAAATCTCTTTATTTGGGAAATGGGGGGGCAATAATCCCTTCTTCAAGCATTGTTGATTTTAGTGCTTATGCAACAGCTGAAAGTAATAATTATATTTATTTAACTTGGAAGGTTTATGTGGAAAATAGTTCAGGAGATTTTTTAATTTGCCAGTCTGGAGATGATTTTATAGGTGGAAC
>CAZRBZ010000092.1:0-2743 GCA_964598515.1 Candidatus Woesearchaeota archaeon
TCATGAGGTCGTCTATTTGAGCATTGGAGTTTTTTCCTATTTCTAGGTCATTTAAAATATCTTTTGGAATAATAACTCCATGATGGCTATCTACCACCTCTCCATTAACAAATAATTTGACAGTTTCCCCTATATTCAAAACAATATTATTCCAATCATCTTCCAAATCATAATCAAAATGCCTCAAAGCATAAATTGCCCTCAAATTCCCATCATAAGTTAATCCAATTTTAAAAGATGTTTCTCCTTTAGAAATTAAATCATCAGAATAAATTGAAAATGGAGTTGAAGGAGCAATTATTTCTTTTCCAAAATTAAAAGCAGCATGATTTCCCCAACAATAAATATCTTTAGAATTTTTTAAAATTCCACAAGAAGCACTTCTATCAGAAAAAATATTAGAAAAAATCAAATTACCACAAACAGGTGTTGGAATTAATTTATTTTGAAAATCTCCTGAACCTAAAGCAGCATATGTATTTTGCCCCCAACATAAAGCTGTCCCATTTTGTAATAAACCACAAGAATGAAGACCACCTAAAAAAATAGCACTAAAATTATAATTTCCGTAAATGGGGGTTGGAATATGTCTTTCAGTTGTAGTATTATCTCCTAATTGACCATAACCATTTCTTCCCCAACATAAAGCTGTCCCATTTTGTAAAAGACCACAAACATGGAAAAAACCCATTGAGATAAAACTAAAATTATAATTTCCGTAAATGGGGGTTGGAATATGTCTTTCAGTTGTAGTATTATCTCCTAATTGACCATAACCATTTCTTCCCCAACACATTGCTGAACCATTTTGTAAAAGACCACACTGTACTGGACCCAGATTCTCAAATATTTTTGAAAAAGTATGATTTCCATAAACAGGTGTTGGAATATGTCTTTCAGTTGTAGTATTATCTCCCAATTGGCCATAAACATTATTTCCCCAACACATTGCTGAACCATTTTGTAAAAGACCACAAGGAGACAGACTAGAAAAATAAAATTTTTCAAATCTTTCACCACCATAAACTTCTAATGGTTCTAAAATATTCTCTTTTTTTTCCGTACCTAATTCACCACAATAAGTTATCCCTCCACAAAAATATTTTTCATTTTTTTTAAAACAATAAGAACTACTTGAAAAATAAAAATTATCATAATTTTGTTCTAATTCACTTTCTATAACAAATTTATGTGGAAAAGGAATCTCATTCAAAATATATCCTAATCCTGATTCATAACCCATTATTGCTCCAAAACAATAAGGCAACCCTTCATTTAAAAAACAATAATGCTCCGAATTCCAAACAGGATTTGTTAAAGTATCAATTTCATAATCAAAATCCCAATTAATTAATTTTGGAATAAGTGAAATATTCCAAGTCCCATCACCATAACTTGAAAGATAAGTGTTCTGTCCCCAAGCAGCAACACTCCCATTTTCTAAAATTCCAAAACCAACATGTTTACTCAAATAAACCCTATCAAAAATAAAATTTGTATCTGCAAAAATTGGAACTAAACTTCTTTCAGTAGAATCAATACCTAATTGATTTTCTTCATTTTCACCCCAACACATCAAACTACCATTAGTCAAAATTCCACAATTTTGATCTTCACCAGCATCAATCCATTTGAAAGTATAATTATCAGTTAAAACTGGAACAGGAATACTAACATTTGTATCCAAGGTAGAATTATCTCCTCTTTCCCCTTGATGATTATTTCCCCAACAATAAACTGTTCCATTATCCAATATTCCACAAGTATGCACTTCACCAAAAGCATACTGAGTAAAATTCCAACTAGGAGCAATAAACGCAGGAGTCAAACGATTAGAACTAACTCCATCTCCAAATTGACCCATTGAACCATAACCCCAACAGACAGCAGAACCATTCTCTAAATATCCACACATTAAGTGATTAGCAGAAGTTAAAGAAGTAAAATTCAAAGTTGTATTCACAAAAACAGGAACAGTGCTATCTGCAATTCCCCCATTGCCCATTTCTCCCATTCCACCTTCACCCCAACAAACAACAGAATCATTAGTCAAAATTCCACAACTCGCATCCTCACTAACTGCAATTTCTCTAAATTTATAATCTCCAGAAACTCTCGTAGGTAAAATTTTATCAACAATTGTTCCATCACCCAATTTCCCAGTACCAGCATCCCCAAAACACCAAGCATCATGATTTTGATCTATATAACAAGTATGTAAATCTCTTGAATCTAAATCCAAAACTCTTCTTGTCTTATCAGGCTTAACCCACATACTAATCGTAAACTCATCAACATTAAAATCCTCATGAGCAGAAATATTAATTCCATCCCCTTCACTAAAACTATATGCCTTCCCATACTTACCATCATTAACAGCCGCAGCTCCACCTAAAACATCACCATCATGACCATAACGACTCAAATCTTTAACAACAGAATCATCCTCTCCCAAATCAGAATCATTATTAAAATCCATCATCAAAATTAAATCTTCATCATAAACACTATAATTAGAAGAACCCCACTTAAACACAAAATCAAATAAATTTGTAACATTAAAAAAATTCAAATCGATTCCAACAGAATCACTTTCAGTTTCCCCTGAAGGAGAATTAAAATCAAAACTAACCGCACCAACAAAAAATAAACTCATAACTAAAACTAAAGCTAAAATTATTCCCCCTTTTTTCATAAACAAATTATGTAATATACTTTTATAAAATTAACTCTAACTAATAGT
>CAZRBZ010000093.1:0-2714 GCA_964598515.1 Candidatus Woesearchaeota archaeon
AAATAGCAAAGAAATATACAGAAGAAGAATTGAGACATCAGGCAGAAATCAGGAACATGACAATAGAAGATTTGAAGAAATTATTGAAGTTACAGGAAGAAGCCAAGAAGAAACGTAAAGAACAATTGAAAAATCTTGCAGAGAAAAATTTCATTTAAGGAGTGGATAATGAAGTTAAAGGATTTATTAAAGATAATTGAAGAAAAGTGTAAGGATGATTATCATATTTCTGTTATGATTAAATCTTCTGGTTTATATCATTTTTATACTAGTTCTAGTTCAAAAGAAGAAAGTTTATATGATTTCTTTTCAGACATTTTGGCAGGTTTAATTATGGTTTATAAGAAAATAAGTGATTCAGTAGAATTTGAACAATTCCTAGCAGAATTGAATAAGCAATTAATATTGATGAAAAAAAGTATTAAAGAGATAAAATTGTACGAACCGTGATAAATTTTGTTGTTTTAATGGAAAAGGATGGAATTGCGAGATATTATAGGCGATTAGATGAGAATGAAATTTTATTTGAAATTTATAAAGATGGTGATTTAGAAGTTTGTCATAGAATTAGTGCTAAGTTTCTAGCTCCAGAAATATTGAATTCTTTATTTTTAGCGCCAAAAAGTATTATTTTTTTGGAAAATGAAAAAGAGAAAAGTTAAATACTTGTTGAAAGATTGTAAATTATGATCAAATCTTGTAAATTGAAAATTTATGCAAATAAAGGTAAAATTAAAGAATTAAATAAACTGCTTGCATTTTGGCAAGATCAAGTTAATCATAAAATAAAATTATTTTGGGATTTTGAAGATATAAAAGGTTCATATCCACCTAAAGAATATTGCCGAGGTGGAAGATTAATTAGAGACGCTTCGGTAAAAGCTTGGCAAATAATAAAGGGAGCAAAAAGGAATAAACAAAAAAAAAGGCCTTATTTTAAAGGAAAAGAAATAGATTTGAACCAATTTAGTGCTTATATTATTCCTGAACTTAAAACAAAAGAATTTGATATTTGGTTTTCGATTATCAATCTAAATTTAAGACATAGATTAAAAATACCTTGCAAAAAAGCAAGTTTATTTAATAAAATGTTAAAAAAGGGGAGATTAAGAAAGAGTTTTAAATTATTAAAAATCAATAATGATTATTATATGCAATGCTTTATAGAACTTCCAGAAAAGAAAAAACAAAACAATAATAAGATTGGTATTGATGTAGGTTTAAATAATGCAATTGCTACTTCTGATGGAAGAATTTTAGGCAAAGAATTAAAAGATTTGAGAATCAGAACTAAATGGAGAAGTTATAAGAGAAAATTATCGCCACAGAAACAATTATTAAATTATTATGCAAAATTATTAGTGAAACTTTATCCTAATACTGATTTTGTAGTCGAGAGATTATTATTTAAAGGCAAAAAAAATCGTACAAAGGAATTTAGAAGACGCAACAATACTTGGCCATATATGCACTTAGCAAATAAATTAGAGGAATTGGGACGCTTGGAAGGTTTCCAAGTAATAAAGGTGAATCCTGCATACAGTTCCCTAAAGTGCCCTGTGTGCGGGTTCACTGATAAGGCGAATCGGGTAAGTGTTGAAGTGTTCCAGTGCGGTCAGTGTGGCTTTACGGGAAACGCTGACTGTGTGGGAGCATGGAACTTACTCGAAAGAGTAGCCGAGGAGCATTCCGTCCCTATATTAAGCCAGGAGGTGGCTTAAAACGGAACTGCTATGTTCCAAGGGTCGAATTTGCTTGACCGTCGGGAATGTCGAATAGCCAATCTACAATAAGAAGAAGAGGGTTTAGTGTTGGCATAGATGAAAACGGAATTTTTATTTTTACACACAGGTGCAGAAGCAAATCATATTCTTCTTATAAAAAGATTCCTAAAAAAGTAAGAGATTTTATCAAAAGTACAGCTTAGTTTTTTTTATTTTTTAAAACGTCCCATTCTATAATCCAAGTCGGATTACCAGAATGGGACGGATTCGTGTCTTTAAACGAAGTTTATAATAAAATTTTAGGAGGTTTATTATGTTTGATAAATTATTTAAAACTTATGAAAAGTTATTACTTTATCGTCCTTGGGTTTATTATTGGAAAGTTACTTATGCTAATGGTAAAAGTATAGCGCAATTTGATGAAAATGGAAATGAAATATTGTATGGCAATGTTTCTAAGAAAGATGCATTAATTATTGGTTGGTATCCATTTGATGTTAAATTAGCTAGGAAGTTATTAGATAAAGGTTTATTAGTATTGCCAAAACAAATTCCAAGTCATGAAATTATTTTGGAAAAGGGTGAAGAACCAATAATTTTTAGGCGTAATTATATTGCTTTGGGTGCAAATGGTGGGAGAAGAATTAAATATATATTGGGCAAAAAACATAAGTTCTTATGGATAATTGATGAAAACGGTAATAAAGAGATAAAGAAATTAACTGATTAATTGGAAGGGGTGTATTAAATTGTCATATTTATCCGATTGGCAATATAGAAAAAAGATAACCATCCAAGGCCAATCTGGTGCTGGAACTGACTATCAAGTACTATTAAAAGTAGGAGAAAGTTCTGGTGCTTCAGGATATGATTTTCACGTAGAAGGACATTCATCTAATTTTCCAAGCGATACTAATCAATCTGGCGATTTACGTTTTACTAAAAGCGATGGAACTACTTTATTAAATTTTTGGGTAGAAAAAGTAGAAG
>CAZRBZ010000094.1:0-2608 GCA_964598515.1 Candidatus Woesearchaeota archaeon
AAAGATAGATTGAAAATAAAAGTAAATTTAGAAAAAGATTTAAATAAATATATTGAGGAAAATTTAAAATGATAACAGATAAAATAATAATTAATAAAAAAATTGAATTATACACAGAAGCACAACAAAATTATTGTGATAACCATAATTTTAGTGTCTATGAAAATTTAACACAAGGTGACGCAGATAATTATGAATTTTTAAGTTGGTATTTGGGAGAAAAAGATACTTGTTATATCTATGAAGAAATTTTTAAAGATGTTCGTGATATTTTGGGTTTTGGTGTTAATGACGATATGAATTATTATGGTGATAACTCAGAAAGATATGGAGAACCTTTAACAGATAAAGAACAGAAAAAACTTTTAAAGGAAATTGATAATAGGATAAAGGCTAAATTAAAGGAGATTTTAAAATGATAACAAAAAACGATTATTTGAATATACAAAGAGCAGTTTTAGAACTTGATGAATTTAAACAAAATACACATGAGGTTTTTCAAATTAGAGAAAATAATCCAAACGATAATGAATTTTTAAATTATCATTTGATAGATAATAAGAAAGAGTTTAAAGAACTTTATGTAATGAGTTATTATTATGGATTTTCTGAAGTTGATAGAACTTTCTTTAAATGGAATGGAGATAAACTTATTGAAACAACAGATAAAGAAGATGAGATGTTGAGAGAATATGATGATGAAATATATTTCTTTGAACAAAATTGGATTTATTATCTTGTTGGGATTGATAATGATGGAACCTATTTAGGTAAAGTTAAGGTAGAATTAAAATGATAGAAAATAAAGAAGAAGATTTTTGTTGTTGGAATGAGGAAGAAAATAAACCTTATAAATTTGAAACAATAAGTCCAAACTTAAAACAATGTTTGGGTTGTTATACTAAAAGGAAGATATAAAATTAAAATGAATAAAATTCAAAATAAAATTAAAGAATTTGAAGTTAAAAGGGATAGGTTGCAATGGAACAATGGAAACATATATAAAGGAGAGATACTTTAAAATATAGTCACTAAAAGTTTATAACTTCGTTATAACAGACAAAATAAAATGAGGAATTAAACCTCATAAAAAAATATAAAAAACAAAAATGAAAAAAGAAATAAAAACAAACAATAGGTTACCTATTGAAAAGAAATTAAATTATAATTCTGGAGATTTCTAAAATGGGACGCTATTTTTCAGGGGACATAAATGGGAAATTTTGGTTTGCTATTCAATCTAGTAATGACGCAGATAATTTTGGAGTTACAGGAACACAACCAGAAGAACTAGAATATTATTTTGAAAAAGATAATTTACCAGATATAAACGAGGGAATTGATGAGTGCATTCAAGGAATTGGAAAATATAAGAAAAAAATTGATAAGTTTTTTAAGGAAAACGATAGCTATAATGATAAAATGTTAGCTGACTATCTTAAAATAGAAGAAACAGAAGTTAAAGAACTTTTAGTTTTATATGCAAGACTTGAATTAGGTATAAAAATTAAAGATTGTGTTGAGGAGCAAGATTATTGTTCTTTCACAGCAGAGTGTTAAAAATGGAAATAGAATTATATACTAATTTACAAAGTCATACATTTGAAGTTGATAAAGAAACAAGCGATTTTATAAAATCACAATTAGAACAAGGGGGAAAATTTGATGTTTTATTTCCAGACTTTGAACCTAAAGAAGACGAACAAGAAGGATATACTCTAGAAATTAAAAGTGAAGGAGTTTATATTAATGATATTCTAATTAATGAAGATATATTTCAAGAAGAATTAGTTGATTATAAACCTTGCGATAGAGAAGATGAAATTGATATGTTATTCACTTGGATTTCTGAATGTGGGAGTGATAGGCAAAGTGATAAAGAATTAATGATTGAAGACCTTAGATATTTGCAAGGATTAAATGATGAGTGGGTTTGGAGTAATATATCTACTAATGAATTTATCGCTAAATCTGATGATGAAGAAAGATTTAATGAGATTTGTGAGGAGATATTAGAAAAAAACTCAGAATATTGTGGGGAACTTTATGAAAAGGGAAAATTAGATTATTGTAGTAATTGTGACACATATATAAATCAAATTGATTTAGGGAACGGAAGTTTTGGTTGCCCTATTTGTAAAAGAGATGATTGTATTGAAACTAAATATGATAGTGGGAAAGAAGAATGATAAACAAAAAATTAGGATTTTGTCCTTATTGTGAAAGTGATAACTATTCAAGAGAAAATTTACAATTAGAAGACGATTTTGTTAGAATTCAATGTAATTGTAATAATTGTGGAGAAGACTTTACCGAATATTTTGGATTAGATGAAATATTTTTTAGAAAAAAAATTTCCACAGAAAATAAATTAAAATATGGAGAGGAAATTTATTTTACAACACAATTAAGTGGAAACGAAAGAGAAATAATTAAAAAAGCACTAAATCTCTTAATTGAAAAAGAAAACGACACAGAAGATTATACCTCAATATTTAATAAATTAAATGATTTAGCAATAGAGGAGGATTTAGAATAAAATGGGAAATATGAGTTATTGTAGATTTGGAAATACCTCTAATGATTTAGATGATTGTCTTGAAAATTG
>CAZRBZ010000095.1:0-2572 GCA_964598515.1 Candidatus Woesearchaeota archaeon
TTCTTCCTTTTATTTTTGGCAAGAAATCTATTTTTTGTTTAATCTCACTTGTGGCCCCCACTGGTGCATCTGCGAGCACCAATTCATGAAGTTTTAATGTTGCTTTCCATAATGCTTCAAGAAATGGATTCATTATTTTTTCTGGCGAAACATTATTTTTTATCTTAACTGCCATTATGACCCTTTCAGATTTAATTTTTGAACTTCACCCTCACTAAAAACTGCGAACCATTCAGAAGTAATTTTTTGAAGCTTCCATTGTATTTCTTCATAAATCAAAATATCTCCTTCAATAATATCTTGATCTGCATCCCAATAAATTTTTGATGTTCCTGGTACTATTTGTCCAATTGTTCTATTTTGTAAATTCTTTTTAGAAATATTATCAAAAATTATTTTAACAGCAATTGTTTCTTCAGCAGGAGTTCCGAGTCGGTTTCCCATGCCGTCTTTTTCATATGTTTTTCTTAATCTGCTAACATCAACAGCAAGTCGTTTAACTGCATTATTTTTAAAACTTGTTTTGCTTCCAATTACCATTAACCAAACCTCAAATTTATTTTTTTATCAGAAATTCCAGTTTCTTGCATTAATCTTTTTTTATCATTTTCAAGAATTTTAATTGTTTCTCTCAAATTAATATAAGGCTCACCTAAACTTTCATTGTAAGGACCAAGTGAATAACTCGTCACATCATTATAGGTCCCACCAGTTATGTGAACAAATATCTTAATCGATGCCAAAATTTCCACTAACTGTCTGATATTATTTGGAATTGTTAATTGACCATAATTTCCATTAACTTTTATATCTCTCACATTTCGATAAAGGATTAAAGGGAATCTATACAAATAAATTCGACCTTTTTCTGGAATTACTTCATAATCAAAAAATTCGTTTAAAGTTATCCAAGTGTCCTCAGTAATGCTTTGCCTGTACTCTATTACTAAATCAGAAACAGGGCGATACGGTAATTTCAATGTCTTTCCATTGTCAAGGTGCCTACTTCCAGAAATATGCTCTGGAAACGCTTCTATTCGTCCATAAACTGTATTGTTCATTTCATCAATATTTCGAGAAATATCATAAATCCAATTATAAATTGTGTTTATTGTGATTGAATCAGGCAATGTTTCAGTAGTTAATCCTGCTGTTTGAAGGACCCCTATTGGGTCTGCATAGATTATTCGACTAATTCCTTGAATTGCTTCTGAAAAATCTGATTCTGAACAATTACCGATAGTTGTAGTAAATTTTATTTTATACCAACTCCCAGTTTCTCCATCACAATCATAATAAGAAGTATCAGGCAAATCTTGGCTTTTTATTAATGTATAATCTCCATTTTCCGAAGAACTTCTATAAATTGCTGTTTTTTCCCAATCTGAATCTGAGGGTTGAGCATTCCAAGTTATTTGATTTCCCATGATATTTTATGTTTTTAGTTTATTTATATTTTATGGAAATTCAATAATTGCATTTCCAAGTTTATCTGATTGTTTGACTGATTTTAAATTAAAAAATTCAACACTCTTTATTTTTGGCAGGATATTATTAATGCTCTTTATTGTCGGTTGAAAATCATCTAAAATATTAATAGCTGCATTACCTGTTTTCTCTGCTTTGAATGATGTATTAATAAAAGCATTTCCAGTTTTTTCAATTTGATTAATTGTTTCAATTCTTGCGTTTGCTGTTTTGCCAATTTGATTAATTAATTCAATATAAGAATTTCCAGTTTTTTCAATTTGATTAATTGTTTCAATTCGAGCATTTGAGTTTTTAGTTTCTTGTTTAATCAACTCAACTCTTGCATCTGAATCATAAACATTTTCAGTATCATTTATTTGAATTCTTGCAGTTCCGAGTTTTGTTTTTTCAATATCTTCAATTAGAATTGTTGCTTGACCAGTTTTATCTACTTGATTTGAGGTATTAATAAAAGCATTTCCAGTTTTTGTTTTTGTTTGAGAAAGTTCTAATCTTGCAGTTCCAGATTTTGTTTTTTCTGTATCTAAAACCTCAATTCTTGCTTGACCTGTTTTTGTTTTTGTTTGCTCAATTTCTATTCTCGCTTTTCCATCTTTTGTTATCTGTGTAGCTGCACTAAATGGATAAGCAAGACCATTATTAGAATTATAAAGTTCTGTTACTTCATCTGATGTTAAAGCCCTTGACCATATTCCTACTTCATCAACTGAACCTTTTAACCAATCATCACTTGCTCCATTTCTTCTTCCAATTTTCCAATTATTATTGGTATTATCTATTGTCCCACTTGCCGAAATACTATCATAAGAAGAACCATCAATATATAATTTTCCAGTTGTTCCATCATGCGTAAAAGTTGCCATATGCCAACCAGAAGAAATTTCTGCTCCTGCATTCATTCTATATCTTGTAGAAGATATATAGAAATCTACATTAATAACATCCTCAGTTGACCATCTTCTTATTTGTATTCCTTCACCATATCCATTATTCAATATTTCTGCATAACTTTCATCGTCTGTCCAATCAATATTAAACCAAAAATTAACTCTTACGGAGTAAAACTTAACTTCACTGGATC
>CAZRBZ010000096.1:0-2565 GCA_964598515.1 Candidatus Woesearchaeota archaeon
AGCTCTAAAAAAAGGTTATAAAATATATAATCCTGAATGTTATGTTGGTTTTTTGAAAGAAATTTGCAAAAATGAAAAATCCTCTTTGGATTTTGATAGGTTTAGGTTTTTGAGAAATCAGATTCAGTATTATGCTAAAAAGATTTCTATTGAAGAGTTTCACCTATTGTTTAATGATTTAAAAAAGTTTAGAAAGGAGATTTTGAATTTATTAAAAAATGCCAAATCTTAATAAAGTAAATATAAAATTTTTGTTCATCCAAAAATTGTTTAGAGGTTATTTTGAATGAAACCAACTGTAGACGAGATTTTGAAGAAATATGGTGCAAAGATAGAGGGTAAAGTAAAATCTAGTGAATCTTCTGGACAAAAATATAGTAAATCTTATTCTAAATTTAAAGAGGAAATTTCTCAGGAATATTCTGGTTATGAAAAATGGTGTCATACTTTGGGAAATGTTATAAGAGTTAAACCTTCTAAAAAAGATGAGGAATCTGTAAAAAAATATCTTGAGATTGCTCATTTAAATGTTGAACCTTGGCAAGCTTTGGGTTTTGGTATGGTGGCTTTTCTTTCTGTTTTCTTTTTAGGTTTATTAATTTCTGTTTCTGTAGCTTTAATTAAGGGTAGTTTTGCTGCTTTTCCTTTATTGTTCTTTTTTTTAATGGTTATTTTATCAATGTTTTTATTTTATTTTATTAATGGTTATCCTAAAAGATTGGCTCAGAAATGGAGATTAAAAGCTTCGACTCAAATGGTTCCTGCAATTCTTTATTTAGTTGTGTATATGAGACATACACCTAATCTAGAAAAAGCTATTGCATTTGCAGCTGAAAATTTGGAGGATCCTTTGGCACTGGATTTTAAAAAGATTTTTTATGATGTTGAGATTGGAAAATATTCTACCATCAAGGAAAGTTTAGATATTTATCTTGCTAGTTGGAGAGATTATGCTCCTGAATTTATTGAAGCTTTTCATTTGATTGAAAGCAGTTTGTTTGAACCTGATAATGCTAGAAGAATTTCTACTTTGGAAAAAGGATTACAAGTTGTTCTTGATGGAGTTTATGAAAAAATGATTAAGTTTACTCATAATGTTAGGGGTCCTTTAACTAATATTTATATGTTGGGAGTTGTTTTACCCACTCTTGGTTTAGCTTTAATTCCTTTGGCTTCTGCGATGGTTGGAGGGATATTGACATTTATTCATATTTTTGTTATTTTTAATTTGATTATCCCTTTTATGGTTTTTTATCTGACTGATAAAGCGTTGGCTTTGCGCCCAGGAGGACATGGAGAAGTTAGTTTGTTAGAAAAGAATCCTAAATATAAAAAATACAAAAGCAATTTACCTTACAAGAAATCCTTTGTAATTGTTTTTCCTTTTCTTTTTTTAAGTTTAATTCCAATTTTATTTGGATTTACTCCTTTGCCGGAAATGTTAGGTATTCCTAATGATTTTACTCTTGGTGATATTGGTTTAGGTTTTATACCTTCTTTGGAGGGGGAGTTGTTTTTTGGATTTATTGAAACTTCAACTGGAGTTAAGGGACCTTTTGGAATTGGATCTTTGTTTTTAGGATTGCTTTTTCCTTTGAGTCTTGCTTTGTTTTTTAGTATGTCTTTTAGGGAGAAAACGAAGGAGTTAATTATTGAAAGGAAAAAGACTAAAGAATTAGAAAAAGAATTTAATAATTCTTTATTTCAATTAGGTAATAGATTAGGCAATGGTGTTCCTCCTGAACTTGTTTTTGGAAAAGTTGCTGAATCTTCTAAAGGACTTAGAACAGGAGATTTTTTTGCAAGAGTTAATTATAATATTAGACAAATGGGTATGAGTGTTGATAAATCAATTTTTGATAAAAAACGTGGGGCTTTGAGATATTATCCTAGTAGTTTAATTGCAACTTCTATGAGAGTTTTGATTGAATCTGCTAAGAAAGGTTTGAAAATTGCTGCAGTTAGTTTAATGAGTATTTCAGAATATGTAAAAAATATTGACAAGGTTACAATGAGGTTAAAAGATTTATTGGCCGAAATTAGTTCTGATATGAGGAGTAATATGACTTTTTTGGCTCCATTATTATCTGGAATTGTTGTTGGTTTAGCTGTGATGATTACTTCTATTTTAGGGAAGTTACAATTAGGGAGCATGGGTGATGCAGCTGGAGCGAGTATGGCGGGAATGGGAGATTTATTAAATATATTTGATTATTCTTCAATGATTCCCCCTTATTTTTTACAGATTGCTGTTGGTATTTATTTGATTGAGATTATATTCATCTTAACAAGCACTTTAGTTTCAATTGATTCTGGTCAAGATAAATTAGAGAATCTTTATCAAACTGGTTTAAATTTGAAAAAGGGAATGATTCTATATTTCATTACTGCTTTGTTGTCGGTTCTGGTATTATTTATTTTAGCTTCGGTCGTTTTAGTTAACCCAGTGTAATTTTATTTTAAATTTTGGTGAAGATTTATAAATAATAAAAATTAAGATAATTATATGAAAGAGGGGAAGAAGTTATTTTTTGTTTTGGGATTTGTTTTGTTATTGAGTTTGAG